>CAYSOR010000001.1:0-8323 GCA_964432705.1 uncultured Gammaproteobacteria bacterium
TCTGCACTTCTCCAAGCTGATGCGTAGGCCACTGGGAAGCGGATATAGTATGAAGAGAAATAATAGACGAGATTGTAAACAACAAACACAATTCCGATGAGCATTAATGTTCGCTTCGTTCTTAACCATGCGATAACTTCGAGGAGTCCGATTGATGAAAACGTTACCATCGGAAACAGTAAAAAGAAACTCCGCGTGGCATGAGGGGCTTCGCGGGTTAAAGCTGCTAGTGTAATCGTGATGACAGCCCAACCGAGGATGACGGCGTACTTACCGCTTCGGAGTGTTTGGAGAAAACCGAGAATGATAAGCGGAAGCTCAAAGAGATAAAACTGTCCGACGTTGCCGATGCCGTGGTTGCCGTGAGGAGAGCCATTAAGGAAGAAGAATTCCACAGAGAGGTAGCGTACAACATTAGTAAGGTATTGCCACAAGGTGAGCCCGAGTTGATTAAAGAATGTTTTTGTAAAAAGAGTCGGAAGTTCAATGAGGTAGCTGCGAAACTCAAGAAGAGGAGCTTGGACAGCTGCACTGGTAGAGATGAACGTTCCCTGTGCAGATCCAGCTCCTCCAGCGTTTTTGAGTGTGAGTAAAAATGGGGACAAGAGAAGTACGGACAGTAGAAGCGTTCCTAAGCGTTCAGTCGGGGAGACTAACTTAATCCTTTCTTTGTATTGCCAAAGAAATAAGAGATAGAGCGCTGGTGCGAGAAGGCGCGTGAAGTTATATGTGTAGAGAGCGATAAGAAAGCAGAACGTGCCAAACAAAAATGCTCCGCGTTTTTCTTTTACAAAGGAGCGAAGAAGCAATACTCCACCGAGTACAAAAAAGAACAGCGCGACACTTACCTCAAACGTTGCACGGGAGTAGTGGAGATGCCAGGGATTAATGGCCAACAAAAGACTTGCGATAAGTGATAAGTGATAAGTGATAAGTGATTTCTTAAATAATTCTTGAATAAAGAAGAAAGTAATTAATATTGTCAAAGTTCCAAATAAAGCAGATGGAAACCGCACTGCCCATTCGTTAAGACCAAAGAGTTTGACTGAGGCCGCGGTGAGGTAGATATAGACTGGGAGTTTGTAATCGCCGAAGGACTTAAAGTATAGTGGCCAAGAATTGTCATGCTCATCTTTGCCTGTCTGAAGAATTGAAAGTGCATTATAGCCAATAGCTGTTTCATCTTGATACAGACCATTTGGAATAGACCCTAATTTATAGAAGCGCAAAAACGTAGTGAGAAAAAGAATAAGAAGCAATGGCAACCACTGTTTAAGAAATTTCATATCTGCGTTTTGCAATAATCATAAGTGTTGCTGTGGCAATGAGCAAACTTACCAGAGAAATCTTTATTCCCATAGAAAAAGAACTTGGCTCATAGCGAAAGATCACTTCGTGGTTACCCTTTGGAATGACGACCCCTCGGAAGGCATAGTTTACCTTATATATAAGTGTTGCTTGACCGTCTACATACACCTTCCAGCCTGGATAGTACGTGTCTGAGAGAAACAGCAGGGAGTCAGTTGTGGCTGCTGCTCCAATAGTCACTTCATTGGGTGAGTACGAAGTGATAGCGGCTGTTCCTCCTTCTGATTGTGGAAGATTGACGCCAGTATTTGGCTCAAGGAGAATAGTGTTAAGATCGAAGTCGTTTGCAAAAAAGCGGCGTGAGAATTCTTCAGGACTACCGTATGTTTCAATATTTCGTGCGAGAAACACTCGGGGTTTAGAGGCCAGATTTTCAAATATTTTCCACCCATCACGTTCATATATGAGTTGAAAGCGATTGGAGGGAAATGTAACAAGCGTACTTGCGTTTTCCGTTCTGTCGAGAATATAGCGAACGCCAAGGATGTCGAGAACCCGTAAGCGGTTAAGATTGCTGGATAAATCTTTTTCTCCAAATCCAGGGACCACCATCGCATCTGAACGCGTTGCACCCGTAAATTGCGTTTGTATCGTGCCATCAACGCTCCCGGAGATAAATTCGCCGTACCATTTTGGATATAAGGGATCGTAGCCGTCAGGTGAGTAGAGACGAAGTTGAGTTGCAATATTGGGTCCGATCGAAGCGGTTCCATACCCCCAGAAGCGATTGAAACCCTCCTGACTTTTAAGAAAGTCAACAACTGGAGCGCTTGGGTAGACGAATGTTTTTGGTGCAAATGGATTAAATCGTTGAAACATCCACCAAAGATCAGCTACATGAACGATAAGGAGGAAGAAGAGAGCGAGCTTCATAAGTTTGGGTTTAACTACTGCGAGAGTAAATGCGAGACACAGGGCAAGAGAAAGACCGCTTGCATAAATAATTGCTCGCAGAGCCACATGCAACCTTTGTGACCAAGGATCTGGCGTCATTTGTTGAACAACAACTATTGATCCAATGAGTAATATAAAAAATAAGATAACCGAGGTGATGCGTTTGAAAAGACGAACTTTCGTATGATTTTCGCGAGTCCAACTGTCGACTCCGATGCCGGTACCTATTGCCAGAGCAAAGCTCAAGAGAAATACCATGAGCGTCGGATTACTCGTTGACCAGAGTGGAATGTTGAGTTGAGCAAGAAGTGAACTTAACGGATTTCTTGTAACAAAAATGAGGATAACAACGGTTGTTATTAAGAAAAATTTTGCAAAAAAGCTTTTACGTGTGCGCCAGAGCGCCGGGAGAAAAAAAAGAGGGAGAAGGCCAATGGATGTAACTTTAGAAGCAAACGTGTCGCTCGGCCAGTAGGAACGAGTCGCGGGATTGCCAAAAATATTGGGGAAGGGAAGCATCAAAAGTTGCCAGGGTTGAATGAGGAGTTTGGTAACAACTTCTTTTGCATCATGAGAACTTCGAGCTGCGTGCTGTATTAGTTCAATACCGGGAACATATTGTATCGCTGCAATACCGAGAGAAAGGAGTGAGAATGCGTTTATGAGAAGCGATATTTTTAGTGGCTTAATACGAATAAAAGTGTACGTCCAGGTTCCGATAAGAAGGTATGCAAAAATTTGCGGGTGACCAGCCAGAGCCGCGATCGAGAGTGACAATAAAAGTATTCCTAACCAGGCCGCGGATATCTTTTCTCTGAGAAATTCGATTGCCAGCATGGTGAGTGGCAACAATAGGATGACATGCCCCATAGTATTGTATTCAAGAAGAACTGTTGAAAATGCACTAAAGGCATACGAAACCCCCGCAAACCAGGATGCGAGTGGGTGAAGATTGAGTTTGCGAACATACAGATAGGTAAACCATAGTGCGAGAAGCGGCTGGAGTAGCACTAGGACAGTCCATGCATCGATCGTCGGGAGAAGCCAAAAGAGGATGTTCAGTGGGTAGTATGGAGCAGACTGGAAGTTGGCAAGCAGTGGGCTTCCGGAAAAGTTATAGGAATTCCAAAGGGGAGTACGGCCTTCTTTCATTTGATCGACGGCAAGCATTCGCCATGGATACAGTTGCCGTATGACGTCCGGGTACTGTGCCTTAGTGGGGACTGTTCCTGGCAAGTACCCTTCATAGCTATATGTACTCCAGGGTTTGCTTTCAGCAAGGAGTAAATCTCCGGGAAAGGGAACAAAGCCGAGAGGTACCTTATAAAAGAATACAAGCGTAATGACAATGCTTACACCAAGCGATAGCAACGCTTCGCGATGTGTCAGATGAGCCGTTTGTTTTTGCGCCATAGAGCCAAGGAAATAAGTCCTGTTAGAGTTGCTATAGAGATTGTATCAGCAATCGCTCTTGTTTTGCTTTCACCAAAGATCACGCGCACGCTGTGGTTTCCTTTCGGCATATCAAAGGTGATGAGCCCACGATGGTTCGGGTCTTGAAATTGGATTGGCACTTGCGTGTTGTCAATATATACACGCCAGCCGGGAAAAAACTGAGTGTGGTCAACGAGTCGGGCTTCGGATTTGGCATCTACAAGGAATGTATGACGTTGCGTGATTTTGGAAAAGTTAGAAACCGTTGCCTGGCCGCTTATTACCTCAATTCTTTCCTTGGGATAGTCTTTTGCAGGACCCGCTGACCAGATGACGTCGGTTTCGCCGAAATAGGTGGTGTTGAGAGGGTAATTCCAAAAATCTTTTTCGTTGACCTGATCAAATCCCTGTGGAGGGTACCAATAAAAGAGAGTGGAGAAAGTAACCAGAGAACAGAGAATGGTAAAGACAAAGGGCTTCTTAAAGAAAGAAAACTCGAGATATGACAGGGAGAGAATACTTGTGGTAAATGTCGTAACCGCGAGTAATCTCCATGGGAATTGAAATTGCCGTAATATGTTGACATTTTCCCAAAAAAATCGTGATATTGGCTGCATAAAAAAAAATGTGGTAATGGTAAGAACAAGCGAGAATAAAAAGAGTTTTTTTGTAATGCTCCTTTGTATTTTTTTGCGCAAGAGTACATAAAGAGCAAGAAAGAAACCAATACCATGGAAGAGTCCGAGTTGTACAGAAATTTCTGCAGTACGAAGGCGAATGTCGTTTGTGAAATTGGGGATAAAGAAGTTTATGAGAGGGGGGAAATGGTCTTTGTAAAGGTTTTTCATAAAAAGATTACCGTACGTATACCGGTGTTCAAGGAGTGCCGGTACCCAATAGAAAGCGGAAAGAGCCAGACCGCTAGCAAGAGCAAAAAGGGCAATGCGAGTATACTTTTTTGATGGTGAAAGTATGAGGAGAGATACAACAGTAAGAGCAAAAAAGACAAGACTCAATGAGTTATGAGAGGTGATGAGTAGGGCGGTCGCGAGAGCCGTGAGAGCAATGTTAGGGACAGTCGGTTTCTTGGTAAGTCTAACAATACCCAGAAGAACGAGCGGCAAAAATGTATATGCGTACGCGCTTCCTATGCTTCCGCGAACCAAAAGTTCAACGAGTCGGAATGGGGCAAATTGATAAAAAAGAGCAATAAGAAAGGCTTTATTGTTATTTTTGAGTAATTCTTTTGCAAATGAGTACATAAATACACCTGAAAGAAGAAAACTCATCATAAGTACGAGCTTAAAGGAAAATACAAGACTTGAGCCCAAAGCCACAAAGAGTGAGGCAAGTAGGTACGGAGTATGGTATATGAAATTAAACAATGGTAGGCCATATTCGTAGTTAAGATCCCCTGCCCAGCGAACGGGGAAATGGCCGTCTGCAAGTGCTTTAACATACGCCGCGATCCGCGGCAGATGCACACCACCGTCGCTCGTGTGTGGTAGATCAGGATTGGCTATTATGATGACGAAGGGGAGAAGCGAAATTGCAAGAATAAGAAGATAATGCTTAAATGAGCTCATGGTGAAGTCTCGGAAGTCTTCTTACCAGATTATAGCACTCGCTTGCGTTTTACTCATCGCTGCCTTCCTTCGTCTCTATCGAATTAGTGAGCTCACTGAGTTTCTCGGAGATCAAGGAAGAACGGGAATTCATATTTATCAGGCATGGAAGGATCGCATCCTTCCACTCGTTGGTCCCACAGTATTAAGCGGCGAACACCTTGGACCTGCGTTTTACTACATCATTGCCCCCTCTTTTTTCCTGACAGGGTTCAACCCTGTCATGCCAGCGGTGTTTACCGCGATTCTAGGCGTGGGAGCGGTCGGACTTCTGTGGTTTTTGGGAAGAGAGTTTTTTGGCTGGCAGATTGCTACTTTGCTTAGCGCTCTTTGGGCAGTATCGCCTCAGATTGTCTCATCTGACCGCGTGTTGTGGGAGCCGAATATCATTCCGTTTTTTGTACTGCTTTATATGGTTGGTATATATAAGTTAAAAAGGGTAGCTAATATTGGATGGGGTATCCTAACTGGCGCCGCACTCGCCGTTTTGGTACAGCTTCATTACCCAAATCTTTTGTTTGTTGTATCGACACTACTCTTTTACGCAGTTCTCCTGGTTAGAAGAAAAGAAAAAGCCTCGGTGCTTTTCAGATCATTGATTGGAACAGCATTAGGCTTTGTCGTCATTCTTTTGCCGTTTCTTGTTTACGAGAGATCCCATGGATTTGAAGATATTGTTGGCGTCCTTAGAAATTTTTTTTCTGGAGGGGGTATACCGTTTGTAAAGCGACAAATCCTTGCAAACGTACTTGACTACGGTGGTCGTGTGATTCGCCGCGTTGTCCAGTTTCCTGCCGGCTGGGAGGCAGTAGCGCTCTTAATTCTCCTTGCAATCTCGTTTTTTAAACGAAACTTCTGGAAATCCTTCATTGCACTTTGGTTTTTTGCAGGCATTGGCGCTATGTCGCTTTACAGGGGCGTAGTCTATGACCATTATCTCTTTTTTCTCTTACCCGCACCTTTTTTACTTTTTGGCTTTCTCCTCAAATGGTTAGAGGGAAAAGGAATGTCGTGGGTGTCTTTTGGTTTGGCTGTTATTTTTTCCTTAAGCAACATAAGCCGTTTAGACATAAATAAGATTGGGTTTAATGATATCGCTCGAACGAATGCCGTGGTTAAGGAAATTGCGCATGAAGCAACAGATCAACCATTTTCATTCGGTCTTATCGCCTCCCGATCATTCTCAGACCTTCATTATCGCTATTTTTTCCTCACTCAAGGACTTAAAGTTGAATCTGTTTTGTCGGATCGTTATCAAACCCTCTTTCTTGTTTGCGAATCAACCACTTGTCCTTCAGCTGATAATCTTGTAAGACAAGGGAAAGTCCAAGTTATTTG
Organism: uncultured Gammaproteobacteria bacterium; assembly: GCA_964432705.1. Classification (GTDB taxonomy): domain Bacteria; phylum Patescibacteriota; class Microgenomatia; order UBA10105; family UBA927; genus 01-FULL-43-11b. The sequence goes on from CAYSOR010000001.1 coordinate 6,660, forward strand.
TTACGATTCTCACTGCAGCGGTGAGTATCCCAAAATTGATGTTAACAAGTGGAAATTTGACAAGATATTAGATATTAATGATGCAAAGCTCTATTTCTTAAAGAGATGATAAAATGAAAGAGGTATGAATATTTCGGCCCTTGAAGCAATTCTTCTGTTTGCCTTTTCTATACCCGTGGTGATGGGGTATCGAATTTTACCCATTGAAGGAACTCCGTATTGGCTGTTTGGGATCCTGTTTCTCATTTTGACCAGCAATATAATCTTCTCCCTTTATCCGCCAGTTCAAAAAAAGATTCCGGGAATCGCGAGAGATTCCCGGAATCGAATATCTGAAGTTCTTTTGTGGATAGTGATTGCCATTGTCGTCGGTGGTACCACAATGACGGCAATTGTTGATCGGGCGAAAACCGCGCCGGTTTATGGCGTTCACGATATAATCTTGCAGCAAGAAGCTGCGATGCGCTACCTTTTGTCGGGCAAGAATCCATATAAAGAAACATATTTTGGCACAGCTGTCGAGGAATTTAATTATGACGAGCCGGGTGATACCAGGGCGATTAATCCAGCACTTTACCACTTTGTGATGCCTCCATGGTATCTTTTGTTTCCCTTTAGCATTTACTTTGTGAGTATTCCGCTCTTGGGCTATTTCGACGGTCGCATGGCACTTTTGGTTACGATGGTCGGGTTATTAATTGTACTTTGGAAATGGTTCAAACATCGACCGCTTGCATTACTTGCGGTGACACTCACCGCACTTTCTCCAGCCGTTATCGACTATTTCATCGAAGGGAGAAGTGATATTTTTGCGCTCTTTTGGTTTGTGTGGTCCCTGTTTCTTCTTGAGAAAAAGCGACTCTTCTGGTCCGCAGTCATATTCGGGCTCGCGCTTATGAGCAAGCAAACGATTTGGTTTAGTGTGCCTTTTTTGGCAGCGTATCTCTGGTTTGTTACTAAAAACTTAAGGAAAATAGTTAGTTTCTTTACGGTCAGCGGTGTTATGGTTCTTGCACTTGCGAGTCCATTTCTACTTTGGGATCCAAAAGCATTCATCGATAGTACAATTCGATTTCTCAGCGGTACAACTCAATACAATTATCCAATCTCCGGTTACGGATTGGGAATGGTACTTAATCAGCTTGGAATAATTAGAGATATCCACGCGTACTATCCATTTATAATCTGGCAGATTGTTTTAGGAGTGCCAGTGCTTGTGATGAGCCTTTGGTGGCTTAGTAGGAAACCCATGACGTCGAAAGTTTTTATCGGTTATGCACTGACACTCTCACTATTTTGGTATTTAAGCCGCTATTTTAACAACAGTCATATAGGCTATATTTCGAGTCTGTTCGTCCTCGGCATCCTTAAGTCGGCTGATGAGGAAACAGTATGAAAAAGCTCTCAATAGATTTTCTTCTTTTTTGCATTGTAGTTTTGGCCTTCTTTTTGAGAGTTTGGAGAGTAGCCGAAATTCCTCCTTCTCTCTCGTGGGATGAAGTTTCCATTGGATACAATGCGTATAGCATTCTGAAAACGGGTAGAGACGAATACGGTCGATTTCTGCCACTAGATACGTTCGTCGCATTTGGGGATTACAAGCCTCCGGCCTCCATATACCTAACAGTTCCCTTTGTCGCGCTCTTTGGCCTAAATGAACTAGC
>CAYSOR010000001.1:8423-47399 GCA_964432705.1 uncultured Gammaproteobacteria bacterium
TCTCCCTGGCACATTAATCTTTCTAGGGCGGGATTCGAGGCAAATATTGCGCTCACCTTTATTCTTTGGGGAGCATATCTTATGCTGCGCGCGAGAGAAAAGTCTTATTTATTTTTCTGGTGCTGGCTTCCATTTATACTCGCGATGTATACATTTAATAGCGCGAGATATTCCGGGCCGCTGATCGCATTGTGTCTTATCATTTTTTGTTGGAAAGACATAAAGACACAGATTCAAAAAGTTGTTTTTGGTTTTATTATTGCGTTTGTGATAGCTCTTCCTATGATTCCTCATCTTGTCTCGCGGGAATCGAGGTTGCGTTTTACCGAAGTAAATATTTTTTCTGATTCAGGGATCGTTACGACGGCAAACGGACGCATGGAGCTAGACCACAATACCTGGTGGGCGAGACTCATGCATAATCGTAGGATTGGTTACGCACGAAGTTATCTTACCCATTTTTTTGATAATTTGGAACCGTGGTTTCTCTTTGTTCGCGGAGACGGCAATCCCAAGTTTTCTATCCAAGATGTCGGACAACTCTATCTTATTGAGTTGCCATTTTTGATAATCGGAATATTAGGATTATTCCGCACAAACAGAGAAATAGCTTGGCTTTCTTTATTTTGGATTATTGCAGCTATGCTTCCTGCGGCAACCGCGCGTGAGACTCCACACGCACTGCGCATAGAAAATAGTTTACCCATGTGGCAGCTATTTATTTCCTTCGGAATACTATCAAATATCAGATATAAAATATCAAATAGAAGAAAGCTCATCGCTGGACTAGTTATAGCAACATTATATTTTGCAAGCTTCGGCTACTACTGGCATAACTACTTTAATCATTACGCAAAAGAGTACTCAGGGGAGTGGCAGTGGGGGTATCGGGAGGCGGTTCAATATGTATCAACCATTAAGTACCAATATGATCGGGTAATTATAGATGATATTATCGGTCGGCCGTATATCTATACGCTTTTTTATGACCGTTTTGATCCGAAGAAATTTCAGACATCTGTGAATCGTTCCGGCGACGCAGCAGGGTTTTTCCATGTCTACGGTTTTGACCAGTATCAATTCGTAGATCGACGTCCGACATTTGAAAAGCAAACCCTGTATGTTCTCCGACAGCAATTTGTACCGAATTACGCGAATGTTTTGGAGACGATTAGCACGCTCAACGGGTCGCCGATTTTGGTGATATTTGACATCATAGATTTTCCGAAAAAACTATGAAACGATTTCAATACTTCTTTCTTATTGGAATACTTCTCGTGGCTGCTTCCGTACGACTATGGAATCTCGGTGTCGTGCCGCCAAGTCCGGATTGGGATGAGGCAGCACTTGGCTACAATGCATATTCAATTTTAAAAACCGGGCGTGACGAATATGGGACTTTCTTACCAGTATCACTTCGCTCATACGACGATTACAAACCACCTCTCTATGCATATCTTGCGATACCTTCAATTGCTGCGTTTGGTCTCAACACGTGGGCAGTGAGACTTCCTTCCGCAATTATGGGAGTTTTGGCGGTGTTGGGCACCTACGTTTTAGTCAAAGAATTATTTCAAAAATCACTTATCACTTATCACTTATCACTTATCACTTCTTTTTTGCTTGCCATTTCCCCATGGCATATTCAATTTTCTCGAATAGCATTTGAAGCAAATATCGGCGTCACTCTTAATATCTGGGCCCTCGTGTGTTTCTTTAGGAGTTTTAAGAAGAAGAGTTGGCTTGTGGTAAGTGCGATACTTTTCGGTTTAGGACTCTACACATACCATAGTGAACGTATTTTCCTTCCGTTTTTTGTTTTGTGCTTGGGTTGGATATACAGAAGAGAATTGCTTGTACAAAAACGAGTGCTTGCCATAGCCATTATCGCAGGATTTTTCACGGTTGCACCGCTTTTTCGAATATTTTTTGATAGCAACACGTTGACGAGACTTAGAGGAACGAGTTCACTTGCTGATCAAACCATGCTCCTTGCCCGCAGTGTAACCAAACTTGAAGAAGATCAAAAAAATGCTAACCCTTGGGGCATAGTATTTGATAATCGGAGATTTGTTTGGGCAAAAACCATAGTTAATGGCTACCTCTCTCATTATTCACTGCGTTGGTTATTTCTTACCGGCGACAACCCCAGGCATCACGCACCCGATATGGGGCTCCTTTACTTATGGGAATTGCCATTTCTTCTGTGGGGCATTTATGCCCTAAGCAGATCCGGGGGTCAATCCGCCCGATTTTTGTTTTCTTGGTTTCTCATCGCACCTATAGCCGCGTCGCCGACGACGGAATTGCCCCATGCGATCCGATCAATAGTGTTTCTTCCGACGTTTCAGATATTTACAGCAATAGGAGTTTTTAATTTTTTGCATTGGATTCGTCTAAAAAGAAATTTTCTTAAGGTTTTACTATCTTTATCTCTTAGTATCTTTATATCTAGCAATATATTCTACTACTTCCACATGTACTTCGGGCACACGAATGTTGAGTTTTCACAATACTGGCAATATGGGTATAAGCAGGCAGTTGAGTACGCCCAAGCGCATAAAGCTCAATATAAGAGAATAGTTGTTTCAACGAAACTCGAACAGCCGCACATGTTTTTCCTCTATTATCTTCGTTATGATCCGGCAATGTACTTAAAAGAGGGGGGAACAGCCTCGGGGGGATTTGCAGAGTATAGAAACAAGTTCGACATCTACGAGTTTCGGGAGATTGATTGGGTAAAAGAAGTGAGAGATGGTACGACACTCTTTATTGGCACTCCGCAAGAGATCTCAGGAGGTGTTATTAAAACTATTTATTATCTTGATGGCAATGAGGCAATCAGAATTGCAAAATGATTATGAACAGATGGATTCTTGTTGCAATACTTCTTCTTGCCGCGTTCTTTCGTCTTTATAGGTCGTCTACAGTGCCACCGACTCCGTCACTTGACGAGGTTTCGATAGGGTATAACGCCTATTCAATTCTCCAAACCGGTAAAGACGAGTACGATACGCCATTTCCTTTGCTTCTTCGCGCATACGACGACTGGCGGCCTGCGCTCTACGTGTATCTCGTCATACCATTTATAAAATTTATTGGGTTAAGTGCGCTTGCAGTACGACTTCCGTCCGTTATTTTATCTATCCTAACTGTTTTCATTACGTATTTTCTTGTTAAAGAATTATTGAAAAAATCAAAATTCACTATTCAGTATTCACTATTCACATGCCTACTCCTCGCACTATCACCATGGCACATATATGTATCCCGACTCGGACATGAAGTGAACGTAGGTCTTTTTGCAAATGTTGCCGGAGCATATTTTTTCCTAGTTGCAATAGAAAGGAAAACTATCCGTTCACTTATCATGTCCACTGTTTTTTTTGTTCTCGCTCTCTATAGTTACCAAAGTCAGAAAATCATTGTCCCAGTGGTTATTTTGGGTCTGGGAATTCTCTATTCGAGACAGTTGTGGGAAATGAAAAAAGGAGTAGCTGTTGCTGCAATTATTTTTACGGTTTTTCTTACCCCCCTTGTTCAGCAAAGTCTTACTCAAGGAGCACTCGTCCGATTTCAAGCCACATCAGCATTCACCTTAGATAATCCCGAGATGCAAAAAAGCCAGGGAGACTTTATTCGAGCCAAGATTTCAAACGATATCGTCGGTCAAATAATCTCGCATCGCTGGGTTACCGGCACGAAAATTTTTTGGGCCAACTATATCAGCCACTTCGATCCTAGGTGGCTATTTTTCGGATCAGAGAGAGAAAACCACAAGGTACCCCGGATTGGACTCTTGTATTGGTGGGAGTTACCACTAGTGATTTTAGGCCTTATTAAGCTTTTATCCCGGCAAGGGAGCTACGCCAAGTCATTTATTATTTTGTGGCTTCTTATTTCGCCACTTCCGGCAGCTATTACCACGCAAGCACCGCATGCGATGCGAGATATAAGTGTTCTCCCATATTGGCAAATTATCGGGGCAATAGGGGCAATGTCCCTTTGGACAATTATGAAACAGTATCGTGTGTTTGTGTCTATAGGCGCTGTCATTATTTTTGCAGTAAGCGTATGGTATTTTACTCGTCAATATTATGACGTATTTCCACAAACGCAATCAGATTCTTTTCAGCATGCGTTAACTCAAGCTGTTCTTTACGCTGGTAGAGAAAAGCATATATACGGCAAGATTATTTTTTCCAATCAGAATAACCTTTATCAATCCTATATGTTTTATCTTTTTCATAGTGGATATGATCCTCGTCGTTATCTTGCTAACGGAGGCACCAAGTCCGGTGGGTTTGCCGAGCCACATGCCTTCGACACATTTGAGTTTCGTCCAATTGATTGGAGCAAGGATTCGAAACTGACAAATACTTTGATTATTGGTAACGTCAATGACTTTCCCGCTGGCGCACCAATTCTCAAACAGTTTGCTTATCTCGATAATACGGTCGGAATTGTTGCAATAAAACTTTGATGATGTGAAAAAAACATTGCTCATCGCTATTTTTCTACTGGGATTCTTTTTACGCGCTCAGGAGACACTAAGTGGGAATTTTTTGTTTCTTAAAGATCAAGGAAGGGATCTATTGGCAGTAAAATCAATTGTCATTGACAAAAAACCAACACTTATTGGTCCCTATACCGGTCTGCAAGCAGTTTTCCAGGGACCTCTGTACTACTACACCTTAGCTATTCCATTCGCTTTTTCCGGCGGCGATCCCCGGGCGATTATGTGGCTCATGTTGGCAGTAAGCATGGCTGCAATATATGTAGGGTACCTGGTCGGTAAAACGTTTTTTTCTGCCGAGGTGGGTCTTGCAACAGCATTTCTTTTTGCGGTCTCTCCTGCCGCTGCGGCTGCGGCAACATTCATCTGGAGCCCCTTTTTTGTATTACCACTTTCGACTCTGTGTCTTTACTTTTTATTGCGATGGATTAAGAACGGCCATAAGAAATCATTTCTCTTATTGGCCGGTAGCCTCGGACTGCTGTTTCACTTTGAAATTGCATTTGCTGCGCCCTTCACAATAACGACGCTCCTTATTGCTTGGTTTATTGCAAGAAAGAAGCGATTTTCGTTTCCGTTCATTTCATTCATCGGTATACTTATTCTCTTTCTCTCTCCGCTCATCCTTTTTGATTTTCGACATGATTTTTTGACCACAAAGTCATTATTAAAATTCTTTTCTGGAGTCAATCAGGGATTGGGTGGCGGCGAATTATATAGCAAGGTCGTATACGATCATTTTGTCCGATTTCTCCTCAATCTCAAGGCGACATTTATTGTTGAGGGACAACTTGGAGAAACATTTTCTTTTCTTATGATTCTTGCAGGTTTGGGATACGTAGCCATTGGGCGATCACTCATCATTAAAACTCTAGCTAGTATTCCGCTTATCATGTTCGTCATCTATTTGGCATATCCGTTTCAGATTTGGGATTGGTATCTTATCGGACTTTTTCCCGTGTACCTGACCCTTGGAGGAATATTCCTTAATTCCTTAAGAAAAACATGGTACGGTCGGGTAATATTTTTGCTCATCATTGGTTCGTTTCTCTTAAGCTCAATCAGAAGACTTGACGGCCTGTATCGCGTACCGGATTACGGGGGAACTGCAAAAATAAGAGGAAAAATTGATGCGATTGACACGATGTATCTAGACGCGCAAGGAAACCCATTCAATCTCTTAGTGTTTACGCCAGTGGTCCTTACTGACGCATACGATTATCTCCTCTGGTGGCACGGACAAAAGACATATGGCTATTTGCCGGGGAAAGAAAAAGCGGGAACGCTCTATCTTCTCATTGAACCGGATCCATCAAAGCCATGGAGTTATCAGGGTTGGCTCGAGACGGTTATTAAAGAGGGAAAGGTGATTGATACTCGTGAGCTTCCGTCAGGGTTTATAATTCAAAAGAGGACAATATGAAAAAGATAGAGAAAATAATTCTACTTGTTGTTTTCGTTATTGCATTACTACCGCTTATTGACCTCCTAAAGCCGGGACTACCAGTAACTCATGATGGGCAGGATCATGTCGCGCGCATAGCCAACTTTTATACGTCTCTGAGCGAAGGAAACATTATTCCGCGTTGGGCTGGAAACTTAAACTGGGGATACGGACATCCAATTCTCATGTTTTTATACCCGTTGCCCTCCTATTTTGCTTCTCTGTTTAAGGCAGTTGGGTTTTCTTTTGTTGACGCTACGAAACTTGTATTTGGTGTTTCCTATATCGCAAGTATTTTTGCCATGTACCTTTGGACGCGGTCAAGGTGGGGAATTGCTGCGGGTTTTGTAGCAGCCGTACTCTATGGGTTTGCACCATATCGCTTTGTTGATCTCTATGTGCGGGGAGCGATCGGCGAGCACGTAGCTTTTATCTTTCCACCACTCATTCTTTGGGGAGTTGATGGCATCTCAAAGATGCAAAACCGTGGTGTTATTATTTCACTTGCAACAGCAGCTCTTATCCTTTCTCACAATGCAGTTAGTTTAATGTTCTTGCCAATTATTGGTTTATATGTTCTTTATTTGTTCCATTTCCAATCAAGTAGAAATTTTAAGTTCTTACTACTTACTGTTTACTACTTACTGCTCGGCTTCGCTCTCTCTGCATTTTTTTGGCTTCCGGCATTTTTTGAAGGAAAATATACGCTTCGGGATATTGTGACAAAGGGAGAATTGAGCGGTAGATTTGTCCCATGGTCATGGTTTTTCTCATCACCCTGGAACTACGGCGGTGGGAATCAATTTACAAAATCAATTGGACTTGCTCAATGGATTGTGGTTCTGGGTTCACTTTTTCTGTTAAAGAAACGCTCAACTCGCTTACTTGTTGGTAGTTTTTTAATTCTGTTTTTAGTGTCGCTCTTTCTCATGACCGATGCTTCATCTCTTATTTGGAAGACAGTCACAATGTTGCAAAAGTTTCAATTTCCCTGGCGACTTTTGAGTGTAACAGTATTTTTAGGAGCCGCGTTAGGTGGCATTGTTGTTCCTGCTGTTTCCAAGAAATACGTGTGGAAGTTTGCACTTGGATTGAGTTTGCTTGCGATAGTCACGACAAGTTCGATGTGGAAAGCAAAAGAGTATATGATCAAGCCCGAGTCGTTTTATACGGGAGTCTACAAAGGGACGACTGATACTGGTGAAAGTAGCCCGATTTGGTCGGTGCGATTTATGGAGCACATATCATCATCAAAAATGGAAGTCATTGATGGTAATGCAATCATTGAGGAGGGACGACGAACGACAACAAGACATGAATATACAGTTCAAGCGAGTGTAAAAACAAGACTCGTCGAGAACACATTATATTTTCCGGGATGGCGCGTGCTCGTTGATGGCATCCCTACAACGATAGAGTTTCAAGACCCAACATGGCGGGGGCTGATGACGTTCTTTGTCGAACCCGGCGATCATCGCATAGAAATTATTTTTGAAGATACAAAACTTCGAAAATTTGCGCATGCTGTCACGATGGTAGGTATAGTATTTCTTCTTATCTCCTTGTATGGAAAAACGTTCATTCGTTAAGCAGTTGCCCTTACTTGCTATTCTTATTCTTGCGGGTTTCCTCATGCTCTGGCGTTTGGGAGAAGCGCACCTGACTAATTGGGACGAGGCGTGGTATGCCGATGTATCAAGAACGATATCAGAGAAGGGAAATATTTTAACCCCCACTTGGAACGGGCAACCATTTCTGGAGAAGCCGCCTCTGTATTATTGGTTAACGGCGATTTCGTACAAAATATTCGGAGATCGTGAATTTTCGGCGCGATTCGTTTCGGCCGTAAGTGGTGTAGCAACGGTGGGGACTCTTTATTGGTTTGCACAAAAAAAGTGGGGAACAGACGCAGCCATAGCATCCTCATTAATACTTCTTTCTACTCCTGCTTTTTTATGGCGGGCGAGAACAGGAAATCTGGATAGTCTTCTAACGTTTTTTATATTTTTTTCGGCGGTCTCGCCCCGAGTAACAGGTATTGCATCAGGGTTTGCATTTTTGACAAAAGGATTCATTGGATTTTTGTATCCATCACTTTTTCAAACAAAAAAACTCGTTTTTGCCGTTGTAATTGCCGGAATATGGTTTGCAGTAAGTTACCTGATTAATGGTCAGCAGTTTGTCCAACAATTCTTTGCGCAACAAGGTGAAAAAATTGGAGTTGGTCAATTCTCGTTTGACTATATCGTGCATCTCAAAACTGGCTTGAAATTGTGGTTTATCGTTTTTATTCCGGCACTTTTTTATGCAAAAAAACTCCCTTTTTCTCAATTTATTATCGTGTTTTTGATACTTCTTTCATTTTTGCAGGAAAAAAGCACGTGGTTTCTGCATCCAGTTTACCCATTTGTAGCACTTATCTGCGGGTGGTTTCTTACTCGACTATCAAAGCGATTGGTATTTTTCGTTTTTGCCGTTGCTATTTTTCAACTTGTCTACTTTCGATCCGAATACATAGTTCCAGATGTCGCTAGTGACGAAGCGAAAGTAGCCATCGCCACACGAGAGTTTACTAATAGTGACGATGTGGTTTACCTTACTCACTATTATTTCCCAACTGCCGTGTATTACAGCAGGCGCAAAACCTATGCCGTGTATAGTGAGCGACCATCAGTTTCGTGGTGGATTTTGCCAAAATCTGAATGGTCAGAAATTTTTAAGAAAGATCGAGTATTCATCAATACCTCGAGCGATGACCTGAAGGATCTCCAGCACCAATTTCCGGACGTTCGGTTCGAAATTTTCTTCCAATCGGGCTCAAAACTCCTCGCGAAGAAAGGGTCGCAAGCCGCTCATTGACATACGTTTTTTCACGCAGTAGAGTGGAGGAATATGTTAACGAAAGCAGATATAGATTGGCTCAAAAGTGAATTTCTTCGCGATCTTATTGAGATCGTAAAAAAAGAGTTAGGAAGTAAAATTGATGCTATGAATACCAAGCTTGATACATTTATTGATGAAATTAAGGCACGCCGTGAAGAGCAAACGCTCCATCAGGGGCAGCACCAGCGGATCGAAGATCGACTCTCTCGTGTTGAGAAAAAAATTGGATTCTCTTCTGTTGCTGATTAAGGTTTACCTACAGTTTACACTTCACCTTCTTCGTCTTGGTATAATACGTTAATGAGCTTATCAGTGGTGCTTGCGACGTTTAATGAGGAAGACACATTGGCGCGGTGTTTAGAGTCGGTCAAAGATATTGCTGATGAGATAGTAGTCGTTGATGGGAGATCCACGGATAAGACGGTTGAGATTGCGAGGTTGTACGGAGCCAAAATTAAAGTAGTTGAAAATGAGTACATCTTTCACATCAATAAACAAAAAGCTGTTGATCTTGCCACAAAAGAGTGGATTCTTCAATTAGACGCAGATGAAATAGTGACGGAAGAACTTAGGGAAGAGATAAAAGACATTGTTCAAGGCCGATTCCCGGAATTTAAGATGTCTCAATTCCGGGAATCGATAGAACGTCCAGTCGGCTACTATCTTCCTCGCAAAAACTTCTTCCTCGGCCATTGGATGAGAAAAGGCGGCCAATACCCGGATCCGGTGATTCGGTTTTTTAGGAGAGGAAAAGGAAGGTTTCCTCAAAAAAGCGTTCATGAACAGATCGTCATCGACGGCTCGGTCGGAACATTAAAAAATGAACTCCTTCATTACCCCTATCAAACATTTGCTGAATACTGGGAGAAAGCGATGCGATATAGTCATTTGGTTGCCCGTGAAATGGTGCAAGATCGAGTATCGAAAAATTTGATAACTGTCCTCAATTACTTACTTATTAAGCCATCCGCTACATTTCTTAACCTTTTTGTCCGCCACCAGGGGTTTGTTGATGGTGTTTATGGGTTATTGTTTGCTTATTTTTCAGGAGTGCAATTACAATTTGCGTTATTCAAATATCTTTATGGCAAAAATCTCGACTAAATCACATTGGAGAGACTATTGGAATAGACCTGATCATCAACCGATGGTGAGGCACGAGGAATTGCTCGCTAATTTACTGTCGACGACATCAGTAAAAGGAAAGAAGATATTGGAAGTTGGAGCAGGTATGGGTGGGGATAGTATCTACCTTGCGAAGAAAGGAGCATCGGTTACTGTACTTGATTTCACTCGTGAAGCTCTTGGGCTTATTCGAAAAAATGCAAAAGAAGCGAAGGTTGACATCAATACGATCCAAGCAGATGCGAGAAACATGCTGTTTAAGGATAACACGTTTGATATCATCTTCCACCAGGGACTCCTCGAACACTTTAAAAACCCTCAAGAACTCCTCGAAGAGCAGAAACGAGTACTTAAATCAGGCGGATATCTCCTTGTCGATGCTCCCCAGCGCTATACGACGTATACCATTAAGAAACACGTGCTCATGTGGTTGGGAAAATGGTTTGCCGGGTGGGAAAGGGAGTTTTCTGTTGGTGAACTTGAGAGTTTACTTCATCGAGTCGGGCTTACTCCTGTTCGATCCTATGGATGGGGTTACTACGGAAGACTTTACAATCTGAGACATTGGCGATTGGGTGCATGGTACGAGCGACTCTGGCAATGGATAGAGAAGAGGAGAATCAAACTCTACCTGTGTTGGTGTGTGGGGGTTATTGCACAAAAAATGAGATAACTATGGAGAGCGCAATGACAGCATTTGCAAGGGGTGGCCTTGCAAAGATCATACTGGCGGTCCTGCTATACTTCTTGTTTGCGACGAAGGCTTGGGGCGCATACGTTCTGCCGTATCCTTCCTACATGCCGGGCCACAAATTCTATCGGGTGTCGCGAGTATTTGATCAGATTAAAAACTACTGGTTTTGGGGCAACATCGCTCAGTTTAAGTATCACATGAGTCTTGCAGACAAATATTTAGTAGAAGCAAAAACACTTTTTGAGTATGGTCAATATCTTTTGGCGGTTGACGGCCTTAAACGATCTAATCAACACGTACAACTCCTGCCGACAATGCTCCAAAAAGCAAAAAAAGATGGCAAAGATATCGTCCAGTTGGAAACAATACTTAAGGAGTCAATGCGTGAGCATAGCACGGTTCTACAAGAGCTCGAAACTCGTCTTCCGAGGGAGTTTACATGGCAACCGGAAAAGGAAGCACCGACCGCTCTTCCTATTGCACAACTTCTACGTGAAGCGCGCGAAGAACGAGAAAAACTCCAAAATATCCATGTTCAATAAACGAGTTACACGAGTTCTCATTGCACTTCTTAGCATAGTCGTAATGTGTTGGAGTATCGGATCTATAGTTTTTGATCCTCAACAAAGGTTTTTCGCTCGATATTATACAGAGGAAAACTATAAAAATCTCGAGCGACTGTATAATGCGTCACAATACCGTCAAAAGGAGCCTACAGCACTCATAGCTGACGATGTCGTCTTTCGCTATGCAGCAGGTGCATATATGCGAGGTGTTGATCCCATACTTATTAATTCTGAAATTACCCCTCTAGGTAAATATATGGTTGGTGCATCATTTGCTTTTTTTCAAAACGATGGGCCGGTAATTCTTGGCAGCGCACTTCTTGTACTGGTTGCCATATGGTTATTGGGGATATTAGTATTCAATGACCGCGTCCTTGCGCTCATTCCTGTTGCCTTTTTTGTTACAGAAGAGCTTTTCCTTAATCAACTTCGCGTTTCACCACTCATGGATATTATTCAACTCCCTTGGATTCTCCTTTCCATTTTTTTCTTTCAGAAGGAACGGAAAACTCAAAGATTTTTCTTAACATCTTTGGTCCTTGGTGTGGTCATGGCAACGAAGAGTGTTGTTCCCGCGATTATCTTGTTTAGCAGTTTTTCTCTCTTGTTAATACTGAAGCGGAACCGAAGAACGTTGTGGAGATTTATGTCATGGGTACCCTTAAGTGTCGTTGTACTCATGCTTTCCTACGTTCGGACGTTCCTGAACGGATATACACTCGCAGATTTTCTCGGATTTCAAAAATGGATACTACAATACCAACAAAGTAAACTTATTTTTCCATTTTCTTTTTGGAGACTCATGTTATTTAATCAGTGGCAAACGTGGTGGGGGGAGATGAAAATAATGCCGGCGGAGGATTGGCGTTGGACATGGCCGATACTTTCATTACTTCCATTAATATTGACGGTGGTATTCATCATTCAAAAAAAGAGATTATCCGAGACAATAACACTTCTCCTTATTTGGGCATTGATTTACGAAGCATTTTTTTCTCTGGGAATTATTGCGACACGATTTTTGCTTCCTATTCTGCCAGTTCTCTATATTCTCCTGATATACTCACTCCAGCACGTTTTTTCTAGAACAAGGAGAAAGATATGATTGTACTCTATTTCGGAGCACTCATTCTCCTCACAATTTTCAGTTTTGGCTTTGTGGATGCCAATTTTGACCTCAAGATTTTACCTGTTGCGTTTGATTTCGTGCACAAACATCGTCCTTTTGCAACAGTCGTCTACGTAGCAATTATTTTGTTACTTTTTTATTTCTATTTTTGGTTGTTACGTGGTGTTCGAGAGAGAAAAATGGATGTGAGAATGGTTTGGAAAATTATATTCCTTACCTGTTTTGTGCTTTTTTTCTCGTTTCCCGCATTTTCGTATGATATTTTTAATTATGTCGCTACAGCAAAGGTGATGTATCTTTACCGCGAAAATCCATATATAGTAATGCCAATTGAAATACGAAACGAGCCAATGCTTTCTTTTCTTCATGCCTCCAACAAAACTGCATTGTATGGGCCAATGTGGATAGCAACGACGTCTATCCCTCACTATTTAGGATTTGGTAATGTGTTTGTTAGCATTTACTCGTTTAAAGCCTTAATGGTTGTATTTTATTTATTACTTGCGAGGACTATTTGGTACCTTTCAGAAAAAAAACTGGAGTCACTCGTTTTTTTTGTCCTCAACCCGTTGGTAATTATCGAGACATTGGTGTCAGCTCATAATGATGTTGTCATGATGTTTTTTGCCATAGCTGCGTTTATGATGGCAAAAAGACAAAGATTTGCTGTAGGTTTTATCCTTCTCCTTTTTTCAATACTTACTAAGTTTGCAACGCTTGTTCTCTTGCCGCTTTTTGTTATCCTTTGGTGGCAATCGCGTCGGTCTTTAAAGACAGACTGGACACGCATATGGCGATGGGCGGCATATCTTCTCTTCGTTGTTTTTCTTCTCTCTCCAATGAGAGAGGAGCTTTACTCGTGGTACTTTATATGGCCGCTTACGTTTCTTGCGTTGATTTCACGGAAAGGAATTCTTGAATGGACTTCCTACGGATTGAGCCTTGGCATGCTTCTACGATTTGCGCCTTTTATTTATGCCGGTGAATGGGGGAGATGGGTACCGCTTGCAAAAAAAATAGTAACAGCCACGCCTCCGCTTGTCGCCGCATTTTTCTATGGACTCAAGAAAAAAGGGTAACATTATTCTTCTCGTCGTATTTTTTCTGTTCTCCGCGTGGCTCATGAACAAGTCATTTGGCTATGATGCACAAAAACACGAGTTTCGGGTAGCGCGGCATCAAGTTGGAGATTTTGGCTTGCATCTTTCACTCATTCGCTCTTTTTCGTGGGGCAATAATTTGCCACCGGAGTCACCATTTTATCCCGGCAAACCCTTGCCATATCACTATACGCTTGATTTACTTGTTGGATTACTTGAACGTATAGGAGTACGCATAGACTATGCGCTCAATGGTATAAGCGTGATATTTTTTACTGTACTTCTTTATCTCGTCTACCACTTTTCTCAACTCATTTTTGGAAAAAATGTGCTTCTTGGACTTTTTTCCGTCGGTCTCTTTGTTTTTCCTAGTACACTCTCATTTTTGGATTTTTTCAAAGGCAAATCATTCAGTACTCAATTATTTACTGAGGTATGGCGCCTGCCCGATTATCTCCATAAGGGCCCATTTGACGGTTCCATCATCTCTCTCTTTTTTACACTTAATCCGTTTCTTAACCAGCGTCACCTCATTGTCGGTTTGGCAGTGAGCATGACCATCATCTCTTTTATTGTGAATAAGCTCTTAAAAGATCGAAAGCTCTCTATTAAAGCGTTATTTTTTCTCGGAATTGTCGTAGGACTATCAACACGGGTTCATAGTTTGGTCGCTTTAGGAACGGCAATAAGCATAGTAGCGCTGTTAATAATTTTTAGAAGAATGAAGACTGTGCTTCCTTTTGCTGTACCAGCACTCATTTTTGCCTTGCCGCATATACGAGACATTCTGCTTGTTGCATCAATAAAGCATCAATTCATTAACCCTGGGTATCTCGTGCCAAGACCCCTGACATTGTTTGGTTTTTTACAGTTTTGGTGGATGAATCTCGGATTGTCACTAACCCTTATTCCATTCGGATACTATTATGCCTCAGAAAAACAACGAAAGGTATTTCTTGCGTTCTTTGCTCTATTTCTTATAGCGAATATCTTTCAGTTTAGCTACAGAATTGAGCACAATCATTCGCTCATTACGCTTTTTCTCATTGTTGCCAATACATTCTCCGCATCAGTTCTTGTGCGGTTTTGGAAGAAACGTACGCTCGGCAGGTTCGCAGTGATAGTTGCTTCGGTTATTTTTTTTACCTCGGGAGTGCTTAATCTTATGGTAGTTAAAAATGATTTCCAGTTCCGGGTGAGCGACGCACCCTCAAATGCATTTATTCAGTGGATACGTACGAGTACTCACCCAGAGAGTGTATTTCTTGCGCCACAGAGTCTTTACGATCCAGTGACACTTGCAGGCCGTAAAAATTATTTCGGTGCAACATATTATCTAGAAGTAATGGGCTATGATGTTGCAACGAGGCGTCAGAAAGCGACTCATTTTTTTGAAGCGTACACAGCTGAATTACTTGAACAAGCCAGAAAAGATGGGATCGACTATATGGTCATTCCAAACGTTCAGACTTCGGACTTACCTTATTCTATCAATCGTGAATTCCTTATGTTTCATCTGAATAAGGCCTACGCCGATAGTGACGTAACGGTCTTGCAATTATGAAAAAGTTTCAACCGATTCTCATTATTCTTATCGTGTCGCTCATTAGTGCATGGCCGCTATTTCGTCCTGGGTATATTCCCACGCATGACGGAGAATATTCTATCATACGTATCTGGCAGTATGCGAAAGTTTTGAGCGAAGGTACTTTCCCTCCTCGCTGGGCGCCGGATATAAACAGCGGTTACGGCTTACCACTGTTTACGTTCTATTATCCTTTGCCGTATTTTATCGGTTCGATCATTCATTTTTTGGGGTGGAGTCTAGTTGATTCTTTTAAGCTTACCCTTGCTTTGGGATTTTTTGCTTCAGCGACTTTTTGTTTTTTTTGGCTGCAAAAATTGTTTGGCAGGACAGGAGCTCTCATAGGATCGCTCATTTTTTTGTCGACGCCCTATCTTTGGGTCGATGTCTATGTCCGAGGATCAGCGGGAGAAATCCTTGCGATTGCCTCGGTAATGCTTGCTTTGGCGGGAACGGAATATAACAAGCCTCGTGTGGTTGCTTTTGCCATTGCCGCTATTATTTTGAGCCACAACATCTTAGCAATGCTGTTTTTTCCGACTCTTGGGGGTTACGTTTTCCTGAGAAATAAGCAGATGCTTCCAGTGTTCGTATGGGGACTTACTCTTTCTGCTTTTTTTTGGGTACCTGCTCTTTTTGAGAGGCAATTTGTCTTGGGCTTGAGCAACTTTGACTTTCGTGACCATTTTGTTTCACTCGCACAGCTCCTCATTCCCTCATGGGGAACAGGTTTTTCAAGGCCGGGGTGGCCGGCTGATGAAATGTCCCAGCAGGTAGGTTTGGGTTTTCTTGGAAGCGTGGTAGCCTCGTTCATACTCTTACGAAAGGAGAAAAATGACAAAATGAATAAGCTTGTTTGGGGAGGGTTGGCAGTGTGTGTTGCCGTTCTTTTTCTTACACTCGAATCATCGCTTGCTTTCTGGCAATCAATTCCGTTTCTCCGATTTGTCCAGTACCCATGGCGATTTCTTTCGTTCCTTATCCCTCTTGGGGCTATTTTTGCCGCTTATGCAACCATTCGGCTAAAAAAGAAGTGGATAATGGGAATAATCGTAGGAATCTCTCTGCTCATCTCGTTTGGTTATACGAAACCCGTTGTGTATGAACCGAGGAGCGATGAATACTATCTATTGCGTCGTGATTTTACGGATGGGACAACGACCGTGGGGAACAGCTTCTCCACACGCTGGGCCTCATGGAGACAAGAGAGACCAAAAGAGAGAGTGGAGATTATTATTGGTGAGGCAGTCGTATCAAATGTTGTGGAGAAGGCTACTGCGTACACATTTGACCTCGTCGCTCACACAGAAGCATCTCTTCGGTTGAACGTAAGTTACTACCCGGGATGGCAGATGCTCATAGATTCGAGAAAAGTAGCAATAAAGGAAGAAGAAGGAATGGTGGCGTTTCAAGTAAGTCCGGGGAGCCATAAGGTTGAGCTACGATTTCGGGAAACACCGCTTCGGCAGACGGCTAATATTATGAGTGCCCTCAGTTTGTTTTGGCTGGTAGGTTCAGCTATACTTAAACAAATCTATGCGCGTAGCTATCGACACAACGCCACTTCAAAGCGGGCATAAACTTCGAGGTATAGGATTCTATACAGGACAATTAATCGAGGCGTTAAAAAGATACGAAAACAAACATTCGTATCAATTTTTTACTCGAGGTCAAATTGTACCCGAAAATGCCGATTTAGTCCATTATCCATATTTCGATCCATTCTTTTTTACCTTGCCCTTGTCAAAACCTAAACCCACAGTCGTAACAGTCCACGATTTAATTCCCATCGCATATTCGCAAAATTTCCCCAGAGGAATTCGGGGCGAACTGAAGTGGCAGACTCAAAAATTATCATTGCAGAAAGCAAGAGCTGTTATTACAGACTCAAATGCATCAAAACAAGACATACACACGTTTACCGGTTTCCCATTGGAGAGCATCTCAGTCGTGTATCTTGCGCCTTCGGAAATTTTTCGTCCCATGAGAGATACGAAAAACCTCACCGAGGTATCAAAGCGCCTTTTACTTCCTAACCGCTTTATCCTGTATGTCGGTGATGTTAATTGGAATAAAAATATTTCCGGTCTTCTGCGGGCTTTTACTATAGTTCAAAAAAAGATTGATGACCTGAAACTTATTCTTGTTGGTAAACAATTTCTTAATAAAGAACTTGAAGAAACACAAATTATTAATGCATTAATCAATTCACTTGGTATTAATAGCTATATCGTTAGACCCGGTTTTGTAGACGAGAACGATTTAGCGTCAGTCTATAGTCTTGCAACTGTCTATATACAGCCGTCTTTTGCCGAAGGATTTGGTTTTCCAATACTCGAAGCAATGGCGTGCGGCTGTCCGGTTGTAGCGGCAAACACTTCAAGCTTACCAGAGATTGCCGGACCATCGAAGCTTGTCAACCCAGCGCGCCCTGAGGCTATAGCTGATGGGCTGTTTTGGGTTTTTGGTATGAGTGCGACCGAACGAAGAAAACTTGTGCAGGAAGGAAATCAGTGGCTTAAACGTTTTTCCTGGAGAAAAGTCGCGAGAGAAACAGTCGCTGTATATGAAAAAACTTTGGATTGATCTTCGACCCATTTTTTTTCTTTTTATTGCCTGGAGACTTATTCTTGGAGTAATACAACTTGCTGCACCGGGTCTCTTTGTGTTGAGAGAAGGATTTCTTGGCCCGACTCCATGGGTTAATTTTGATGGTGCTCATTACCTCTCGATAGCTGGTGCCGGATACCGTCAGTATCTTGAAGCGTTTTTCCCTTTCTATCCACTTCTTATTCGTTGGGGACACGAAATAACGGCTCTTTCACCAGAGATAGTCGCTCTCACGATCTCTCATGTCGCCGCGTTTGTGGCTGTTGTCTTTTTTTATAAACTAAGCTCAATACACAATAGAAAAATATCATACTGGTCAACGGTGTTGTTTCTATTTTTCCCAACAAGTTTTTTCTTGGTTTCGGTCTATCCGGCCAGTCTTTACCTAGCGCTGGGAGCGGCGTGCGTGTGGTGCATAGGGAAACGCAGATGGTGGTGGGCAGGGATCCTTGGCGGACTGGCGAGCGCAACACACATTTTTGGGGTTTATTTGATTATTGCCGCCGCTCTCGAGTTTTATCAATCAAAAAAAAGACGTTTCGTTCAAGATGGTTTCGCCATTGCGCTCATACCAATGGGGCTTTTCATGTACATGTATTATTTATGGAAATCTATGGGTGATCCGTTGGCGTTTTTTCACATCCAGCCGATATTTGGCGCAAACAGAAGTGGAGGGGAGCTTATTTTTCTTCCTCAGGTCATTTGGCGTTATGTGAAAATTCTGTTCACCGCAAACCCGGCTTCTTTCTCATATACAATTGCTACTTTCGAGTTTTTGTCATTTGCCTTTGTCATTTATCTTTTGGTTAGAGGGTGGCAACAGAAACTTAAGTTTTCTTATCTTATGTATTCATTGGCAGTTATTATTACACCAACACTCACAGGGACGCTTTCTTCATTTCCCAGGTACCTTCTGGCTGTGTTTCCTCTCTTTTTTACGCTTGAAACATTATCGGGTCGAATGAAGGTACTCACTGCAATTATGTTTGGACTCGCACTTATCTATTTTGCCTCTGCATTTTTGCAGGGATATTTTGTAGCATAGTGACATGAAAACATTATCGATCGTCATTCCTGTTTATAATGAAGTAAAAACAGTCGATACATTACTCAGCCGAGTTTTTGCGGTAAAGCTTCCAAAATGGAAAAAAGAAATAATTGTCGTTGACGATGGCTCCACCGACGGGACGAAACAGGTCTTGGAAAGGTGGAAACATAAATGTATAGTCATTTTGCAAGGAATAAACCAGGGAAAGGGAAAAGCGCTTCGAAAAGGATTCGAGAGAGTCAATGGAGACATAGTGCTTATTCAAGACGCTGATTTGGAATATAATCCTGTTGACTACGCGACTCTCCTTGCCCCGTTTGAGAATCCTCGAGTACAAGTGGTGTATGGATCACGGTTTTTAGGTCCTCATTTATCCACGATGTATCTATACGCCCTCGGCAACAAGTTCGTCACATGGGTGACAAACGTTTTGTTTAACACGAATATTACCGACATGGAGACCGGTTATAAAGCTTTCCGTAGTCAAATCCTCGATAAACTCCATCTTCGTGCAAGCCGATTTGACTTCGAACCAGAATTTACTGCCCAAGTGTTACTCGCCGGACATCAGATTTACGAAGTTCCGATTTCATACTATGGTAGAAAATTTAGTGAAGGGAAAAAACTTACATGGCGGGATGGTGTGATTGCCCTCTGGACATTGATACGATGCCGGTTGATTCCTTAAGCTCTTATGAAACAAAAAGTGAATTTGCTTTCGGTCATTGTACCCTCGTACCACCAAGAGCGGGTGATCGCGCAAAATATACGATCACTCTCTGCCGCGCTTATACACGTGGGAGTTTCTTATGAAATCATCGTTGTTGTCGACGGGAGAGACGATAAGACGTTTGAAAACGCTCTCAAAGTGAAAGACAAACATATCAATATTGTCGGTTATGAGCACAATAGAGGGAAGGGATATGCGGTGCGGTTCGGTATGGCGAGAGCAAAAGGGGGAATTATCGCTTTTATCGACGCGGGTGGCGATATAAGTCCCGAAGGTATTTTGATGCTGCTATCCCACTTTCGTTGGTACAATGCGGATATCATTGTCGGCAGTAAGCGCCATTCTGCTTCGAAAGTAAATTTCCCGTGGTACAGAAGAATCCTCTCGTGGGGGTATCAGCAGCTAGTTCTGGTACTCTTTGGTTTAAATATCAAAGATTCTCAAGTTGGTCTGAAGCTCTTCCGCCGCAACGTGCTTGAAGATGTATTGCCAAGACTACTTGTGAAACGATTTGCATTTGACGTGGAGATGCTTGCAGTTGCTCACTCTCTCGGTTACAGGCGCATTTACGAGGGGCCGGTAGAGCTTGATTTTTCCGGAGTAAGCACAATTACTTCAGTGAAACTCTGGAAAGAGGTGTGGAACATGCTTTGGGATACAATGGCTATTTTTTACCGGCTGAAAATTCTTCGCTACTATAGTGACACCAATAAGAGGCGATGGCAGTATGATCCTGAACTTGATTTTCGGATTAATTTACCATAATGAGAATTCTCATTTTTAATTGGAGCGATATTAAAAACCCGTCAAGTGGCGGGGCTGAAGTTCTCACGCATGAGCTTGCAAAACGATGGGTTCGCGCAGGTCACCAGGTCACTCAGTTCTGCTCGCAGTATCCATACGGTAAGCCGACGGAGACGATCGACGGCGTGGCGATTATTCGTCAGGGTTCTGCAATTGTGAGGGCACGCCATATCCCTGTACATCTCAAGGCGTTTTTGTGGTATCAAAGATACGGAAAGGGAAATTATGATGTTGTTGTCGATGAAATTCACGGTATTCCCTTTTTTACACCTTTCTATGTAAAAGAAAAGAAAATTGCCTTCATTTGTGAAGTAGCAAACGGGATATGGGATGCCGCATTTCCGTTTCCTCTCAATGTAATCGGTAAAACAATTGAAACATGGTACTTCCGGTGGTATCAAAATATCCCATTTTTAACGATTTCAGAGTCAACAAAAGATGATCTTACTCGAAAGGGAATAGATAATGGTCATATTACTGTCCTTCCCATGGGCCTCACTGTTCCAAAAAGACAAAAAAACTTTCCAAAAGAAAAAAGACCAACTCTTCTTTTTGTCGGAAGGATTGCAAAAACAAAAGGTGTAGAAAACACCATAGAGACTCTCAGGTATGTGAGACAGACTGTCCCTTTATGTACGTTGTGGGTTGTAGGGCAGGGAGATCGTGCATACGAGCTTATGTTACGGGCAAAAATAAAAAAATTACATCTTGAGCAAGCAGTTCGATTTTTTGGATTTGTGCCGGAAAGCAAAAAATTTGAGTTGATGGAACGTGCACACGTTTTACTTGTACCGTCACTCAAGGAAGGGTGGGGGCTTATTGTTCCGGAGGCTGGTTATGTCCGAACGCCAACGGTTGCCTTTAACGTCTCGGGCCTGCGAGACGTTATACAAAATGGTACAAGTGGCATTCTTACGGAAATGAGCCCGTCTACGATGGCACAAGCCGTAACTACCCTGTTTGGCAATGCTTCTCTCTACAAAAAACTTCAAGATGGTGCTCGGAAGCGTGCAAAAACTTTTCATTGGGACGCAACCGCCCGCGTTGCGCTTTCTATTCTTGAGCAAAACGTATGAAGTGGAAAATCTTGATCGTAGGGATTCTCTGTCTCGGAATCTTACTTAAATTGCACCATTACACAGAATATCCACAGCGAGGAGCAACAAGCGATGAATACACGTATGCTTTTTTGGGTTTGAGTTTGTTGCGTGAAAAACTGCCTATTTCTTGGTCGTACTTTTCGTATCCAAAACAGTACGATGTAACAATCAATGGTACGCACTTTCCTCTTGTTTTTCCTTATTTCGATCATCCGCCACTTGCTGGGATTATTACGGGAGGATGGGCCTTATTACGCGGTGAAGACACGTTTATGAAGGTCAGCTTGGCTACGATTCGACTCGTACCGATAGTATCCACGAGTATTTCAGCGTTTTTGTTGTTTTTTCTGGCAAAAAATCTCTATGGTACACAGGTAGGGCTCTGGTCTCTTGTTATCTATTCTATTGTCCCTCTCTTTGTGGTGAGCCATCGGGTCGCTGTATCGGAGAATATCCTTACAGCCTTATTCCTAGCTGCACTTCTTGTTTATACAAAAATGAAGAGACGATTTACTGCGAAAGGTCTCTTTTTTCTTAGTTTGCTGTCTGGAATAAGTTTTTGGACAAAGGAATCAGGTCTTGCAGTATTTGTTTCGCTTTTTATCCTTCTTTGGCAGGATAGGGTAAAAGTACAAACGCTTGTTCGTTTCACAGCGCCTTTTTTTTGCCTCGTTATGTTCTACGTTATATATGGCTCTCTGTATGATGGGGCACTCTTTTGGGAAATTATATCTATCCAATCGAACCGTGATATTGGACCGCAGACTCTTTGGTATCTCCTTTCTACGCCAATTACAATCAATAAGATATATCAAGATGGGTGGTATTACTTCGGATTTATCAGTGCGATTTCTCTTTTGTGGGATAGGCGACACGCGAACATTACGCTGCCCTTTTTTACTTACCTTATTCTCCTCGTTTTGACACTTACCAAAGAGGGACAATCCGGGTGGTATCTTATTCCACTATTCCCTTTTTTGGCAATCGCCGCAGGCTACAGTATCGTCACAAGCATAGAGAAACGCTCACTCTACTTTCTTATGTTCCTGCTTTTTATAGGGTTATTTCTTGTACAGCAATTCTTTGTGCCCGTATTTGGTCTCGTGCCCTTCCAATTGCGACTTTTGACTGCTATACTCATTGTGCCAATACTGTTCGGTTGGCGTTTTTTACGTAAGAACGAATTTCAGCGGCTTGCGTACTCGTGGGTGACACTTCTCGCTTTTGGGACTATCGTTGTTACGCTCATATATAAACATCCAGCATAGGAGCATTAAATACTATGAAGCATATTTTGCTGACCGGCGGAGGAGGATTTATAGGATCTCACCTTTGTGAAAAGCTTCTTGAGTTGGGTCACTACGTTATTTGTCTCGAGAATTTTCGTACAAGCAATAAGCGTAACGTTGAAAAATTGAGAGAGAACAGTAATTTTCAACTCGTTATAGGAGATACACGAGATATAACGCTAGCAAAGCTTCCTTTTGCGGAGAAACTAGATGAAATATATGATCTCGCAAGTCCGGCCTCTGTTACATATATCTCAGAACACCCTATTGAGGCAGCGACGGTTAATGCAATCGGCACCAAAAACATGCTGGAGATTGCTCAAGCCGTTGGCACAACGTTTCTCTTCGCTTCTTCATCCGAGGTGTACGGTGACCCAAAAGTACATCCACAGAAAGAAACCTATTGGGGCAACGTGAATCCTGTCGGCGTCCGATCAGGCTATGATGAGGGGAAGCGATTTGGCGAAACATTGACCATGGCCTACCACAGGGAGCACAAACTGAACGTACGAATTGTCCGCATTTTTAATACATACGGCCCACACTCTGATCCGAAAGACAGTAGAGTCATTCCGCAGTTTGTAGTAAAAGCATTACGCGGTGAGCCATTGCTAGTTCACGGTGATGGCACGCAGACACGATCCTTTTGTTATGTTACCGATATGGTGGAAGGGCTTGTGAAGGCAATGGAGAGCGACGTAACTGAGCCAATCAATTTGGGTAATCCTGACGAGCATACAATCTTGAATGTTGCAAAAAAAATCCTTGCACTTACCGGATCGACATCACCCATTGAGCATGTCGTACGACCTCCTGATGATCCGTCAGTGCGTCGACCGGATATAACGCGTGCACAAGAGAAACTTAATTGGCAACCCTCGGTAACTCTTGAGGAAGGCTTAATGAAAACCATTGAGTACTTCCGTAATCTACTCTAATGCGTAAGATTTTTGCATCTCTTAAAAACGACCGTACGGTAAAATCAGCGACCATCATGGTTGGGGGTCATGCTCTTGCTAATGTCGGTGCGTACTTTTACCACCTCTTCATGGGTAGACTTCTTGTGCCGTCTGACTACGGTGTTTTACAGAGCCTGATATCACTTTCCAATATTTTGAGTGTTCCACTCGTGACACTCAATACTGTTGTGGTGAAATTTGTATCGGTATACGTAGGGAAAAAGGAAACAGAAAAAATTTCTTCACTCTATTACAAAATACGAAAAGCCCTCTATGTGTTTTTAATCATAGGAGGCAGTGTGTTTCTTCTCTTTTCAAAGGCTATAATGAGCTTTCTTCACTTTGACGCTTGGGTGAATGTTCTCATCCTAGACTTAGCCCTTTTTTTTGGACTCATCAATACGCTCAATCGCGCAACGCTACAAGGTTTGTCTCTTTTTGTTCCATTAACAATTACTCAGTTTATTGAATCATATGGGAAACTACTTTTTGGGGTTATTGCAGTTCTTGCGGGATTCGGTGTGCCCGGGGCTTTTGGGGCCTTTGTACTTGTAATTTTTATATCTTTTGCGTACATGATCGGTGTTCTTCATAAAAAAATCGGAGTCTTTCGACCACATCCGCTGCCTATCCGGGCGATGGGTCGCTATGCAGTACCCAGCGCTCTCATGATGATTAGTGTCGTTGCTCTTTATAATACTGATGTTGTTTTGGTTCGTCACTTTCTTTCTGCCTACGAGGCAGGACTCTATGCCGCGCTCTCAGTTCTTGGGAAGATAATTTTTTTTGCTGCTGCACCAGTGACAACCACGATGTTTCCGCTTGTGTCCGAAGCACACGCAAAGGGAGAGAAATATCATCGCATTTTCCTTTTGAGCCTCATGTTTCTTTTGGCAATTGCCGGAGCGACGACGCTCGTCTTCGCTTTAGCGCCTACACTCGTTATGCGGATTCTAATCGGAGAGCAATATCTTGTTGCCGCAATCTATCTGGCGCCGTTTAGTATATTTTTATCATTGTGTGCGGTTATAAATTTATTCATTCACTTTTTTCTCTCTATTCATAAAACAAAAGCAGTTTTTGTCGTATTGGCTGGAGCAGTCATTCAGGCGATAAGTATCATACTGGTACACCCTGACATTCCCACAATTATCATGATTTCTTTAACTACGACTACGATAGTGACCGTCGTTCTTGCCCTGTACTACATCTATGTCTCACGAGCATAAAAGAAGCAAAGAAAGAAATATAGATTATCGGGGGAATGTTTCTTGCAAATACATTACTTAGGCGTACTGGGTGGAGTCGCTTCCTTGATTTCGGCCTCTAGTTTATAAAGTTCCGTGTCGTTACGAGTGGAAAATTCTTTGACAGATTTGAGCGTATTTTGTGCTTCGGTTGATGCTTTTGCAATCATTCGGTCAAGTAGAGCTTGATGAGCGGGGTAGATTGCGTGGGAACGCTCAAAGATTTTCGGATCAACTCTTCCGCCATAGTAGGCAACAGACTTAGTGTTATCTACCAATAGCGTTATGTAGTGCTCACCACGTAGAGCAGTATGGAGGCCGAGTGATTCATTGTCCTTAGAGAGCATCTCCTCTGCAGCTTCCAATTCTCTCGTGGCAAAAGCCAAGTATTTTTCTGATTTTTGAAGTTGGTTGGACGTAAACCGCAATTGGATACGCTCCCACAAAATTTGCAGTTTATAGAGAGGATTATCAGGGAGTATGCCGCGGTAGGGAGCTTGGGATGTCGATGTTTGAGCTGAAATCAAAGGATGAAAAACATTAGCAAGAAAAAGAATAACAATGAGAGTTTTAAGAAGGAGCTTCATAAAAGAAAGTCTATCAGAATGCCAAACGCATTGCAAGGGGTTTTTTGGTCACACAACAAATTAAATATGTCTGAAAAATCTGAATGCCAGCTTTATCCCTTCGAAGTAAGACAGATTTTGGGCTTTTAGTCTGGCAAACCCCATGGAGATAAACGATAAAGCTCTAAAGAGCGGATTAGGCGGAAGTTTAATTAGGATTTTGATAACCGGAATAAGTCTCGGAAAGCGAACAGCCGTAAGGAAAAATGAATTTAGATTAACTAATTCCTTTATAAATGGTATCTTCAGAATTGAACCAGAGCTCATAAAACCAAAATCGTCGGCGGTGTAATCAGCTCGTAAATATCCGTGAAGCGTGGCGTAGTCAGCAATGGCTGTTTTGGGATATGGCTGAAGTATGCTACAGGTAGGTAGTTGTGATTTAATTTTTGCATTAAGCCTAATCGTGTTAAAAGCATCATCAAGAGTTTCGCCGGGTAGACCAATCATATTATATGTGCCATATGAAATTTTGTATTTCCGGAGATTTTTGGCAGCCCTGATGATATCTCGATTGGTTAAAGCTTTCGAGAGAACCTCATTCCTATATTTTTCATTTCCGGTTTCGATTCCGAAAAATACATTAATGCAGTTAGCCTCTTTGAGTGCCGCGACGACTTCATCATCTAATTCATTTCCGCGGGTTAAACAGGTAAATGGCAACGGAATTTTTTCCTTATATAATGATAGAAATTCAAGCAACCACGATTTATTGATGGTAAATGAATCGTCGGGAAATCTGACTGTTTGAATCGGATATTTCATATGTACTTCGAGTATTTCAGCAATGATATTTTTAGCTGATCGCCTGCGAATATAAATTCCCTTACCGGCGTACGTGAGCATATAGGCATGATTGAAACAAAAAGTACATTTATACGGACAGCCGCGTGTGCCAAAAAATCTTTTTGTAGGATATTGGGCAAGTTTTGGATATCTTCGGTAATAAAGTTCTCTGTCCGGGAATAGGATACTGTCTAAATCGGCAATTAAATTACGGACCGGGTTATACACAATTTTTCTTTTTCTTTTGTATCCTAAATTAGGGATATCTGTTAAGTGTTTTCGCGATACAATCGCATCAGCAAAGTCAGCAATAAAACCTTCGCCCTCGCCGACACACAGGTAGTCTATTTCGGGATTATTTAACACTTCCGGAAAAAATGTTGCATGCGGACCGCCCATAACTACAGGTATTCGAAATTGTTTTTTAAATTCCTGAATAAATTGAAGATACGTTTTATGCGGACCTGTCATCGTGGAAATAAGTAAAGCCTGAGGATTAATAGCGGTAATTTTAGAGAAAATGTTTTTTTCTTCGGCTAATACAAGAAGATCGCACGAGTGGCCTTTTGATTTTAATATCGCTGATATATACATTGGGCCAAAATAATCAAAGAGGATATCCTGGACGAAAAGAAAATTTGCCATATTTACCCATTCACTTCTGTGATAATAATTGCGTCCACCGGGCAGGATCTGGCTGCATCGAGCGCTTTGTTATATTTACCGGAAGTATTATCATAGACCGGATTTTTTCCCGGAGTCGAAGTTAATTTTGCTTTACCATCTTCACCCATCGCAAAAACAGTCGGATCAATTTCTGTACAACCGCCGCAGCCAATACAAGCGTTTCTATCGATGGTTATTTTAAATTTTTTCACGAGAAATATGAAAGTAGCATATCCATTGCTCAATAAGTTGTCAATGTAGCCATTATTTTGAGGGCTTGTTACAATAGGGAACATGAAGCATTCACGGCTTTATATTTCTTTTTGCATTGGCATAGTATTTTTAGCTCTCGGGATTGCGGATCTTCCCAACTATGGCCCAAACTGGGATGAGCCGGTTCATTTTGGTCGGGGTCAAGCCATTCTTCACTTTTTTCTCACAGGGAAGAAGGACTATAGTGATCTAACGCCAAAGCAAGCGTTTCGCCGAAGTTACTATCAACACGACGGTTATACATACACTTTTTTCGAGCAAAAATTTGATGAGAAAAAAAAATTTAGTGCAGGCACTGGACACCCGGTATTGTCTGATATTCTTGCTTCTGTGTTTAATCGGGTTTTTTATCAGACATTTAACTTGATTGGTGATGTTGAGTCATATCATTTATATAGTGTTGCGACAGCAGCCTTTCTATCGGGTTTACTTTATTTTTTTACGTCATCCCTCTATGGTTCATTTACGGGTTTCGTGAGCGTACTATCGCTTGTCTTAACGCCACTATTTTTGGGAGAGACCCGTTTTAACATAAAAGATGTACCCGAAGCTGTATTTTATGCATGCACAATGCTTCTGTTTTACCAAGGCGTTATCAAAAATAATTGGAAATGGATAGTGTTATCTTCTTTCTTTGCAGGATTAGCATTTGGTACCAAGTTCAACATAGTTTTTGCCTTGGTATCGCTTGGCATTTGGTTGGCTGTATTTTTTATTAGTACGTTTCCTAAAGAAGGAAGGAAAAAGTTTTTTCGGAAATATAGACACGCATTGGTTGCATTGGTTACCTACCCATTGTTTCCACTTGTTCTTTATTTCGGAAGCTGGCCAATTTTATGGAAAGATACAATCAATAGGTTTTTGTATAACCTCAACTATTATAAAACGATCGGAACCGCTGGAGGTACATTTCGTCAGTTTGACACCATATTTAACATCAATACGTATGCTTTGCAGTGGATACTTTATTCCACGCCTCTTATTATTCTGGTATTAACAGTTTTGGGTTTATTTGCTGCAGGTATCAATGCAAGAAAGAATAATTTTTTTCTTCTTCTTGTTTTATTTTGGTTTTCGATACCTATTATACGCGTGAGTTTACCGGGATTAGTTATCTATGGCGGTGTCCGCCAGATTATGGAGTACATCCCTGCAATGGCGATACTCGCGGGGATAGGAGCGAGCACAATTGTTACTTGGTTGCTTCGTTACTTAGTTACTTGGTTTAAAATACCAGTGAAGAGAAAAGCGAGAGTCGCCTTGCTATTGCAGGTGATTGTCATCCTTTCGTTTATCCCGATAACCATAAAAATAATTCAGATGCACCCGAATGAGAGTGTCTACTTTAACCCGCTCATTGGAGGACTCAAGGGTGCTGCCAAGCGTAACATGCCCGGCTGGGGGAACACTTTAGGCAGTACCTACCGTCAAGGCGTCAAATGGCTTAATGCCCATGCAGAAAAAGATGCCAAACTTGGATTTGTGTATGAGCTGCGCAGCAACATACCATTAAATGAGATTCGTCCAGATATAGAATTCTCAAACCAGGTACGTAGTGCAATCAAACGGAAAGGTGAGTACATTATCGGAGTCACACACGAGAGTACGCAAGAGAGTGCGTATCATCGAAAATATCTGGAGAGGTTTTTAGATCCGGTGTATGTGGTCGATGTTGATGGAGTTCCTTTGTTGAAAATATGGAAAAACGATATGGAACATAGTAAAACAGAATTTCAAAAAGAGGAGAAACTGGTAGACGTCATGGATGTTTTTTCCCAAGAGAAAAACCTCGTGGTAGATTTACAAAAGGTGCAACGGGTAACGAACATCTTTATCCGTTATCCGATACAAAATTCATGTACGCGGCCGACAAACGGGTATTTCGAACTTTCAGCAGACGGAACACGTTGGGAACGGGAAACCGCAGACTTTTCTTTTTTCCCTCTTGCAGGGTGGTTTAAAACACAACCAGCACCTGGTGTACTTCAGTTTCTTTTTGCTGCAGAACCAGCCAGGTTTATCCGCCTGGTAATAGAAGATGAAAATTCCTGCCTTTTGACCGCCCCTGTTCGCGTTTCAGTAAACTACTTATGAGAGGGCTATATAGAATCTTGGCGAGTCTTATTATCAGCGGATACTTCCTTGTCAGTGTAGCAACCCTAGGAAATTATGGAGCGAATTGGGATGAGTTTAATCACTCGACGCGAGGTCAGGCGTATCTTTATTACTTCTTAACCGGTAAAAAACAGTATGACCAATCACTTTTTACTCCTGATCAAAGGCATAGCTTCTATCAAATGACTGATTACGATTTCAACCACCAGATGAGGATAGAAGGAGGTCACCCAGCGCTTAGCGATATTTTGTCATCTTTATTTAATCTTATCTTTTATCAAAAGCTCGGCATTATCGGAGACATCGAAGCATACCATCTGTATGGCGTGGTTATTGTCACCGCGTTTCTCGTATTTCTCTATTGGTGGACAAAGCAATCCTTTGGAGGATTTGCCGCGTTTGTTTCTGTCCTAACGCTAATCCTTTATCCTCTCTTTTACGGAGAGTCGCATTTTAATGTCCAAAAAGATATTCCGGAAACGGTTTATATGACAGTTGCCGCTTTGGCCTTTTATACAGCCTACACTCAAAGGTCAGCTCGATGGATGATCATAACCGGCATGCTCGGTGGGCTTGCGCTTGGGACAAAATTTAATGTCATATTTCTTGCGCTCGTGGTGGGACTATGGTTCCTTATTGTAGGATGGAAAGGGAGCTTACGTCAGCTGTTGAGGGCTACCAGAAAATTTCAGATAGCTATTACAGCTCTCCCACTCATCGCCTTCATCATCTTTTACGCTAGTTGGCCGTGGCTATGGCAGGATCCGATCAATAATATTTTATCAAGCCTTGGCTATTATCGGGAGATGGGCATTATTACAACGCCATCGATGCCGCGGTCATATTATATATTAGGACTAAACACGTACGCTCTCCAATGGATTTTGTTTACGACACCACTGGTCACGCTTTTTTTGACACTGGCGGGTATCTGGTGGGTACTCCGGCATAGCTTTAAAGAAAAAAATGAAGCAAGTCTTTATATTTTTTTACTATTTCTCGTTCCCATCGCGCGGGTATCACTTCCATTCACATCCATCTACGGCGGAGTACGCCAGATTATGGAATATGTTCCTGCGATGGCGATACTCGCGGGGATAGGGGCAAAATATCTTTTGGAAAAATATAAAAGTTATATCCGTTATAAACATTATAAAGATTATAGTGGCCTATTCCAGATAGCCGTGATCCTCTCATTTCTCCCCATTACGTTAAAAATGGTCCAGATTCACCCCAACGAGAGCGTGTACTTTAACCCATTGATCGGAGGACTGAAGGGCGCAGCAGAGAGAAACATCCCAGGCTGGGGGAACTCCCTCGGCAGCACCTACCGTCAAGGCGTACGTTGGCTCAATGCGCATGCAGAGAAAGGGGCGCGGGTCGCGCTTGCCTTTGAACTGATGAGTGCGCTTCCTTACAGTGAATTTCGGTCTGATATTCTTTTTAGTAACACTTATCGCAGTGGTCCCAAAAGAGAAGGCGAGTATATGATTGGGGTAACTCACGAGGGAGCGGCAAATAAATATCTCAACTACCGGTACGCCCAGCGTTTTCTTGAGCCAGTATATTCTGTCAACGTTGATGGTGTTCCGATTCTTAAAGTATGGAAGAATGATGAACAACACACGAAATCTGAATACCTTACTCGCAGTGTTGATATAAAAGGAATTCGTTCACAAATTGTCGGTTCAACGTTGCATATTGAGTTTCCCGGGATTGTAAGGCTTACCAGTCTGCAAATTTATTTCAACGAAGACATGTGCGAGCTACCTAGAGAGGGACACTTATTTATTTCGGAAGATGGGCATAACTGGTGGGAACCATTTCCGGGAACAATTTTGGAACCGTCTTCATATAACTGGCTTATACCTCACAAAGAGAAGGGAAGGCTTTTGTATTTGTTTGCCGATGATAGAGCAAAGTTTTTGCGAATTACTCAAAATAGCGAAACATCATGTTTGCGAAAATATCCAGTTAGTGTGCACGCGAAGGGCGTTGAGTAATCACGTCTAAAAGATTTTGCCGCATCTTTTTTAATCCAAAACGCTGTTTGTATGCCGAAAATGCGCCAGAGCCAAGGCGTTTTCGTAGTGCCGAATTCTGGATAAGAAGAATGATGGCCTTGGCGATTGCGTTGCTGTCGCCTGAAGGCACGATCAAGCCAGAATGCTCATGGGTGATGTCTTCAGGAATTCCATCACACTTACTAGCAACAATAGCCTTGCCATAACTCATTGCTTCTAGTACCGTGAGTGCGCTACTGCCTTGAGCGAGTGGCACAACTACCGCTATGTCTGCCTCACGAAGGATCGGCCGAATGTCAGGGACAAACCCCAATACAGAAACGTTTTTTTCCAGATGAAACTTTTGAACCAATTTCTTGTTGAGCTCTAAAAATTCTCCTGATCCGATAATGAGACAATGCGCCTCGGGTTTGACTCGAGCGACTTCCTTCATTGCTCGAATAAGGAAGTTCAAACCTTTTCGAGGATCTTGGCGACAAATAGAAACGATCAACGGATGGGAAAATGACTTCAGCGTTTTTGATTGCGGCCCTTCGCGAGAAAAAATATCAACATACCAGGGGAATCGGACAATCTTTGCCCGTGATACTGAAAAATACTTCTGCATAATACTCTCGGAAGAACGGTAATGGACGATAATACGATCACACCACCATAGGGTAAGTTGCTCAAATACATGGAACATGCGAGCAACCACGTTGTATACCATGAAGTATTTGAGTTTTGTGCCAATACCGTAATCATCAATCTTAATTGCCTTGTATGCTCCTTGCATTTCGTGGCGAGTGCTGGTGAAGTAACTGGTAAAAAGAGATATCGAGGTTGATCTTGGAGCAAACAATTTGAGGAATACTCCAGGAAAACCCCATGGCCCCATACCCCACACTATACAGGAGTTTGTGCCACTCGAAACCAGAATCTTTCTCATTGCTTTATACAAGATGATGCTATAATACGGCAGTCCCGCGAGTGCGATATGTCGTAAGACCGGGAAGATCCTAATAATCTTGGTGCTTGCAAAATAGATAGTTCCAAAAGATGTTTTTTTGACTGACGATGTGTCGCGAACTGCGAATATGCTCACTTTGTAGCCGAGTGATGTGAGCATACGTGCAAGATTATAAGCGTATGCAGGGTATCCACCAGAGTCACCGACTGGAGACTTGCCGCTTATAATGAAAACGGGTGGTTTATGCTTCATGTGTGTGTACAGGCGATGTGTTATTATATCATAGGTTTTTATGATTCCACTTGTTAAATCAACGTTTTTTCACGAACGCGGGACAAAGCGGGCAATTTGCCAATTTATTCAAAATGCAGATAAGCTCAGTTTTGGCAAAGAGTGTGAGAAGTTTGAGCGGGCATTTGCAAGGTGGCAGGGGAGTCGGCAGTGTGTGTTCCTCAACAGCGGAAGCTCAGCAAACCTTGCAATCATTCAAGCGCTCATGAATTTGGGAATGCTCAAAAAAGGTGATTGCGTTGGTTTTTCAGCGTTAACGTGGTCAACAAATGTTATGCCACTCATAGAGCTTGGGTTGAATGCCGTTCCCATCGATGTGGAGCTCGATACACTGAATATCTCGAGTCGACAATTTTTGAAAACTCTCGATCGGTTTCCACTTAAAATGCTTTTTCTCACCAACGCGCTCGGTTTTTGTGATGATATAGATACTATTGCCCGAGAATGTCACAAGCGACATGTCCTCCTTGTTGAAGATAATTGTGAGTCACTCGGGACAGTCTACAAAGGCGTGAAGCTAGGAAATTATGGTATTGCGAGCACATTTTCTTTTTATGTCGGTCATCACATGTCGACAATCGAAGGTGGAGCCGTATGTACAAAGAATGAACGCATTGCGACTATGCTTCGATTGGTGCGCGCGCATGGTTGGGATCGAAATTTAAGCTTTGTGAAACAAAATGAAATGCGCAATAAATTTAAGGTGAATTCCACTTTTTATTCTAGGTACACCTTTTATGATCTTGGATATAATTTGAGACCAACAGAGATTAACGGGTTCATCGGGAACACTCAAATCCGATATCTACCAACAATAATTAGAAAACGCAGTGATAATTTTTTCGAAATTGCACCCTCAATTTACAAACAGTCACATCTATATTATCCAATAAAATATGATCATTTAGACGTTCTCTCTAATTTTTCTATACCTGTTATTTGCAAAACACAGGCGATTCGCGACAAACTTGTGAAGCGGTGTGAAGGGATCATTGAAATACGACCAATCATAGGTGGTGATATGAGCCAGCAACCGTTTTTCAAAAAATATATGGGTTCGCTCGGCCGACTCCCAGAGAACACCAATGCCAGACTCATCCATGAACAAGGTCTTTATTTTGGCAATAACCCTGAGATGACACCTAGCGAGAGACGTTTTATCATACGCACTTTTACTGCTCAATTGTCATGAAAAACTGACATCCTTGGTCAGCATAAAAATGAACGTTGGCCCAAACAGCTCGAGGAAGCGAAGAAAAGGAAAAGGCAGATGGGCGGTGATTCTTGCAACGGAATAGAGTTTTGTAAAAGAAAACTTGTAAGGATTCTGTAATACCACAGGCGTATAGTCTATGATTGCAAACTTCTTCAGCAAGTGTTTTAGTTCCCAGTAGGTTTTATAGTGGGCAATGTAGTACTGTTTGCGGGTAAGAAGCCAATACAGCTTGGTCGCGATCTCATCAGGAAGATTATGAAGAAAAGGGATATGATACCGCGATTCTATCGGGAATAGGGCATTGCCGCCGGAAAAATAACAACACCCGCCGATTTTAAGGACACGATAGATTTCGGACATAAGTTTTTTGGCATCCGGCACATACGAGTACACTTCATTGCAGATAACGATATCAAACGAAGCATTTCTAAACGGAAGGTTTAGGCCACTAGCTTTACAAAATCGAAGATTCTTTTTTTTGTAGCTCTTTCGCGCTAAGCTAAGTGCGGCTTCATCCACGTCTACACCAGTGAGGGACTTGACGAAAGAAGCAAGCTGAAAACTGATAACCCCGCTTGAGCAGCCCACGTCAAGTATGCGCTGGTTCCTAAGTGTTTTTCTGCCGAGAAAGTCAGCAAGAACCGCTTGAATTTGTTTGGCCACGCGAAATCTCTCGCAGGTTTTTAAGACGCGCGCATCACTTGCGGAGTACGAGAGCGCTTTGTGCACCTTCATAAGGTCTTCAACAGTCGTTGTATATCTTTCTTCATGCCGGAAAAAGTAAATTTCTTTTCATATGTCTTTTTGGCATTGGTTCCTAATTTTCTCGCCAAAGATCCGTCTGTTAATGTCCGCACGATTGCCTTGGCAAGCAGAACAGAGTCATGAGGGGGAACCAGGATCCCCGAATAGTTATCTTGGATGTCTTCAGGAATACCATCACACGTGGTGGTAACAATGGGTAACCCTTCACTCATAGCTTCGATAACTGATAAGGCGCCGCTTCCTTCTTCCACTGTGGGGAGTACGTAGACAGCCGATTTTTGCAGCACAGTCCGAATATCCGCCAGAGCGCCGGGGAAAACGATTGAGTTAAGTTTTAGTTTTCGAGCTAGGTGAATATTGGCATCCCGTAAAATACCGGCTCCTATAATAGCGCATTCGCAATCAACCTGTTTTTTTACTATTGTCATGGCGTGGAGTAAATAATTAATGCCCTTGCGCGGATCTTGCCGGCAAATACAAGTCACCAGTGGCTTTGAGGAATGAAGAATTTTTTGCATCCGTTTTGGAATGGGTTTTTTGATTTCTTTTTTGAATAATTCTACAAAATATGAAATGCGGAAAAAATTTTCGGCGGGTACCCCAAACTCTGATGTCAGTATCTTTTCGGAGGATCGATAATGAGTGATAATTTTTTCAGAGTTTCTTACAACAAAACGCGACAAGAGACTGTAGAGTCGGGCGATGACATGGTAAACAAACAGATATTTTAATTTTGTGGAAAAGCCATAATCTATAATTCGTGCGGCTTGAAGAGAGCCTTTCATTTCATGACGAAATGTCGTGAAATGACTTGTTATGAGAATAACTTTTGCGCCCATAAATATTTTTACCAATGCTCCTGCAAGTCCCCACGGTCCTATGCCCCAGACAACAATGCGCTTATAGCGGTATTTTTTCAGGATTGCCGTTAGCTCACGAAAAAAGAGGATGCTGTAGAAAGGAAGCGCCGCCAGTTCAATGTTGCGAATAATCGGCAAATGGTTTAACCAACGGGCTTTGACAAAATGAACGATCGCGATGTCGCGTTTTTCAATTTTTTGCTTATCCGCAAATGTGAGAAGGTGTACCGGATGCCCTGTGGCGGTTATTATTTTGGCAATGTTACGAGCATAGGAGGCATAGCCGCCGGTTGCTGTGTAGGGAGATTTGCCGCTGATGATAACGACTGGGACTGGGAGGTTATTTCTTCTTTTTGGCTTTGCGGGCGATTTCATGGATAGTGTAGCATATCATTTCTATTTCCTTTTTGGTAATAGCCAGTCCGGATGGTAGATACATACCGCGTTGGGATATTTCATCCGCTATAGGATAATCTTTCTCTCTTCCTGTGTAATGGCCCGGTTTAATTAAGGCCGGCTGGCGGTGTAAGGGGATGAAGAAGGTTCTGGTATCAATATCGGCGTCTTTAAGCCGTTTCTGAAGCTCGTCGCGGGTTATGCCAAAACTATCTTCGATAAGCATCGCGTACATCCAATACACATTTCTGATCCAGGGTTTTTCTGCTGGTAGTGTGATTCCCTCAATATCTGCAAGCAATTCATTATAAAGCTTGGCCATCCATTGTTTTTTTTGGATAAAGCGGTTAACTTCCTCCAGTTGTGCCAAACCAAGCGCGGCTTGGAGATTGGTCAAGCGATAGTTAAACCCAATCTCTTCATGGAGAAAACGTCGTTTTGGAGAATGAGCTAAATCCTTTAGCATGCGCGCTTTTTGAGCAAGTTTGTCATCATTGGTGACTACCATGCCGCCCTCGCCGGTGGTGACGATTTTATTCGCATAAAAGGAAAAAGCATTGATAGTGCCAAAAGAGCCTACCATTTTACCCTTGTACAGGGCTCCGTGGGCTTCTGCTGCATCTTCGACGATGGCTAGTTTATATTTTTTTGATAATTTTACGATTGGATCCATATCAGCTGGGTGGCCGTAGATATGGACAGGCATTATGGCTTTTGTTCGTTTGGTAAATTTTTTTTCTATTTGCGAGGTATCAATATTGCCGGTGCCTCGCTCCACGTCAACTACTATTGGTTTAGCGCCCGTGTAAATAACTGCCGCTGCGCAGGCAAACATCGTATGGTCAGGAAGTATCACCTCATCGCCCGGGCCGATTCCCAAAGTGGCTAAAGCCAAGTGGAGAGCGGTGGTGCCGTTCGTTGTGGTGATCGCATGCTTGATACCCACGAATTTGGCAAAGGCTTCTTCAAAACGCGTGATGTAGGTTCCCGCAGAAGAAATCCAGCCGGTTTTGATGCAATCCGAAACGTATTTGAGGGCATTTTTAGCTATGAGAGGTTGGTTAACGGGTATCATGGTGATTGCCGGCGTTAAGGTATTTCTTTGCTTTTTCATAGCCAGGATAGGGTCCTTGTTTTACTTCAAAAATACGGGCATCCTCCACAACGGTAAACCCGTGACCACCCGCTGCCAAAAAGATTTTATCTCCTTGGGAGAGAGTCGTTTGATAAACACGCTTACCGTTGGGTGCGTATAAGTCAACGCTGAGCTTGCCCTTTTCTATGACTAATACTTCCTGTGTGGTATGCACGGTTTTTACCGGTTCTTGATGAATGTGCGGACGAATGATATCACCCCTTTTTTTACAGATTGTACCAATCTGTAACGGAGCAGAGGGCGGTGAGTAAAACGTGGTTTTTAGGGGATTTGGTGTGACCCGAACAATCACCGCTAGAAGCTGTCGACGATAGTAAACAGTTTCTGGTTTTTGCATATATTTCATTCAAAACCCATCACTTCTTTTTCAAAGATACTCAGGCTCTCGGTGAGAAGAAGTGATAATGAGTTCGGCAATAAGGCCGATGGAGATAAGTTGAATACCGATCATCATGAAGAGAATGCCAGCAAGCAGAAGCGGTATGTGGTGACCAGTTGTACCTGTGGTGAGGCGAATATAGGTAACGTACGCATTACAAACAAGCCCTATGAGCGTCAGGAAAAATCCATACAGTCCAAAAAAGTGTGCGGGTTTGCCTTCATAATGCGTAAGAAAAAGAACCGTTAAAAGATCAATAATAGCTCGCCAGCTTCTCTCCATGCCAAATTTGGAGATGCCAAAACGGCGAGGTCTATGTCGCACAGGAACCTCAACGACGCGATATTTGAGTTTTGCAGCGAGTATTGGAATAAAGCGGTGTAGCTCGCCGTGGAGGTGGAGTTGCCGCGCGACGTTTCGTCTCATGACTTTGAGCCCGCAGTTATAGTCGTGGAGATTTATGCCCGACAACAATCGTGTTCCCATGTTAAACAAATAACTTGAAAACCGCTTGCCCGCGCTGTCACGTCTGTGTTTACGCCACCCGACAACGAGGTCATAGTCTTCTTTCAGTTTATTAATCATCGATGGGATATCAGATGGATTATCCTGAAGATCCGCATCAAGAGTAATAACTATATTTCCTTTGGCGCGGAAAAGTCCGTAACCAAGGGCAGCGGATTTGCCGAAATTAGCGCGAAAATGAGTAACAGAAACGTGTTTAGTCTTCCGTGCTATTGACTCAAGGACCTCTTTCGTTTTGTCAGTCGAACCATCGTTAATAAAAAGCATTTCGTACGGTTCCTGGAGCGTCCTGAGGACTCTGAGAAGTTCCTCGTAGATGATGGGGAGTGACTCAGCCTCGTTTTTTACGGGTATAACGATACTTATCATGTCGCGCTCGAGTATAGAGAAAACATGAGCGTAAGTCAATGAAGCGATGGAAGCAAAATGGAGTATTTGTTACAATGAGGAACATGAGTAATGATTATAGTGTGACCGCTCAGTTGCTCAAAGAAAAGATTCTGAATCGCCGTGTCGCGATTGGCATTATCGGACTCGGGTATGTTGGACTGCCTTTGGCAGTGCTTGCTGCAAAAAAAGGATACACAGTAATCGGACTTGCTCGGGATAGTAAAAAAGTTAAAGAACTCTCGCGGGGAGATACAGCTATCGATACGGTCCAAAAAAGGGATCTGCAGTACGTCCTTACAACAAAAAAGTTCTTACCCAAAAAGCTCGAAGTTAGCGTTCTTTCGGCGCTTGATATCATTGTTGTCTGCGTCCCAACGCCAGTGACGGAAGATAAAAAACCTGATCTTTCTGCAATGCACTCAGTTGCTAAGCTTCTCGTAGACGCACGAATTAAAGGAAAACTTATCATTAACGAGTCAACCGTTGCGCCGGGAACCACCCGAAAACTTTTTGATTGTGGAAAGAATTTTCTTGCGTGTTCTCCCGAGCGGGTCGACCCCGGTAATCGAACGCTCACAACTGGGACCATTCCAAAAATTGTCGGAGGGATAAACCCGGAAAGCCAGTTCCTTGCGCGCCTTTTTTATGAAAACATTCTGGATGCCAAGGTTATTTCCGTATCGAGCCCCGAGGTAGCCGAAATGTCAAAGATGCTCGAAAATACCTATCG
>CAYSOR010000002.1:0-40130 GCA_964432705.1 uncultured Gammaproteobacteria bacterium
GCGATATCTACTGCGACTCCTGGCTTTAACTGACCATAAAGGCTGCCAAAGTTGAAGGCTATTGCGTCAAAGGTTGTAGGTTGTAGGTTGTAGGTTGTAGGTTGCAAGCTAAGCTTGAGGTGTTTACCGTCCTTCCCTACTAATCTCGCATCGGCGACTGATACCCCACGGGTAGCGAAGACCGGCTCAGGGTTGCCGAAACCAAATGGCTCAAAGTCCCGCAGTTTTTTCCAAAGCTCCTCGCTCGCTACCTCCAGGGGAATCTCCATGTCAATTTTTAAAACGCGCGTGAGTTTTCCCTCATCAAGAGCTTTATCTGCCAGCTTTTCAAGCCTCTTTTGTAAAATGCCCAAGTGTTTGGTTTCTACGGTAAACCCGGCTGCCATGGGGTGTCCGCCGACATCGACTAATATGTCACTACAACTCCTGATCGCCTCAACGATATTAAAACCGGCAATCGACCTCGCTGATGCTTTTGATACCTCCTCACCTCTCGATACCACAATTGCCGGTCGGTAGTATTCTTCGACCAGTTTGCCGGCAACAAGACCAATGACTCCCTGATTGTATGACTCGTGAGCAATGAAGATTAATTTCTTCAAGGCCTGGCCTTGCGAAGCTAAGGCCAGGCCTTTTGTAAGATCCAGTGCATGTTGTGTTGTCTCCTCTGTTAGCTGTTGTCTTTCTCTATTGGTTAGTCCCAGTTTCTGCGCAAGGAGCGTTGCCTTCTCTTTATTTTTCGTACACAAGAGCCTGAGCGCATCCAAGGCGTGCTCTAGTCTTCCCATGGCATTAAGACGCGGAGCAAGCATGTGCGAGACATCATAGGTTCCAAGCTCTCCCTTAGTAAGTCCCGCATCCTGTATTAAGGCTTCCAGCCCAACTCTTTTGGTTTTATTTATAGCCTCAAGACCATATTTGGCGATTGACCGGTTTGCATTAACGAGCGGCATCATATCAGCAATCGTGCCTATGGCGGCGAGGGCAACTAATTCATCGTGATACGTGATACGCCTGCCTGCCGGCGAGGCCGGGAATACGTGATACGTTTTAAGAACTTCCTTCGCCACAAACCATGAGACGCCAGCACCCGAAAGCTGCGTTGTATGGACGATCGTGCAATTGGGTAATACTTTTGGTTTGACATGATGATCGGTCACGAGCACTTCTATGCCGAGCTTTTTCG
This sequence comes from uncultured Gammaproteobacteria bacterium, assembly GCA_964432705.1. Lineage (GTDB taxonomy): Bacteria > Patescibacteriota > Microgenomatia > UBA10105 > UBA927 > 01-FULL-43-11b. Next base: position 1,187 of record CAYSOR010000002.1, read on the forward strand.
CATAGGCAATTTTTTCTTTTGCCGTAATGCCGTGATCGACCGTTATAATAAGTGACGGATCAAACTGCTCACGAACGGCATCGATACCTTTAATAGACAACCCATACCCTTCTTCAACTCTATGCGGTATATAGGGCATCACACGTGCGCCAAAAGAGTAAAGCGTTTCCCACATAATTGCTCCCGCAGTGATCCCATCTGCATCATAATCAGCGTAAACAACGACGGATTCCTTATTTTTAATTGCTTTTTTTAAGCGAACAATAGCCTTCGTTAATTGTTTTGCATCAATTCCTACGTCGCGAGGGTTTAGGGTATAGGGGTTGGGAGGATTGAGAAATGTTTCTTTTTCCTTCGGTGTCTTTATGGCTCGATTTTTAAAAAGCTGCCCAATGATATTCTCTGATTTGAAATTTGAAATTTGAAATTTGAAATTGCTTAAAGTATCCCACTTCTTCATGGCCCCTATGATATCATATGCCTAACCATGATTAAGCTTCCTCCTCAAGCACAGTACATCATTGATTCTCTCAAAAAGGCCGGTTTTCAGGGCTATGCGGTTGGTGGATCTGTGCGCGATCTTCTCATGGAAAGGCCCACCAAAGGTTGGGACTTTACCACAGATGCAACACCAGAGGAAATTCTGAAAGTCTTTCCAGATAGTTTTTATGATAATCAGTTTGGAACCGTCGGGATAAAAATCTACAAATCTACAAATGACAAATCTACAAATAAATCAAAAAATGATCAAAATGTCCAAGAAATTGAAGATGTCTATGAAATCACCACGTATCGAAGCGAGCGTGGGTATACAGATCATCGACATCCTGACAAAGTTGCGTGGGGGAAAACAATTGAAGAGGATCTTTCGAGGCGAGATTTTACGATTAATGCGATCGCGTTTGACGGAAAAACCCTCGTTGATCCTTTCGACGGACAGGAAGACATAAAAAAACAATTGATTTGTGCAGTCGGAAATCCCGGGGATCGTTTTAATGAAGATTCACTCCGGATGATGCGAGCGATACGTATTGCATCAGAACTTGGTTTCATGATTGATGAGTCAACAACTCTTGCAATTGAGAAAAATGCCTCTCTCATCACCAAAATCTCAGCCGAGCGCGTCCGCGATGAACTATTAAAGATTCTCTCATCAAACCACGTAAGTGATGGTATTTTGGTATTAAAAAACACTGGTCTTCTCCACTTCATCATCCCCGAACTCGAACCGGCGTTTTATGCTCCACAAAAAAGCCCAAAACGTCACCATATTTATGACGTGGGCACTCACTCTATTATGGCTCTCAAACATTGCGCTTCTATTGATCCTGTTGTGCGCCTGGCGACTCTCATCCATGATATCGGCAAACCAAAAACATTTAAAAAGGATCCGTCGGGCATCATTACTTTTTATAATCATGAGGTGGTTGGTGCTAGAACTGCAAAAGATATAGCGAGCCGCTTGCGGCTGTCAAAAAAACAAATTGAAAAAGTGTTTATTCTTGTTCGTTGGCATCAGTTTACGGTTGATGAACGCCAAACCGACTCCGCACTCCGGAGATTTATCCGTCGGGTCGGCAAAGAGAACCTTGAGGACATGTTGGCACTGCGAATCGGCGACCGGCTCGGCGGCGGCGCTACAGAAACAAGCTGGAGACTCGAACTTTTTAAGAGACGACTTGAAGAAGTCCAAAAGCAACCATTCACCGTCGCAGACCTTAAAGTCGACGGACATGACGTTATGAAAGAATTTGACATTAAGCCAGGACCACTCGTGGGCAAAGTTCTCAATCAATTATTTTCCGAAGTCGAAGAAAGTAAATTTCCTAACGACCGCGAAGCACTTTTGAAGCGATTAAAGGAATTAAAAGGAATCTAAAGGAATTTACTAGTCTTGCTCGCGTTGCTATCTTGCTTTCTTCCTATTTTCCCATCGATCCCAAAGGATCAGAAGTGGTGTTGCAACGAAGGGCGAGGAGTAGGTGCCGGAGATGGTGCCGATGAGAAGCGCGATTATAAACCAGCGGATGGTTGATCCGCCGAGAAGAATAAGCGCAAGCAGCATAAAAATAATCGTAAGGGAATTGGTGAGCGAGCGATTCATTGTTTCAGTGAGCGCAACATCTGTAAGTTCCGCAAACGATCTGCGCTCACCTTTTTTGAGGTACTCTCTAATTCGATCAAATATGACAATCGTGTCATGAACGGAAAAACTCATGGTTGTCAGAAACGCTGTCACAAAGAGTGTATCTACCTCCACTCCATACAACCGTCCCAAGAGCGAAAAAGACCCAAGGACAACGAGAAGGTCGTGCGCGAGTGCAACAATAGCGCTTATGCCGTATTTAAAATTTTTGAATGCGTAGGCCACGTAGAGAAGAATTGCGATGATAGCAATCACTGCCGCTGCGATAGCTTTTTGTAGTAATTCCTTACCGAGGACCGGTCCGACCGTTTCGTTACGCAATATTTGAACCGGCTCAACTGTTTTAAGAACGGCTGCTATCTCCTCTTGATCCGATTGCTTAAAACGAAAAATCTCTGTGGAATCCGATGTTTTGACTTCCAAAATTGTTCCTCCGGTAAAGTCAATCGATTGGCGAAGGCCAAATCGCACGAGTGAATATACTCCCGGCACGAGAACAAGTGCAGAAAGAAGAAAATAAAGCCAGATGTATTTACTAAAACGAATCATGTTTTTTCTTTATACAGTACCCGTATAAACGTCCGTGTAACCACAATACCGGTGAATAAACTTGCAAGGACTCCAATAAGAAGTGTTACCGCAAATCCGCGCACTACTCCCGATGTCGGCAAAAATTGCCAGTTACCGGGGTTAAACAAAATGAGACACGTAAGTATTGTGGTGAAGTTTGCATCCCGTATGCTATCCCAAGCTTTCCCAAACGCTACCTCAATTGCAATATGCCATGGTTTACCTTTGCGCTTCTCTTCTCTGTAGCGCTCAAAAATAAGAATGTTACTGTCTACTGCCATTCCGATTGAGAGAATAAAACCGGCAATGCCGGGGAGCGTGAGTGTAATCGGAATCCAACGAAAAATTGCGAGTGTCAAAAGTCCATAGAGAATGAGTGCGGCGTCAGCAAGTACTCCCAGCCATCCATATTGTACGATCATAAATAGTGCAACGATCACAAGACCCACAGCTCCCGCACGTATACTTTTTGCAACCGACTCCGCTCCGAGTGTGGCGCCGATTGTTCGTTTTTCAATAATGGTCACCGGCACCGGGAGTGCGCCGGCATTAAGTTGAAGGGCCAACAGCCGGGCCTCATCACGACTAAAACGGCCCGTAATGACCCCGGAGCCCTCGGTAATCGGTGTCTGCACGGTCGGAGCGGTAATGGGCACACTATCAAGAAAAATTGCTAGTGGCTTACCCACAAGTCTGGTCGTCACATCTGCAAACTTCTTCATTCCTTCCGGGGTAAACTCTATGGCCACGACCGGTTCTCCTGTCTCAGGACTAAAATCAACCCGAGCTTTACGCAAGTCACTCCCGGTAATATCCACAGATTTTGTATTCTCAAGTGTTATGAGTGTACTACTCACCGTTGACACGATTTGCTGGGTAAATTCGCGAAACTCAAGCCGGGCAGTTTGGCCGATAAGGGATGTTGCCTTCTCAACATCCGTGACGCCAGGAAGTTCTACAATAATCCGATAGTGATCTTCTGATCGAGCTGACTGGACGACTGGTTCGCTCACGCCAAAAAGATTGACGCGGCGCTCAATAACTTCGCGAGCGGAGTCAAGTGCCGATACGCGATCGGAGAAAGCAATGTCCCGCATATCAGCCTCTAGTGTTACATGTGTTCCACCAGAAAGATCTAACCCCAAATGCGTTTTGAATTCTTTTTTCCAGGGAATTCCCCATCTAGTGAGATCTATAGTGGGGACTGAAATAGTCCGACCGGCAATCTGAAAATTTTGAGGAATGTCAATAACTGCAAGAATGAGTGTCAAAACTACAAGAATAAAAAAAACCCTGCGAGGTCGACTCATTGGACTATATTGTATATTACATTTTAGGGAATGCAAGAGGAAGCTGCGTAACGTTCTGAAATGTATACGTAATTTTTCCTCTTCGACGGTCAGGTGTCACGTGCACCCAATCGCCTGACTTAATAGCTATATCACGAACAAAAGCGGAGGGTATAACGACCGCCAAGCTATGGCCTGTTCGCAATACCTTTTGTTTCATGGTTAATTCACCAATTCTTCTTCATCTCCAATGATCATAACGCGCGATCCTTCTAAAATGGAAAGCACAAATGGGTCGCGTCTTCGCTTACGAAACGCAAACTCTTCCTCTGTCATCACCGTGTAATTGAGCTCTTGCTCTCGTCTGACTTCTTCAGCCTTAACAAGTTGCGAGAGCTCAGGAAGAACAATATTACCTACTACAAGGAGATCCACATCTGTACCTGCGTGTTTTGGAGACCGTCGTGCGTAGCGGCCTGACATCATGGCGTATTTTATCTTTCCAAGCTTCGCTTTTTGTTTCAGGATATCCGCTCCGAGACCAGACGTTTTTTGTACAAGGGTCATGAGTTCAAAGTATAAAGGATAGTCTTTTCGGAATGCGTAAAAAAGACGGTTGGCCCGCTGTTCTTTGGTGACCATGCCGTGCTGTTCCATGTGCGCCAGCTCTCGCCGTACTGAATTAATCTCTTCGCTAACCTTGCGCACAATGTCCCGAACATGAAAAATGGTACCCGGGTGCGATAAAAACAGCGTCAGCATTTTTACCCGTACCCGAGAGATAATGAGGTCTTCAAGTAACATATTATTCCTTTCTGGGGCAGAAATGTCATCCTGGAAGGAGCGTTAGCGACTGATAAAATCATTCTGGATGCTATCGCTTCGCTCCAGCATGACGTTAATATTGCACCGGTGTTCCTATGGGCAGAAGTTCAATCCACACCTGACCGCGGTTCAGACTTACTTCCTTCGTCCCCTCATAAAACGTTGTCCGACTTGCCCGATCAGGCTTCTTCCAGTTAATCTTGGTCGCTTTGCCGTCTTGAAAAAGTAAGCCGTCTCCGGTCCCAGTAGTGTTATAGAGGATATGCGCATGAATATCAAGAGGGCCGATTTCTTTTGCAAACTGGATAACGACTACTTTGGCAGTCAGCTGCTGTTTGTTGTCAAGATCAATGTGCGCTTCAGTACCATTGGTACGCTTATATGAATTGGTTGTTGTGCCATAGTCCCAGCGCACACCGTATTCTTTTTCATACCCTTCCCATGCCACAAAACTTGCTGAAAACGATGCGCCCCGATCAGATTCTTTGGCATCATCTTTAAATTTCCACGGTATAAATTTTTTGTCCCACGCAATCCCCTTGGCATCGACATTGGTCCAGCCCCGGGTCGCTGCTAACTTATAGAGCTTATCAGTGACACATACCATGGTGTGTTCGGTCGCCACCGGATGATCCAGACGGTCATAATTGCGGTAACACGTAGGGAAGGAAATGCCGAATTGATCCATGTCTTTAACTCCGTATTGGTCAATCTGGCACAGAGCCTTGACTCGATCGTCCACCGTATCATCATTGCATCGTCCCGCTCCTCCGACGTGGTTATAGAGGGCATCATACTCGAGTACCCACGGCAGAAAATGGCTTCTGGCGCTTCGTACCGGAGCTAAGCTCATACTCTGGGCTATACCACAATAAAACACACCCAGGAAGCGGGTAATGCCTCCTTCTGCCACCGCTTCGTAGACGACATCGGCCGAATTTAAGCCTGACTGAGGGCGCGATTCTGCATGGTTTTCAATCATCACCGCCAAAGGTCTCCGTTTTTCCCATATCTCGCGTTCCTGTTTGGTAAACAGTTTGCCGTTGAGGGGACAGCTTTCTGTTTTTGGAGCAGTTGGATCAATGACAAAGTGCTCCTGGTCTGTGGGTATTGGAGACGCAGACCCCCCGGGCAAAAATCTTCCGAGCGTGCTAAATCCCGCAAACGATAACCCCGTAATAATAAGGTAGAGCGCGAGTCCAATAATGCCGTGTGTCACGAGTTGTTCTTTCTTCATGCTGGTTTTGCAATTTTTATGGCGGTTTCTTCTTCTTTGGAAAGCGCAACGTCCTTCCCGCGTCCTTTGTTCACTTCTTTCACGTACCAACGGTGACTGTTTCGTGCAAACAGTGACGTCATCACTACTCCATTATCCTCGCTATCGAGAATGGCCAAGGTAAAACTCTGACTTCCCCCTGTGTCATGGAACGGATTAAATCGGACGATGCCGATCCTGGCAATATGCCGTTTCCCGTCGCGAGTAAGTGTCTGCAGCACCTCTGTAATACCTGCAATCTTTTTTTGGCTATCCCGGTGCGACGTGAGTATTGATTCGAGTACGTCTTTAAGTCCACTCTTCGTTATCCCAGCCGTGAGACGATTGTAATGCCCTATCATCCGGAACAACAACACCGAGAGTACGAGTATCCAAACACTTGCAACAATGAAAAATATCCAAGAAACTGTTCCTCCAGGCAACACCATTGGTATTCATCATCTTACGATCCAAACCGGAGTATTGTCAATGCCGCGAAATACAAAATACAAAACAAAATACAAAACAACGCATACCGACCAAAGTGCACAAGAAACTCGCAAACATTGACAAGGCTCACTGGCCTGTGCTACGCTCAAGCGCACTGAGACTACCTATGCCTACAAAGACAAAGAAAGAAAAACTCTTATCGGAACTTCATCGAAAATCTGTTTCTATACCTTCAGATACTCGAGTCTTTAATACAACACAAACGCAGCCTCATTCCTTTTCAATGACTTCTGATCTTCGTGCCGTGCGAGCAGACATTACAAAAACAATACTTCTTGGATTTATCGGGATCGTCGCCGAATTGGGCTTGTATTGGTATACCATAAACAGATTTTAAGGACTTACTCCTGCCCGAAATACGTACTATTTTCTTGAGAGGAGGTGAACGAGAACTATGGCAACCTTTTACTGTGTAAAATGTCGCACCAAGCGTGAAGACCCGAAAGCCGTAAAAATCACAATGAAAAACGGCAAGCCGGCACTCAAAGGAAAATGTCCAGTCTGTGGCACGGGGATGTTTAAGATCGGCGGCTAATTGTAGTTGGAAGGAAATTTCTTTTCAAGAAACCCCCTCTTTTTTCATAAAAGAAGGGGTTTCTTTTACTGTTCAGATGGTCGGTAAACAAGCGCTTCTGCGACATGTGTAAGAACAATCTGTCTCTCGCCCGCGAGATCTGCAATCGTACGGGAAACCTTAATAATTCGGTAGTAACTCCGGGCGGAAAGCCCCATTCTCGACACCGCCTGCCGCAAAAAAGAAACCACATCGTCAGACAGTGGGCAAAGTTCTTTGACCATGCGCGTGGACATTTCAGCGTTTGAGGCTATACCAATGATTGCAAAACGTCGCGACTGCATATCTCGAGCTTCCTGTACTCTCTTTTTTACATATCGCGAGTCTTCTGCTTTCATTTCTTCTCTCGTCAGTTTTTCGACTTTGACGGCCGGGACAGACACATGGAGATCGATGCGGTCAATAATAGGACCGGAAACGCGACGTTGGTAGCGCCCAATTGCTCCGGGCAAACAGGTACATCGTTTTGTTTCGCTTCCAAAATTTCCGCATGGGCATGGATTGGAAGCGCCGATCAGCATAAATTTAGCCGGATACTGTACGGTCCCTGCTGCTCTGGAGATACTGACTATGCCGTCTTCTATCGGCTGACGGAGTGCTTCAAGAACGCTTCTGGGAAATTCAGGAAATTCATCCAAAAACAGTATGCCGCGATGTGCAAGTGATATTTCTCCAGGCATTGGGTGAGCACCGCCTCCGATAAGGCCAATGCGCGATGTGGTATGGTGCGGCGCGCGAAACGGACGATGTTTTATAACTGATTCTCCGGAAGGCAAGTTGCCCGTGACAGAATAAATTTTGGTTACCTCAAGTGCTTCACGTTCGGTAAGATCAGGCAATATGGAGGGCATAGCCCGGGCAAGCATGGTTTTGCCTGCTCCAGGAGGTCCTTGCATGAATACGTTATGCCCGCCCGCTGCCGCAATCTCGGCCGCCCGCTTGACGTGTTCCTGTCCGGCAATATCAGAAAAATCAAACTCAAACGCCAGAGATGTTTTTATTTTGCCAAAAGGAATATACGGGTGCGGTTCTAACTTTTCTCCGATACCCAGGTGATGGAAAAGCGCAAGGAGTGATGGCACGGGAATGATAGCTATTCCTTTCACAATTGCGGCTTCTTTAGCGTCGACAGCGGGAAGATACACTGCATGTACCTTATGTTCTTTGGCGAGGATCGCAAGCGGTAAAATGCCGTTCGTGTGCCGTAAACTTCCATCAAGAGACAACTCTCCTAAATAAAATGATTCGTCAGTCGGGGCGATGAGCTGTTCGGAGGCAATGAGAATTCCTAAGGCAATCGGCAGATCATAGGCTGGTCCTGCTTTGGGAAGGTCGGCAGGAGCGAGATTAACCGTAATTCTTTTGGCCGGAAACTCAGCACCGCTATTTTTTATGGCTGCGCGAACCCGCTCTTTACTCTCTTCAACTGCTTTATCCGGAAGTCCGACAATCGTGAAGGATGGAAGCCCTTGACTGGCTATGTCGACTTCGACGGTTACCGGAACAGCATCTAGTCCCACAACCGCGCCGGAGAGAATTTTGGCAAGCATTATTATTTAACAATAAAGCAAATTCGCAATTCCAGCAAGGCTCTGACCCACAAATTCGCACTCTCGTGGTATAATACGCCTGTACCTTGGAATCCGAACTCTCGGGCTAAAAGTTTCGTAAATTTACGAAGTAAATTTTATGGAACCTTCTGTTCCAACGAAACTTTCAGTCAGGAAAGTCCAGACAGCAGAATGCAGGGGACTGCGCGCAAGCGCTGTACCGAAAGGTCAGGTGCTCTGGCTGCGAAAGTTGCCGGAGACGATCCCCGATTTAATCGGGGTGAGAGAGCCACAGAGACGATCACCATCCTTCAGCCTGACGGCTATGGATAGTGCGTGAAACGTTGACAATCCCACCCGCTGCAACCGGCGACCAGCTCGTTACTACCACGCATTCGGGAGAGCTGAAGTTTACGGGCACTAGAGAAATGAGAGACTACCCTGAAAATTTCTCTGAAGTCGTAAGACTTCAAAAGACTTTGTCTTTGAGAAATTTTTAGGGAAAACAGAATCTGGCTTACGAGATTCCAAGGTACAATAAAAACTCTTTACCTCGCTGATGTTTTAGGCGGTTGGATAAACAATTCATTGATGATTATCTGGAGCACTAACACAAGTGGTACTGCAAGAATTGCCCCGACAATCCCCGCAAATCGCCCGCCAATCATAACTGATAGAATAGTCACAAGCGGTGAAAACCCTATACTTTTTTTCATAACGATCGGCACGAGAATATTGTTCTCGAGCTGTTGGATTATAAAGTAGAGTGCTATAACCGTAAGAGCAAGGAATGGTGACGTTGCGAGTGCGACAAGAACTGCAGGGATGGCAGAAACAATCGGACCAATAGTTGGAACGATCTCAAGTACTCCTGCAATAATGGCAAGTGGCAGAGCAAAATCGATATGAAGAATGGTAAGCCCTATGTAGGAAAGAATGCCTATGCTTGCCATAAGGATGAGTTCACCGCGTACCCATGCGCCGAGTCTGCGTTCAATTGCACGAAAAATATCAAGTATTCTTTTCGTCATCATACTACCGACGAGAGGAAGAAGCGTTTGTTCAGCTCTAGGACGCTCAAGGAGAAAATAGAACGTAAAGACAAGTACTGTAAGCGTTGTTATGAGATTTGAAAATATACCGACGGTCACTTTTACGATGTTCTCACTGATCGGCGCAATCTGACGAGTCAGTGTATCAACGTCAATATTCCAGTACGGAAAAACCTTGGCAGCAAACGTCGGCAGGTCAGTAAGAAGCCTTGTCGATTGTGTCACGAGAAGTGGAATAGTACCCGCAAGTGACATACCAAATAGACCAAACACCACCAGGTACACAAAACCAATGCTTAGGACACGAGGCATACGGGTTTTCTCCAGTACCAGCACAAGAGGATAAATCGCCGTCATAAGAAGGAATGCGATGAAGAGAAGGAATAGAATATCGCGAATTTGACCCAACACCCACAATCCCGCCACTAATGCCACGGCAAAGATGATCGTCCGATACGAAATTTCAATTTTGTTCATACAGTAGTTTCAGTATATCATCTTCAAACCCTTTTTGAGAAATGTCAAACCAATGGACATCTTTTTGTTTTTTAAACCATGTGAGTTGCTTTCTGGCAATACTGCGTTCCTTTTTTGCAAGCAATATGGCGTCCGCTTCCATCCCTTCTCGCAAACGCTCTTGTATTCTATCATCGATCCTTTTGTAAAGTTCGAACAACGGCGCAGTTAGTCCAATCATAATATAATCAAATTTTTTTCCGTATGTGTTACTTCTTTTTGATTTCATAATTTCAATTCTCCGTATCAGTCGTCTTGGATTATTCCAATCAGATTCATTCATTTTACCTCTTGGTATCAAATTCTGGAGTTCGCTGATACTTAATTTTTGAAGTTTTTTTCGAAGAGTTTTATTGGGAGGTATATCGATAGTTTCAAGTGGGTGAAGTAACGCCTTAATATAGAGTCCCGTTCCGCCAACAACAATTGGTAACTTTTTTCGTTTTTGAATATCGGCAATTGCCTGACGGGCGAGTTTGACCCAATGACTTACACTGAATTCTTCCCCGGGACTCACAACGTCATACAGCCAAATCAGAACGTCGGGTCTTTCTTTCGCTGTCAGAAGATCCATACCACGATATACCTGTCGCGAATCAGCAGAGATGAGCTCGCCATTAAATTTCTTCGCGAGGCGGCTAGCTAACGCGGTCTTCCCCGTCCCCGTCGGACCACAAATAATAAGAAGTTTACGCATATCAGAAAAATTATGAGTTGAGAATAAATTTTTCAATCACGGTAGCCACGCCGTCTTCTTCGACTGACGGTGCAATGAAGTCTGCGATTGCCTTGAGCTCCGGCACGGCATTGCCCATCGCGATTTTCAGTCCGGAAGCCATAAGGAGCGGAAAATCATTATAACTATCTCCCACGCCGATGATCTCCTCCTTCTTCACCCTCAAAATTTTTGTCACCTCCACGATACCGTGAAGCTTCGTTGCCTGATCGCTGGTCACTTCGAGCGAAAAAAATTCTTTATCCTTCCATGAAATCATCTTATGCGCTTCAACGTGAGGAATTGTGTGCAGTTCCCGTATGATTAAATCAACGAGTTTCTCCGGTGCTTTACTTAAATACACGCTAAAGACTGTATCTGGCAGGTCATCCACGTTGTGTTCAACATCGCTTGTCCCATCAAAGAAGAGTATTTCCTGTTTATGTTTACGAAACACATCTATGATGCGTGGAAGTGAAAGCTTCGGGAGTGGAAATTCTTTCACAACTTCGTTTCTAAGTGGATCGTAAATTTGAACTCCGTTATTAAAAATACATGGACCTGATAATTGCAGATGGTCAAGAATGTACTTTGCAGAAAACAAAGGTCTGCCTGTCGCCAAACACACATGAATCTTATCTTTGGCGGCCGTAATTGCGTTGGATACTCGATCGCTTGGAGGATTTTCGCTTCCTTGGGGAACAACAGTTCCATCAAGATCGAGAATGAGAGCTTTATACTTCATCTACTCTTTTCCTGCTGTAATTACCGCGTCATACGAGGAATTTTCATCGAGTGTAGCTGCAGCAGAACCAATCGTGTACTCTCCTTTTAAATCTTCCTCAAGGAGCGTAATAAATGCTTCTTTGTCTTTCTTCACTGCGATTTCCGTTTGCTCAAATGTATATTCATCGGTATTGCCGACCGCACTGACTGTATATCCTTTTTCTTCCAAAAAGGCTTTCATTTTTCCTGCGGCGCCTGCCACTCCCCCACCATTTAGTACCCGGATCGTGAGATCTTTTCGATCAAGAGACGCTGTCTGTATTGGTGTCGGGGTTGGAGCCGGGGTCGGTGTCGGGGTGGGTCGAGCGGTAAACGGTACTGCACCACCGCTCAGGGTAATAAGCGCTCCACCTACCAGTATGGCAACGCCAACAACGATTGCCGCCCAGATAAAAAGCTTTTTCCCTGATCCGTTTTTTACTGTGGTGATCTCTACCGGAATCTCCGCAGGGTCTTTTTGGAAAAGTTCCTCGACGACTTCTTTGTGTTTTTCTGTCTCTGTCTCTTCCAGCTGGGGAGCGACTTTTTCTTCTTCAATATATGACTCTTCAGGTACACTAGCGGTGGATTCTGGTGGAGCCTGTTCTAACTCCTCTGCCATTGTTTCAATTTCCGCGGCATCTTTCTTAATTGTCTCAAGCGCTTCTTCCTTGTCTGTCTCACCCACTACTTCCACCACTTGGCTCACGCGACCCTCATCCGTCTTCACCGGATTTGTATCTGTTTGTAAAATCTTTTTGCGTTTTGTAGCCATATCTTTAGTCTACACGTCTTTACGTTGCTGTGTCAACCCGCTAGCCTGCCTTGAGCTCATCAGCTACTTGCGCTCGTATAGTACCGCAGTGCAAATTTCCAAAACTTTCGTGACGCAAAGAAGAAAAAGCACGCAACAGAAATAAGCACTAAAATCTCGAGAGTATTCGCTTGGTGAAATAGCGTCTTTACTGGAGTAACAATAATCAGTGTAATCGGCAAAAGAAATACAAAAATGTAGTCAGTTAGTTGCCGAAACATTTCGCGCGGTAGTCGTGCCATACCGGTAACCGAATACATAACCTCAGCAACATTAGAGAGACGAGTAAACCAAATAGTCAAGGTCACAATTATCATCCAAATAGAATATTGAAGACCCAAACCTATCATAAGAAGCAATCCAAACGACGTTAGCTGAAGCCATGATGGAGCAAGATGTAACTGCTGCAGAAAATACACCAGAAGACCTACCCCAATGGGTATCCGTGCTAATCCAGCATAATTTACCAACCAAAAACTAACGGAGAATTGCGAATCAATTGGATAAAGAAGGACACGATCAAGCTCTCCAAAATTTGCCAATTTTGAAATTCGTTCAAAATTTCTGGAAAAAACAGTATGAAAGATTCCGACGAGAATATTAAATGCTGCGGTCAAAATAATTATCTCTTCTCTTTTCCATCCAAATACTAACGATACTCGTGAGGTAAGAATGACAATATTAAAAACACTAAAAAGACCCCATGCAATACTTGATATCACGCTATTAATAAAATTGCTTCTATATGCCACTAAAGCAGAAAAATTAAGCTTCAAAAACATTGAATATATACGAAAATATTTTTTCATGTCACCGCCCGACACTTGTAAATAGCTTTATACCTTTCTTCCAAACAAATTTATAGAAAAAAACAAAACCAAGAATCCAAACTCCCTGCTTGACGATCAATTGTAATAATTCTACGGAATCAAGACGTCCTTGAATGGCAATTATGGGATAATAGAACATATAAGGAAAAGGGAGATATGAAATTATATGAGTAAATTGTTGGGGGAAAAGATCCAATGGAACAACAAATCCTCCAAAAATAAGAACAAGGACGCCCAGCAATTCGCTTAGTCCGGTAAAATCAGTAGTGAATAAAGCCGAAAGACCCAAAATAATCTTAAAAAGAAATGAAAGCATGTACCCGCCTATCACAAGGATGATGCTTAAGAAAAAAACATCTGTCTGTTGACTTAGTTGGATAAGGCCGGGAAATCCAAAGAAAAAAAAGAAAAAAACCAAAAGTCCAAACAATCCCTGTACTACTCGATACGGCAATTCATGAAAAAATTGATACCAAAAATATGAAACAGGTTTGAGCAGATGATTTGCTAAGTACCCCTTTTCGATGTCGTAGTAAGCAATATATTCTTCGATATGCACAAGGAGGAACGAGCTCGCTATTACTAAAAGAAAATAATACGAGGCAAAACCAGATAATTGCCATCCGCTTGATTGAGGAAGTGTGGTATAGGCACCACGCCAAAAAAGCAAGTACACCATGGGGTTAATGAGCGAAATGAGAAACCACACGACCATTCGACTTCGCTCCTCAAATGCATCCTGCAAATGAAGGAAGAAAATTCTTGTATATTTCATACAGCACTCTGGTCTTTTTTTGTAAATACGTCACGAATGACATCTTCTATGTCTAGCTCCTCAATGTTAAGGTCGTCCACGGGAAATTTTTGCAGAAGCTGGGCAGCAGCAACATTAGATGCTCCTCTGTCAACGCGAATCACAGCACGCGGAAAATCGTATTCAACGAGTTCTCCAACCTCCTTGAGTTTGTCCGGCGGCACATATGTTTCTAAAACAACAGATAAGACTTTCTGTTTCGCAAACTTTTTAACAAGGTTGTCGAGCTTTCCGTCGTACAGAATTTTTCCGTGATCAATAATGATCACTCGCCGAGCTAACTGTCTGACATCTTCCATATAGTGGGAGGTAAGGAGAATCGTTGATTTATGAAGCGTGTTGTACTCCTGTATAAAATCTCGCATCTTTTTTTGCATCACGACGTCGAGTCCTATGGTTGGTTCGTCAAGGAAAAGAACCTGAGGAGAGTGAATGAGAGCCGCAATAAGCTCCATTTTCATGCGTTCTCCGAGAGAAAGTTTTCGAACTTGAACCTTAAGAAGATCCTCAACCTCAAGTAAATCCACAAGTTCATTCAGCGTTTTTTTGTATTGGTCGTTACCAATCTCATAAATTTCTTTGTTCAGAAGAAATGTTTCTACCGCAGGCAAATCCCACCAGAGTTGATTTTTTTGCCCCATTACGAGCGAAATCTTTTTAAGAAAACTTGTCTTTCTTTCAAACGGTGTGAACCCAAGAACCGACACTTTACCGCTCGTCGGAAAAAGTAGTCCTGAGAGACATTTGAGTGTCGTGGTCTTGCCTGCTCCATTTGGTCCGATAAATCCGACAAGCTCTCCTTCATCGATAGTGAAGGAAATATCGTCAACTGCCCGAACATTTTCGTATCGACGCGAAAACAGTGATTTCAATGAACCTATAAATCCCGGCTCTTTTTTGTGAATCTGATAATACTTTTTGAGATGTGAAACGGAAATCACCATACAAACGTAGTATACCACCAAAAAGAAAAGCTCCACGCTGTGGCGTAGGAGCCTCTCCATAACCATTGTATCCGATGGTTAACGGACCACTTTTTTGAGTGCTTTTCCTGCCGTAAATCCTGGAGTTTTGCGGGCGGGAATATTAATGGGTGCTCCAGTTTGTGGGTTGCGGCCTGTACGAGCTTTGCGTGATCGAACCATAAATGTACCAAATCCGGTCACGACAACTTTATCTCCTTTTTTCAGAGCATCAGTTACTGCACCAAAAACAGCGGCAACTGATTCACGTGCGGCTTTTGCAGTAAGGCTTGCCTTTTTTGCAACGACTTCAACGAGATCTGCTTTTGTCATTTTGAAAATTCACCTCCTCCTAGGCAGAAGGTTACAACAAGAAAAAATTTTTCTTGTCCCGTTCTGACGGGATCTAGCAGGCACTGTAGAGAATTTGGAGGATTCTGTCAAGATGGCAAATTACTTTGCCACTTCTGTCGCTCTCAATTCGCGAATCACGGAAATTTTTATTTGCCCCGGGTACGTCATTTTCTTTTCCACTTCTTCTTTTATTTCGTGCGCCATAACGGTTGCGGCCGCATCATCAACACTGCCTGGATCAACGATGACACGAAGCTCTCGACCTGCTTGAAATGCAAACGCTTCTTTGACTCCAGCATGTGATTTGGCAATCGTCTCAAGATCACTTAAGCGCTTAATATATCCTTCGATATCCTCATACCGTGCGCCGGGTCGAGACCCGGAAATAGCATCCGATATGTACACAATCATCGACTCGATACTGGTAAACGGTGTATCTTCATGGTGCTGCGCAACACAGTCAATAACCTTTTGGGGCAAGCCGTACTTTTTGAGAAGCGACACACCCAGTTCGACATGACTCCCCTCTTCGTCAGTGACAATCTTTCCAATATCATGAAGAAGACAACCCAAACGAACGACATTTACGTCCGCTCCGACTTCTTGACCAAGGGCTATACCAATTTTGGTTTCTTCGAGTGTATGGGCAATCATATTTTGGCCGTATGAGAATCGATATTTAAAGCGCCCGAGTATCGCAACAAGTGGCGCCGGAAGGTTATATACCCCCACGGCATGGCAAAGTTTTTGCCCTTCATCAAACATGATCCGTTCTATTTCTTTTTTAACTACTTCGACGAGTTCCTCAATTCTCGTCGGTTGCACGCGTCCGTCGCGAAGGAGTCGCTCAAGAGCAACCCGAGCGATTTCTCTTCTAACCGGATCAAAACTTGAAAGCCGTATTACTCCTTCCTCGTCTAAATCGACATCCACTCCCGTGGCCATCTCAAACGCGCGAATGTTACGGCCTTCTTTACCGATAATCCGACCTTTCATTTCTTCATCAGTGACTTTGACGACCGAGACAGTAAACTCCGGCACATAATCCGTGGCTCCATGGCGCATCGCATCGACCAATATCTCCTTGGCTTTTGCTTCTGCTTCTTGTCGTGCTGCCGCTTCTTCCTCTCTAATTATTTTGGCTATATCTTCCTTGAGTTCGTCGCGAAGTGCAGAAAGAATCATATTTTTTGCTTCATCGCGGGTTAGATGAGCAACTTTTTCAAGCCTGACAATCTCATCGGCTTTAAGTTTTTCCGCATCCGCAAGCGTCTTTTTTACTTTTTCTTCGAGCTCGCTAAACCGCTTTTCCCGTTCATCAACAGCTCCTTCTCGCCGATCAACACTTACAAGCTTGGTTCGCGCTTCTTCTTCTGCCTGACGGCGAATACGGAGTGCCTCATCTTTGGCTTCAAAAAGAATTTCCCTTCCTTGTGCTTCTGCCAAGCGAGTCTGCGCCTGAACGTCAACGGAGGGCTGTTTTGTGGTCTTTGGCGCTGATTGAGGAGGCTTTACGGTCGGTTCCTTGACCGGCCTCGTCTGAACTTTGGCTCTTGACTGCCTATTTTGCACGAGCGTTGAAAGAGTTTTGAGTACGTCAAACATACTGATTTATTGGAGGACCGGATGGTGAAGGGGTACGTAAAAAGTCCGCTCTTTATGCGGCTCGTTTTGTAGGAAAAATGGCGAATTTGTAAGTAATCATAAACGTCCTACAGAAATACCTCTATCACGTACGATCTCGTCCGTTATCCTCTATTATACCCCATCGTTAAGGACATCGTCAACGACACGATTGATTGTCTCTGAAGAAAAACCCCTTCGTCCCAAAAACCCGTACAGTTTCTTTTTTTTCTCAAGTCGAGAGAGGTGTTTGAGAATTTTGAGTTTTTTATTTACCACAATTCTTGCAGCTTCTTCGTCGCTTCCTTTCGATTGACCAAGAACTTCTTCAATAAGATCTCTAGCAATTCCTTTTTGATAGAGTTCTCGAGCAAGAAGTGCCATTCCTTTAGGCCGAAACGTATTCCTCTGCTCCACCCACCACGTTGCAAACTTTTGGTCATCCACGTACCCCAGCTCCCCCATCCGCGCGATGACCTTATTGATTAAGACGTCACCCGATACCTTCCATTTCATCAACTTTTTGATAAGAAAATCTCGAAGCTCTTTCTCACTTCTGGGGCGAAAGGAGACAAACCGAATCGATGTATTCACGAGTTTTTCGTAATACAGATTATCCATAAAATGAAATTTGTTTCAATGATTTCTTCGGTAATCAATTCGTTTCTTGTACATTTTCTCTGTCAATCCACCTTCTTTTTCATGTTTTTCAAGGAGGGAAGCCACGAGCCTTCTAGGTAAAAATCCATCCAAATTACAAAAAGTTAAAAGCATATTGGCTGCCTCTACTGGAGAGTTGGGAAGCTTTGGGGTGTTAAGGGATGTTGGGGTTACCCAAAACGCCCTAAAAGCCCTAAATCCCCTAACTTTCGGATCGTTTTTACCCCAAATTGGCAAATTTTTCTGCCGTAAAAAATCCTGATAATCCTTGGTTAATTCTTCATTTGATCCATAGGCAATTCCTGCTAGTTTTATATAGCCTTTTAGTGAAGGGTTAGAATATCCTTCAGCTACATTTTGACAGTTTGATCTGGCAGCCTGAACCATTTGATCATGAGTTCTAGATTTTCTATCTATATAACGGTTACAAAATTCAACCGTTAAGTCCTGAATAACCTTACCAAGCATGTATGCGGACAAATATTCGTATCCTGGTCGAGTATGGTTTTCCATTGGTCGGGGTGACTCGACTTGAACGAGCAACCTTTCGCACCCCATGCGAATGCGCTAGCCAATTGCGCCACACCCCGAAGTCCTTGTATTTTATCATTTTTTGTGTAAGAATGGGGCCGATATGGCCATTGACCAAAAACTCCAAGCCATCCGCCTCGCCATGGATCAGATCGAAAAGCAGTATGGCAAGGGCTCGATCATGAAACTCGGCGAGAAAGCAAACGTACGGGATGCAATCGGCGTCGTCTCTACTGGCATACTCCCCCTTGATTTAGCTCTTGGCGTCGGCGGTGTACCGCGGGGGAGAATTGTTGAAATATATGGGCCAGAAGCATCGGGGAAAACAACCATCTGTCTTTCTATTATTGCCGAGGCACAAAAAACCAGCGGCGTTGCTGCATTTATCGATGCAGAACACGCGCTTGATCCACAATGGGCAGAAGTTCTGGGCGTCAAACTTGATGATCTTCTCATCTCTCAACCCGATACTGGTGAACAAGCCTTAGAAATTGCGGAAACCCTCATTCGAAGCGGCGGGATTGACGTAATTGTGATTGATTCTGTAGCAGCCCTCGTTCCGAGAGCGGAGATCGAGGGAGAAATGGGAGACAGCATGATGGGGGTTCATGCCCGACTCATGTCCCAAGCACTGCGCAAACTCACTGCAGCGATTTCCAAATCAAAAACCACCGTCATATTTACCAATCAAATGCGCCAAAAAATCGGTGTCATGTTTGGCAACCCCGAAACAACAACTGGCGGACTCGCTCTCAAGTTTTATGCCAGTATCCGGATGGATTCCCGAAAAATTGAAAGCCTTAAAGATGGCGATCGGGTGATCGGCAGCCGGCACCGCGTGAGAGTAGTAAAAAATAAAGTTTCTCCGCCATTTCGTGTGGCTGAATTTGACGTCATGCATGATGGCATTTCTAAAGAAGGGGGCCTCATTGATGTGGGACTAGAGCTAGGAATTCTAACTAAGTCTGGAGCATTTTTGAAATTTAATACTCAAATGCTCGGTCAAGGAAAAGAAGCAGCAAAACTCTATCTTAAGGAGACCCACAAAATCGTCAAAGAGCTCACTGAGGCAATCTGGAAAGCCGTCAAATCCGGCCATGCAACTGCAAAAGTGACTATAGAAGAATAGTTATCGTTTAGGACTTTGCTTCTTCGCTCTTGCCCCCAAACGGTCTTACCACTCGGCTTTTCAGTACTATTCGTACACGCCTCGTGGAGCGACCGACGGGGCTTCGAGCACGCTAAAATTATCGTTTAGGACTTTGTTTGCGTGCTCTTGCTTTGCCAGCAAATCCTGCTTTTCTTCGTTCTTTGGCCCGTGGGTCGCGGGTGAGGAAGCCACGCTTTCTGAGGATCGGTCGAAACTTTTCCGGATCAACTTTAACGAGTGCTCGTGAAAGTCCATGAATGACAGCTCCTAATTGACCGGCAAGTCCTCCACCCTCTACTTTAATGGTCGTCGCAAAGCGGCCAATGGTATTGGTTGTACGAAATGGCTCAAGGTACATTTTTTTGCTCACTTCGCCGGAAAAATATTTCTCCACCTCACGACCATTAACCAGTATGGCTCCCTTAGTAACCTCACCGCCATTAATAACAACCGAACCAACATGCAAACGAATGCGCGCAGAGGATTCTTTGCGTCGACCGACTGCTTCATAATACGATACCGTTGATTTGGACGCTTTTTCTTCTTTTTCTTTTGTTGCAGGTTTATCTTCTGACATAATTTATGAGTTATAACTTTAAGAACTTTTAACTCCTTCAAATTTATTTGTATACGGATGATCTGCTTCAGGATATATAAAAAGCCTTGTGATCATACGATCGCGTAATTTATTTTTTGGAAGCATACCAAATACGGCATGACGAATAATATCAGTTGGTTTCTCTTTCCGTACTTGCCACAGTGCTTTCCGCTTTTCTCCACCCGGATATCCGGAATAGTGACTATACATCTTTTGCTTCTCTTTTTTCCCTGTAACTGCGACGTATTTCGCATTGATGACCACGACGTAATCGCCGCAGTCAAGGTTGCGGACAAAATACGGCTTGCTTTTGCCCATAAGTTTACCTGCAATATCTACTGAAACACGCCCAAGCACTTTGTCTTTTACGTCAACCGCGTGCCAGGCCCTGGTAATATCTTTTGCTTTCGTTGGTTTGGTAAGATTTTGCATACTCATTTCCGCAATGCAGGTTTTTTACGTAACGCAGACTTCTTAACAGACGTCTTTTTCACTACTTTCTTGGCTTTAACAACTTTAGGCTTTTCTATTTTTGCCGGTTTCTTTTCTTCCTTCTTTTCAAGGGGTTGCGGAACTATTGCGGGCGCTGGATCTACAAACGAAAAAAAAACTTCTTCACTCGCGTCCCCTGCGCGAGCTCCCAATTTTACAATTCGAGTGAATCCGCTCGAACGAGCGCTAAAACGGGTTTTTGCCCATGCCAAAAGAGCTTGAACTGACTCTCCGTCAGCAAGAACTTTGTACATTTGTCGCTTACTCGATGCAGATCCCCTTTTTGCCTTCGTAATGAGCTTTTCTACCATTGACTGAACTGCTTTTGCCTTAGCAAGTGTAGTTTTAATTTGTCCTCTAGCAATAAGCTCTCGCGACAACACCATAAAAAGCCTGCGGCGCTCATTCGTATTCCTCGATAGTTTTCTGCCAAAAACCCTATGTCTCATACTGTCAGTGCTACTCCTTTTTCTCTCAACTTTTCCTCAACGACAGCAAGTGACTTCACTCCCAAATTTTTAATCTTCAAAAGTTCACTCCTGGGCGTGCCCAAGAGTTGCCCGATGGTTTCAATACCACCATTGGCAAGAGCGTTGACGATGCGCGTCGGGATATCGAGCTCTTCAATGCGCATTTTAAGAACTTCATCTGAAACAGACGGTGTTACTGCAACACTCTCATCAACCTTTGCCTTGGGTTCATATACCTGAAGAAAGTAAGATGCTAATATTTTTGCTGCAGACTTGAGTGCGTCAAGAGGCGCAATCGTTCCATCTGTCCAGATTTCCATAACAAGGTGATCCAAATTGGTCATCCGCCCGACTCGCGTTGCCTCTACCCGGTAGTTGACGCGCGTAACCGGTGAAAAGAGGCTATCAACCGGAATTCTTCCGATCTCTCCAGTTGAGCGCTCTTCGGCGGGTACATAGCCAAGCCCCTGTTCTGCAGTAAGTTCCATCTCAAGTGTCGCTTTTTTATCGGCAAGAGTACCAAGCACTAAATCGGGATTGACTATCGTCACCCCTGCCGGAACATCTATATCACCTGCAACGACTTCACCTGGTCCTTTTTTGGAAAGGGTAAGGGTAACCGGCTCATTATTTTCGATAATGAAACGGATTTTTTTAATGTTGAGAATGAGTTCAACGATATCTTCCTTAAGCCCTGGGAGTGCCGAGAGCTGGTGACGCACGCCCTCAATTTTTACCGATGTTATTGCAGAGCCTGGGAGCGAGGTAAGAAGCACTCTGCGGAGACTGTTGCCAAGTGTTTGACCATACCCTTGCTCAAGCGGTGCAATAATAAACAACCCATATCCCGGTTTTTGTGCTTCTACCTCAATTTGAAATGTAGGATCAACCATATATAACTCCTTTCTCTCTTAACGAGAGTAATGTTCCACGATTAATTGTTCGTTAATGTCTTCTTTCACGTCACTTCGCTCGGGAATTCTGGCAACGTTTCCCACAGGACCTTGACGGACTAACCATGCAACGGGCATGAACGTTTTTTCGTCAAGCATTTTCTTTATAGCCGGTATCTCCATGGCTTTCGGCTTGAGCGATATGACGTTTCCTGCTGACACCAAATACGACGGTATAGTGACTTTTTCACCGTCCACCATGACGTGACCATGAGAAACGAGTTGACGGGAACTAAACCTGGTCGGTGCAAGTCCCAAACGATACACTGTATTGTCGAGGCGCCGTTCCATAAATTCAAGAAGTTTCTCGCCGGTATTACCACGCCATTTCCTCGCATTCTCATAGTATCGACGAAATTGCCGCTCAAGAACTCCATACATCCGTTTCACTTTCTGTTTCTCCCGCAGTTGCAACCCGTAATCAGAGACTTTCCGACGCCCTTTATTCCCGTGCTGTCCGGGCGGGACGTTGAGTCGCCTTAGGAGTGATGCATGAGACTTGGAACCAACCGTCTTAAATCCCAAATCTATCCCCTCACGCCTGGCTAATCTATTTTTTGGACCGGTATATCGTGCCATAACGTCTTTACACTCTCCTTTTCTTCTTCGGCCGTACTCCGTTATGCGGAATTGGCGTGACATCAGCAATTAAACTTATTCGTAACCCCACTGCCTTGAGTGCCCGCAGAGCGGCATCACGGCCGGCTCCAGGGCCTTTAATATACACTTCTACTTCCCGCAACCCTTGTGTTTGCACCTTACGAGCGACCGCCTCGACAGCGCTTGTTGCTGCATAGGGAGTTGATTTACGGGCGCCTTTAAACCCCACAAGTCCGGAGGAGCCCCAACCAATGGTATTCCCTTCCATGTCGGTAATGGTCACGAGCGTATTGTTGAACGTTGCAGTGATGTACACTTTTCCTTTTTCTGCGATGTGTTTAGACTTTGTGATTGCCATAGACTATTATTTCTTTTCTTCTTGCGCCGGTGCTTTTGTCTCCTCGGTTCGTGCTCGATCTTCCTTTTTGAGTGCTCCGACGGTCATACGCTTGCCTCGTTTGGTTCGTGCGTTCGTGCGGGTACGTTGACCTCTGACCGGAAGCCTTCTGCTGTGACGAATTCCGCGGTAACTGCGAATTTCAATAAGTCGTTTGATGCTGTCTGCTACCGATCTGCGCAAATCTCCCTCGACGGAATAGTTCTTCTCAATAATTTTAGCAAGGTGATTAATTTCTTCTTCTGTGAGCGTTTTCATTCGACGAGCTGCATCTATGCCTGCTTCTTTTAACACAGGTACGACATTGCGTCGTCCGATACCATAGAGGTACGTCAGTCCGATATCAATACGTTTTTCGTCTGGTAAATCAACTCCTGCGATGCGCGTCATAATTATCCTTGCCTTTGTTTGTGTTTCGGATTTTCACAAATCACGTACACCCGTCCACTCCGACGAACGATCTTACACTTTCTGCACATTGGTTTAACACTTGCTCGTACTTTCATATTTTCATTTCATTCGATACGTAATTCTTCCCTTCGTCATGTCGTATGGTGTCATTTCTAATCGGACTCTGTCTCCCGGCATGATTCGGATAAAATTGAGCCGCATTTTGCCCGAAAGATGGCATAGCACAATGCGATCATTTACCAGTTTTACACGAAACAGCGTATTGGGCAAACATTCTATAACTTCTCCTTCTATTTCAATATTTCCTTGATGCGCCATACCAACTAGTAATAACAGCAAAAATCCCCATCACGACCATGGGGTAGTTTCTAGCCCGGATGATCTCTAATCATACTCTATTTTTCGATGTGGGTCAATATGACCGGTGCAGCCTCGGTGATGGCTATGGTGTGTTCAAAAACAGCCGAAGACTTCCGGTCACGTGTCGCAATTGACCACCCGTCATCGTTGTCATACACCACGCTCCCGTCTCCCTGGGCGTAAATAACCTCTATGGCAATCGTCATGCCGGGCATGAGTGGGGGCGTGTCATCGATGTTTCCGGTAAGAAAGCCCGGTATTTGAGGAGCCTCATGAAGTTTTCTCCCTACGCCGTGTCCCACAAGCGACTTCACGATGCTATATCCGGCTCCCTCAATGCTTTGTTGAATTGTTTGTGAAATATTCCCAACCCGATTACCCGCACGCGCTTGTGCAATCGCCTTCCACAATGCTTTTTCCCCAATCTTTAAGAATTTTTCTTTTCCCTCTTCTTTCTGTTGTCTGATAATTTTAGTCCACGCAGTATCCGTATGAAAACCTTTGAACAATAACCCTATGTCGACGGTTAAAACATCCCCTTCACAAAGCGCGTACGATGAAGGTACACCGTGTACCACTACCTCATTGACACAAAGACATGTCGCCCATTTGTATCCTTTGACCATCTGAAATGACGGCGTACCACCTGACTCTGTAATACGTTTTTGCGCGCGTTCTTCTAGAGACAAAAGAGTTATACCTGGACGGGCACATTCAAGGAGATCATTGAGAATTCTTGCAAGCTTATACCCCCCCTCTCTCATCGCCGTGAGTTTACTGTTTGTTTTTGGGGAATTCATGCGATTGTGGAGTAAAATTTCTCAAGTTCCGAGGTAAATACTTCTGGTGTTGACTCATTTTTAATAAGATAGTCTGCTCGGGCGATCGGCCCGCCCTTGTTGAGGTTTTCAATCTCGGAGATATCGCGTCCCGCTGCTTCATTCTTGGTTAACGGTCTCACGGCGCGACGTTCCAACCGTGTATATCGTGTTTGGGGTGAGGCAAAAATACAAAGGAGCAACAGTTGAGGAAATTTCTCTTTAAGATATACGTATTCCTCCCAACTATAAAGTCCGTCGAGAAGAATCGTTCCCTGTGTCTTGGCTGTCTCGACTATCCTGGGTTCAATTTTTATCGCCATTGCCGCCATACCTAAATCAGCTCGTAACTGTTCCCGATACCAACGCTCGTTTGCCTCGGTTAGGGGTTTATACAACTGTCTAAGCCCGATGTCCGTCTGATCACCAAACCGTAACACGGAAACCCCTTTGGTTCGAAAAAAATCAGCAGCTATGGTTTTCCCGGCTCCCGGCATGCCGACGATGGCAATGAGCTTTAAGGTGTCACTCATGAGACATGTGAAAGGATATCTTTGTGCACTGTTTCGACCGACTGGTTCGCGTTTATCACTGTGAGAACTCCTTTTTCTCGATAGTAGTTGAGGACTTCTTCCTCTCCCTGTTTATAAATCGATAGTCTTTTCTTTATCCGTTCCGGTGAATCATGGAGCTCACTACTGCCCGGGTGAAGCGGCCTGCCCCGAGCGGCGAGTCGCTTGTACGACTCGGTCTCCGGAAGATTAAGGTAAAATACTTTTTCAATTTTATAGCCGTATTTATCTATTTTATCGTCAAGAAATTTTGCTTGTTCTAGGTTTCTGGGGAAGCCATCCATAATCCAGCCGCCTTTGGCATCCTCATCTTTGAGTCTCCATTTCCAAAGAACGAACATTTCACTATCTGCAACATATTTGCCCTCAGAAAGTGCCTGGCGACAAACCTCGCCGATGATTCCTTTGTCACTCGCGGCGGCATCTCGTACTAAATCCCCGGATGTCAAAATCGGGAGTCGTGATGCTTCACTCAACAGTTTTGCCTGTGTTCCTTTACCCGATCCCTCAGGACCAAAAAAAACGATATGCATACGTTTATTCTTTAAGGAATCCTTCGTAATTTCGCATGACAAGTTGCGCCTCGAGTGTTTTAACTGTTTCCAAAACGACAGATACTACGATAAGAACACTTGTGCCTCCGACGAGAAGTGTTGAAACCCCGGTTGCTCCCCGAGCAACCGATGGAAATACGGCAATAAACCCAAGAAATAATGCACCGGCAAGGGTAATGCGAGTTAAAATGTAATTGAGATAACTCGCCGTCGGCGCACCAGGTCGAATACCGGGAATAAATCCGCCGTACTTTTGTATTTCCCCCGCGATTTTAGTTGGGTTAAACGTAATTGCCGTATAAAAAAAAGTAAACCCTATAACCAAGAAAAAATATATAAGATTATACGAAAGATTATTCGGATTAAAAAGCCCGGTGAGAAGTCTTCCGAAACTCACTGCTATCGGACTTCGTGTCTGCTCTAAGAACCCCCCAAGAAGTGACGGCAAAAGAACAAGCGACACGGCAAAAATGATCGGGATAACCCCTGCTTGATTGACTCGGAGTGGGAGATATGATGTTTGTCCGCCGAAAAGCTTATTTCCTCGCACGCGGCGAGCATAGTGAACACTCACCCTGCGTACTGCTTCGTTAATAAACACGGTAGAGGCGACAACAATGACTGCGATAACCAAAAAGAGGATCATGTTCGTTGCATTTTCCGGAGTAAACGTCGTCACTGTCTGGCCCAATACCACAGGCAGCCTTCCGACAATGCCCGCAAAAATAAGAAGAGATATGCCATTTCCTATGCCATATTCGGTAATAAGTTCACCAAGCCACATCACAAGCACTGTCCCCGCTGTCATAGTGACGATAATAGAAAGAAGCGTTATCGGATCGGCAGCAGCGACAATTCCCTGATTTTTTAAGAGCGCAAACATACCAATTGATTGAATTGCCGCAAGAGGCACGGTAAGAAATCGCGTGTATTGATTGATCTTTTCTCTGCCGTATTCTCCCTCTTTTGACAATTCCTCAAGTTTCGGAAACACAATCGTTAAAAGTTGCAAGATAATGGACGCATTGATATATGGGTTGAGCCCCAATGCCATAACGGAAAAATTTACGAGCGTTCCTCCTGAAAAAATATCGAGGAGCCCCAAAAATTGATTTTGAGAAAAGAGAAGTTTTAACCGATCGCCATCAACGCCCGGAATAGGAATGTGGGCAAATATGCGGAATACTATGAATAGGAACGCCGTTATATATATCTTTCGTCGTAATTCCGGTGTTTTCCAGCTATTGATGAGTGGAGAAAGTAATTGATTCATGATTGATAATCTGTCTTACCGTCTTACTGTCTTACCGTCTTCCACTTTCCCTCCTGCTTTTTCTACCGCGCTTCTGGCTGATTTTGAACAAGGGAGCGCGACCGTGAGCGCGACCGTGAGAGCGTCTTTTCCTAAAATTTTTACCAACCCGATCGTATCATCTATCATATGATATTTTCGGAGAGTCTCCAATGTTACTTCGCTCCCTGCGGGGAGTACGGAGAGGGTCCCGACAGAAATTACCATGGGCTTCTTTTGTTGACTCTTGTTTCTCATTTTCCCCCGTAGAAGAGGCAGTCGCTTGATAAGCGAAAGCTGTCCACCTTCAAAGCTCAACGGCATGGTTCCTCTGGCCTTTTGTCCTTTTGTACCGCGACCGCATGTTTTCACCTTGCCGGATCCGTGCCCACGACCAATCCTTTTTTTAGATTTTGTAGTAATTTTTAGTAGATTGTTTAAGTTCATAAAATTTTTTCTTTTTCATATTTTGAGTTTTGAGTTTTGAATTTCTTTAACGCTTCCATGGTTGCATACACATTTGAGGCCTGATTTTTACTCCCCAAAATCTTTGAAACGATGTCCCGAATTCCAGCCGCCTCAACGACGGCTCGAACTGCTCCTCCGGCAATCACACCGGTTCCTCTCGGAGCAGGCTTAATGAGAACCTGCGCTGCTCCGCGCTTTACGCGAACTTCATGCGGTATCGTTGTGCCTTTCATGGGCACGGTGAGTAAATGTCTTTTGGCATACGAGACTGCTTTACGAACTGCAGAAGACACTTCTGGAGCTCCACCAAGACCCACACCGACTCGACCTTTCCGGTCACCGACGACCACAAGGACCGAAAATCCAATTTTATTTCCGCCCTTGGTCTTCTTGGAAACGCGATTGACCTGAACAATTTTTTCATCAAATTCACTCGGGATCGATGAGCGACTCTGTTTATATCTCATATTGCAAGCCCTCCTTCCCTCGCTGACTCAACAAGTTGCCTGATAGCACCATGGTATCTATATCCTCCGCGGTCAAATACTACTTGCTTAATGCTTTTCGCTTTGCATGCTTTTGCAATTTCAACTCCCAATAACTTTGCGGTTTCGATAGTCGTTCCTTTCATAGTTTTTGACACAAGAGTATGTCCCTTTTCATCATCAATCACTTGCACTATCAGTGTCTTGTTTGATCGATAGACCGCAAGTCGCGGCCGACTGTGAGTACCGCGGACTTTCGTTCGAATACGCGCCTTTCTCTTCATACGAAGCATTCTTTTTGTTTTCATATATTACTTACCCGAAGCTATCCCGGGAGCACCTCCAATTGCTTTAGCTGCTTTTCCGGCTTTTTTGCGAATTCGTTCTCCTAAGTATGATATACCCTTTCCTTTGTACGGTTCGGGTTTTTTGAGCGCCCGGATACTTGCGGCCACTTGACCGACAAGGTGCTTATCGATACCCGAAATGATAATCGTTCCTTCACCTACCGAAAACGTGATTCCCGCGGCTGGCTCAACCGTCACCGGATGGGAAAAACCTATGGTTAAAACAAGATTGGGACCGGACAAACTTGCACGATAGCCGACACCAGAAAGCACCAGTGTCTTTGACCAACCCATTGTCACTCCAGTAATGTCACCGGCGAGCTTAGATCGTACCAATCCATGAAGCGCTCTTATTCGACCGTCATTACCATTCCTTGAAACAATACATACTCCGTCTTTACTTGAAACGGTAATACCCACCGGTATTATCTGGGTGAGTTCTCCCTTCGGGCCCTTCACCACTGCTGTCGCTCCGTCTATGGTGACGTTCACGTCTTTTGGAATACTCACTGGTGCGTTGCCAATTCTTGACATATGTGTAACTTCCCGGTTACCACACCTCACACAAAAGTTCTCCGCCGATACATTTTTCTTTTGCCGATTTTCCACTCATGACCCCTTCTGGCGTGGAAAGAATCGCTACGCCCATGCCTCCCACGACAAACGGAATGCGTCGTGCGCCAATATACCAACGCATGCCTGGTTTACTCATACGCTTAAGGTCTGTGAGCACCGGCGTTTCCCCTTGGTATGCGAGGGTAATGACGAGACGCGCGTTCGGGAGTTTTCCCGTTTGCTTTGCGGAGGAAAGATACCCTTCGGCAACCATGACCTCGGCAACTGCGATTTTCATTTTCGAATACGGTACGTCCACCGACTTTTTCCCGGCCATAGCGGCATTTTTTACTTGAGCCAGTAGATCGCCAATGGGATCATTTACCATATATGTTTACCACGATCCTTTCATAACTCCAGGAAGTTCTCCCCTATGTGCTCGTTCCCGGAAACAAATGCGGCATAGACCAAATTTACGCATATAGGCTCGCGATCGCCCGCACAGAGCACAGCGGTTACGATGACGCACGGTAAACTTTTGTTTTTTTTGAAATTTAACGATGTCAGACAGTTTTGCCATGGTTATGTTTTTCAAACGGCATGCCAAGCAGTTCTAAAAGCCTTTTAGCGTGCGCGTTACTTCCGGCCGAGGTCACACATACTACCTCAAATCCCCTCGGCTTATCAACAAGTTTATAATCAAGCTCAGGAAAAATCGTAGTTTCGCTAATTCCCAGCGTATAGTTTCCTTTTCCGTCAAAACTTTTGAGTGGTACTCCCCGAAAATCTCGTACCCGAGGCATGGCTAAAGCCGTGAGCTTTGTAAAAAAATTATACATCCGACTTCCCCTGATCGTCACTTTTAAACCAATAGGGTCTCCAGCGCGGAGTTTAAACGTCGATATTGCCCGTTTGGCACGAGTGATAGCTGGCTTTTGACCGGTAATCACGCCTAATTGTGTTGACATTGCCTCGAGTGCCTTTTTGTTCGCCAAAGCCTCACCCATACCGCAGTTAACGACAATTTTGACCAGCTTCGGCACTGCCATGGGATTTTTAATTCCGAACTCTTTCATGAGCGTCGGAACGATTTCTTTCTGATATTTTTCTTGTAGTTTTGTCATATTTTTTGTTCGCATTTTCTACAAATCCGAACTTTTTCATTCTTGGTAATAATATAGCCTACCCGAGTGGGCTTACCGCATTTAGGGCACACGAGGGCGACATTTCCCATCTGCATCGGCCGAGGGAAATCAATAATACCGCCTGGACGCTTTTCGTCGCGTTTCTTCATGTGCCGTTTATACATATTGATGCCTGGCACTAGGACCTTCGATTCAGTCGGAAAAATTTTCTCGATTTTCCCTTTTCTGCCTTTGTCTTTGCCTGCCGTAACGATAATTTGATCTCCTTTTTTAAATTTCATAGTATTTCCTTCTTACTTTCTTTTTGTCTTTCTAATATACTTCAGCCGCTAAGCTCACAATTTTATCAAAACCTTTTTCTTTTATTTCCCGCGCAATTGGTCCAAAAACCCTCGTCCCACGAGGATTTTTGTCCTTTGGGTTATCGATAAGCACCCCAGCGTTGTCATCAAATCGAATGTACGAGCCATCAATTCTTCGATGTTCTTTGTGTACACGTACGACCACTACTTTAACCATTTCATCCTCTTTTACAAGCCCGGTGGGATTGGCCTTTTTTACTACACACTGGACCACATCACCTAAACCTGCAAATGCACGCTTAGAAGATCCATAGATATGGATTACTACCATTTGTTGCGGTCCAGAATTATCAGCTACGGTAAGTGAAGTACGACGCTGAATCATAGTTTTCCTACTACGAGATAATGTTTTGTTTTACTTATCGGCTTTGTCTCAACAATTCTCACCTTATCTCCCACCTGTAGATCTAAATCTTCTGTGTGTGCAGGAAACCGGCGGTCCCGACGAATTGCTTTTTTATAGAGCGGATTGTGCCATACGTGCGCAACTTCTACAACTACCGTATGATTCATTCCAGTAGAAACGACCGTTCCCACAATCTCTTTTGGTTTTTTTTGCTTATCCATGAGCTAACTCCTTTTGTCGAGCAACTGTCTTAAGCACTGCAAGCTGTTTACGCAATTTTTTAACTTCATGAACATTTTTCATTTGTTTTGTGAGTCGGTCACGGAGCATTTCGGCAAGTTTATGCTCCGATTCAACAATGTGTTTGTTAACTTCTGTAACAGATAATGCGCGTATTTGATCTTTTTCTTTCTTTTTCATGAATTTACCCTTTCTCAACAAATTTTGTCCGAACAGGAAGCTTGGCTGCGGCCAACCGAAGCGCCTCTACCGCTTGTTCCTTTGTCACTCCTACCATTTCAAACATGACTCGTCCGGGCCTGACTACTGCCACATATTCGTATACATCGCCTTTTCCGCTGCCCATGCGCGTTTCCGGCGGCTTTTTGGTGATGGGCTTATCGGGAAATATGCGAATCCAAAGCCTTCCACCACGTCGAATTGAGTGCATAATCGCTTTTCTCGCAGCTTCTATTTGGCGGCTCCCCACCCAACCAGCACTCATTGCTTTCAGACCATATTCTCCAAAATCCACGCTGGTCGCTCGCAGCGATGTGCCTCTGCGCTTTCCCCGAAATGCTTTTCTATGTTTTGCTCGTTTTGGTACTAACATACTATTTCCTACATATCCAAACTTTTACTCCAATGTATCCCGATTTCGTAAGAGCTGGGACCATAGCATAGTCAACATGTTCCCGCATGGTTGAAAGGGGAACTGTGCCTGCCTGGAACTTCTCCCTCCTATGAATCTCTGCCCCGCCAATCCGACCAGAGAGGAGTACCCTCACGCCTTTTGCCCCTGCTGCCATGACTCTCTCGACTGTTTGATTTCCGACTCTTTTATGCGGCAGGCGTTTAATAAGCTGATCGGAAACCGTCGTTGCCACAAGCTGTGCAGAAAGGTTTGGCTCTTTCACTGGTTCGACTGATAGTTCCAATTTTATGCGGTTGCCTTCTGTTGTTTTTTTGAATTTCGCTGTTTTATCGAGAGAGAGAAGGAAAGACTCCAAAAATTTCTTGAGTTCCTCTAGTCCACTCCCTCCTCGACCTATGACTACTCCTGGTCGGGATACATTGAGCGTTATTTTTACCTTGTTAATCGATCGCTCAATTTCAACAGACTCTATGCCGGCCGTTTTGAGTTTGGACATAAGCATACCACGAAGTTTAACGTCTTCTAAAAATAACGTCTTGTAGCGTCTACTGTCCGCAAACCAGCGCGATGACCAGGTAAACACAGTACCGAGTCGAAAACCTCTTGGATGTATTTTTTGTCCCATAATTACGCGATACGTTATATGTAAATATGTGATACGTTATTTCAATTCTTTTTGCGTATCACGTATTACGTATCTCCTTTCTTTTTTTCATCACTCAGTATTATCCGTATATGTGTCATCCTCTTCTTGTATGGGTGAGCCATGCCGCGACTGACCGCGTGCCAACGCTTCATGACCGGCCCTTCCATAACTTCCACTGCTTTGATCCATAGATTTTCACTGTTTCCTTGTTTCTGCTTTGCATTCGCGATAGCCGAAGCAAGAGTCTCCACAAAAAGTTTTGCTGCATGATGAGGCATGGACTGTAATCTGCTCATGACAATGTGTGACCCCTTCCCACGGATCGCGGGAGCAAGAAGCCGCATCTTTCTCGGACTCACCCTCATGTATTTCGTTGTAGCCGTGTATTCCATACTTTTTTAAGTTTTTTCTAATACTCGTTTCGTCACCTGTCCATGCCCACGAAAAACTCGTGTCGGTGAAAATTCACCGAGCCGGTGACCCACCATTGCCTCGGACACAAAGACTTCAACAAAAATCTTCCCATTGTGCACCGCGAAGCGGTGGCCCACAAACTCCGGTGATATTTGGCTGGCTCGCGCCCATGTCTTTATAGGACCCCGATCGCCGCCGGCCTTTTGTTTATTGATCTTTTCGAGTAGCTTTTTGTCTATATATGGTCCTTTTTTGTTTGATCGTGCCATAGAATTCAGCCTCACTTTCTCCTTTGAACGATAAACTTGTTGCTATATTTACGTAATTTTCTCGTTTTCTTGCCGAGTGTGCGCTTTCCCCATGGGCTTTTAGGCGACGCCATACCAATACCGCTTCGGCCTTCGCCTCCACCGTGAGGATGGCTTCTTGGATTCTGTGCGACCCCCCGAACCTGCGGTCTTTTGCCTAAATGTCTATTTCTTCCCGCCTTGCCGATGACTCGATTTTTCCAATCGATATTTCCAACCACTCCCACCGTAGCTCGGCAGCGAGCATCAAAAACACGAATCTCTCCGGAAGGAAGCTTTACCTGAACAAGCGCTCCGTCTTTTGCTAATACGTCTCCACTCGTGCCAGCGCTTCTCAACATCTGAGCTCCAGTTCCCGGCTTTAACTCAAGAGCATGAACAACGGTTCCCACGGGCATTGCACCGAGCGTCATGGAGTTCCCGACTTTTGCTTCAATTGCCTCTCCGCTTATGACACTCGCGCCAATCGAAAGTCCGTCCGGAGCAAGTATGTATCGCTTTTCGCCGTCTTTGTATTGTAAAAGTGCAATATCCGAAGATCTATTTGGATCATATTCTATCCCCACAACACGAGCAGAAATCCCGTTTTTATCACGCTTCCAGTCAATCGAGCGAAAGTTACGCTTGTGTCGACCGCCTCGATGGCGCGATGAAACATGGCCGAGTGTATCTCTGCCCGATTTCTTTGGAAGCAATTCGCGCAAATGTTTAATCGTTACTGTATGCATAAAATCCGCCTCATTTCTTTTCTCCTTCGCTTGTTACCTCGAATGCATCAATTTTTTGTCCTTTTGCAAGCTTTACCAGTGCTTTTTTCCAGTCTGATTTTCGTACGCGCATAGAACTGCGTCCCGCTCGTCTCTCTTTCCCGTGCATTGACGCTGTTCGCACATCAGTAACTTTTACCCCATAGAGTAACCCAACGTGCCGAGCAATGTCTTCTTTTCTCGCATGCATATCGACCGAAAACGTGTACCAGCCACGACTCGCAAGGGCAAGAGATTTTTCTGTCATATTCGGTCGTTTAATGATATGTTTCATAATTCGTTGCATTCGTACTCATTCGTAGATTGGCATTATGTTTGTTTCACAAATGTATCTTTTAAAACCGGTATCGCTTGTTTCATAAAAATCAAAGACGGGTGCGAAAGCACAGCATATGGATGAATAGTATTTGCTTGTATAATTTCTATTCCACGAATATTTCGGGCGGCTCGCGTCACGGTTTGAACGCCCGGCACAATTACCAAAAGTGTTGATCGGAATTCTCCGAGTGCAGCAATTGCTTTGGCCATATATTTTGTCTTTGGCTCAAGTTTTTCTAAACCGTCAACTATATGAACTGCACCTTTTTGAAATTGACTTGTCAGTGCACTTGCAAGAGCAGCCCGTTTCATTTTCTTTGAAAACTTTAGGCTGTAGTCGCGGGGCTTGGGTCCGAATACAATTCCCCCACCGACAAAAATGGGCGCTCGAATAGCGCCGTGGCGTGCTCTTCCCGTGCCTTTTTGACGATAAATTTTTCGCGTAGACCCCTCTACTTCACCCCTGGTCTTTGTCGAAGCTGTCCCTACGCGCTGATTAGCTGCGTAAACCCGTACCGCCTGAGCCAAAAGTTTTTGATTAACATTTGCTGCAAAAAGTTCCGTCGGAATGGTAATCCGTCCGACACTCTTACCATCCGTGCTCAACACCGTCACCTGTAGGCCTTTAGTCATTTTTTTCTGTTTTGGCATATAGTTATGACGCTTTTGCAACTAAAAGG
This sequence comes from uncultured Gammaproteobacteria bacterium, assembly GCA_964432705.1. GTDB lineage: Bacteria > Patescibacteriota > Microgenomatia > UBA10105 > UBA927 > 01-FULL-43-11b. The sequence continues at coordinate 35,923 of CAYSOR010000002.1, forward strand.
AGGCTACGAGCGCCCCCTGGAACCAATCCTTTGACTGACAGTATATTTTTTTCTGAATCAATCGCTACCACCTTAAGCCCTTTAACCGTCACCCGTTGATCTCCCATGTGACCTGCCATTCGTTTGCCGCGATACACGCGACCTGGTGTCGTTGTTTGCCCGATAGATCCTGGCGCTCGCTCCCGGTCAGACTGGCCGTGCGTGCGTGGGCCACCCTTAAAATGGTGTCGTTTGACGACGCCTGCAAATCCTTTGCCTTTCGACGTACCGGTTACCTGTATACTATCCCCTGTTTGAAAAACATCGGCAACGTTAATTTTCATGCCTACCTTGATATTCTCATCTGGTTTTAAGAGTCGAATTTCCCGCAAAAAACGGGGCTTTATGTCTAACCCCGCTTTTTTTATGTGCCCTGCAACTGCTCTTGAAATATTCTTGACGTTTCCGAATCCTAGCTGAACTTTCTGATAGCTACCAGCATCCCAGACCCGGGTTACCCAACACGGGCCAGCAATAATAGAGGTCACAGGAATTCTCCGACCGTCGTCGGTAAATGTTTGCGATTGGCCTGTTTTGAATCCAAGGAGTGTTTGTATCATATCTTTCCAAACAAAAAAGCGACCTCGGTTGAGGTCGCACTCATCCGAGACTTTTGGTATATATTATACTGAATGAAGGGTTTTTCCCGTCATATCGCTTTCGCGTAAGTATACCAGAGTATCCCCTTGCTACGCAAATGTTTCACATGTGTCATCCTGAGCTCCGCCTTGCGGAGCGAAGGACCCCCTCCGCGTCTAGAAACCCAATGGGATCCCTCGAAAGACTCGGGATGACGTAAAAACGTCACATTTTCAGCTCTACATCTACTCCTGCTGGCAAATCGAGATGCATGAGCTGATCAATTGTCTTGTCTGTCGGTTCCACAATGTCAATCAAACGCTTATGGGTTTTTATCATAAAGTCTTCTCGGCTGTTGCGGTCGATAAATGGACTTCTGCCCACATTGTAATGCTCTCGATCGGTTGGAAGCGGCACCGGACCCACAACCCGTGCGCCGGTACGAACCGCCGTATCGAGAATCTTCTGACAGCAATCATCAATGATCCTGCTATCATACGCTTTTAGCCTCACCCGTATGCGACCTTTTGGCATTGTTTGTTAAAGAACTAAGTAATAATCTTTGTTATGACCCCTGCCCCAACGGTGTGCCCACCTTCGCGAACGGCAAACCGTACGCCTTCTTCAAGAGCTACCGGAACGATAAGCTTGACGACCATCTTGGTGCTGTCTCCCGGCATGACCATTTCGACTCCCTGCGGGAGCGTTACCTCACCGGTCACATCGGTCGTCCGGATATAGAACTGCGGACGGTAACCCGTGAAAAACGGCGTATGTCGTCCGCCTTCTTCTTTCGCTAAAACGTACGTTTCTGCTTCAAATTCCGTGTGAGGCTTGACTGATCCAGGCGCTGCCAATACCTGGCCTCGTTCGACCTGATCTTTTTCTATGCCTCGAAGGAGCACGCCGATATTGTCTCCTGCCAAGCCTTCGTCAAGAAGTTTTCGGAACATCTCGACACCGGTTACGACGGTCGTCTGAGTGGGTTTAATACCCACGATTTCGAGCGATTCATTGACTTTTACTTTACCTCGCTCTACTCGTCCCGTAACGACCGTACCTCGGCCCTTAATGGAAAAAACGTCCTCAATAGGCATGAGGAAGGGCTTATCGAGTTCTCTTTTGGGCTCCGGAATATACTCATCCACGGCTTTCATAAGCTCTTCAATGGATTTTTCTGCTTCTGCATCTCCCTGAAGGGCTTTGAGTGCTGAGCCGCGAATGACCGGAACTTTATCGCCGGGGAATTTATACTTTGTCAAAAGTTCCCGAACTTCCATTTCGACAAGATCGAGAAGTTCTTTATCCTGTACCATGTCGACTTTATTCATAAAAACGACGATCGCCGGCACATTGACTTGCTTGGCCAGAAGTATATGCTCCCGGGTTTGCGGCATGGGACCGTCTGGGGCCGATACCACAAGGATTGCTCCGTCCATTTGTGCTGCACCCGTAATCATGTTCTTGACATAATCAGCATGACCCGGTGCATCGATGTGCGCGTAGTGTCTTTTCTCGGTTTCGTATTCACTGTGATGGATGTTTATGGTAACTCCGCGGGCTTTTTCTTCTGGGGCGTTATCGATTTCTTCGTATTTAAGGGCTTTTGCAAAGCCCTTTTTGGCTAACACATGAGTAATAGCGGACGTAAGAGTTGTTTTACCATGGTCAACGTGCCCAATGGTACCGATATTAAGGTGGGGCTTATTCCGAATGAATTTTTTCTGGTCTGCCATACATCCTCCTTCGTTAGTAAATAAATAATCTCACGATAATCTCGTCGTGCGTTAAAGATTGTAACACACACTATGCTTGTTTTGCAATATACGCTTCGCGTATATTCCTCAGACTCATGCTGTCGCCTTCGTAATAAGTCTTTCTTGGATATTTTTGGGCACGGGTTCGTAGTGGCTGGGCTCCATGTAGTAGGTCGCCCGGCCTTTGGACATACTGCGGAGTGTCGTTGCATAACCGGATAGCTCCGCAAGCGGAACCATGGCGAGAATTACGGTAACGGTACCCCGCTTCGTCGTTCCTAAAATCTGAGCTCGTTTTGCTGAAAGATCTCCAATTACATCTCCCATAAACTCATCCGGAGTCGTCACCTCTACTTTCATGATGGGCTCAAGGAGAATTGGTCCTGCGAGTTTTACCGCGTGCTGAAGCGCCATAGATCCGGCAATCTTAAATGCTATCTCGCTACTATCGACCTCGTGATACGTCCCATCATGGAGCGTCACTTGCAAATCGACCAAAGGATACCCCGCAAGCACACCATTTTCCATAGCCTCTTTCACACCTTTTTCTATTGGTGGAATAAATTCTTTAGGGATAGCTCCACCTTTTATGGCATCGACAAACTCAAAACCCTCACCCCTCCCTTTGGGTTCAACGCGAAGGAATGCGTGTCCATACTGTCCGCGTCCACCGGATTGACGGATATACTTTCCTTCTCCTTCGGCTGGCTTTGTAATTGTTTCCTTGTAAGCAACTTGTGGAGCGCCAACATTTGCCTCTACCTTAAACTCCCGCTTCATCCGGTCAACAATAATTTCAAGGTGGAGTTCTCCCATACCCCAAATGATTGTTTGATTCGTTTCGAGATTAGACTTAATCTTGAACGTCGGATCCTCTTCAGCAAGCCGCTGTAATGCAAAGCCCATTTTTTCTTGATCATTCTTAGTTTTTGGTTCGATAGCAAGAGAGATAACCGGCTCTGGGAATGTTATTTTTTCAAGAATTATTGGTTTTTCCCCATCACAAATTGTGTCTCCGGTAATCGTATCTTTAAAACCAACGACAGCAACGATTTCACCTGCATACGCTTCTTTAATCTCTTCCCGTTGATTTGCATGCATGAGAAGGAGCCGACCAACCCGCTCTTTGACGCCTTTGCTTGAGTTAAGGGTATAGGAGCCGGATACGAGCTTTCCTGAATAAATACGAACGTAGGTGAGTTTCCCCACATGCGGGTCAACCTGAATTTTAAAAGCTAAAGCTGCAAACGATTCTTCATTAATACGTTTGCGTGTCTCTTTCTCACCTGTTTTTGGATGTGTTCCTTCAACAGGAAGAAGATCCAGAGGTGATGGAAGGTAGTCAATGACTGCGTCAAGGAGCGGTTGCACCCCCTTGTTTCGCAAGCTCGTGCCGCAGTAAATAGGGACCAGTTTGTAAGCAATAACTGCACGACGTAAGGCAGCTTTGAGTTCTTCGATAGTAGGTTCCGTACCTGCTAAATATTTTTCGAGGGTGACATCATCGGTTTCGGAAATGCGTTCGATGAGATCATGACGTGATTTTTCCACTTCGTCTTTAAGATCTGCCGGAATTTCCGGCAACTCATCCGGGTGTGACCCAAGGTCATCGCTATTCCATACATATGTTTTTCTTGTTAAAAGGTCGACGATTCCTTTATACGTCGCTTCGCGTCCGATGGGAACCACCATGACTGCGGTGCGGGCTCCGAGGCGTTCTTCGATGGATTTAATCGTTGCCCGAAAATCTGCGCCAATTTTATCCATTTTATTTATAAAGCAAATCCGCGGCACTTTATATTTATCTGCCTGGTGCCAAACTGTTTCTGATTG
>CAYSOR010000003.1:0-19081 GCA_964432705.1 uncultured Gammaproteobacteria bacterium
CTTTTTAGCGCATACGAAGTCCTGCAGATGGAACCCCTGTGGGAGCGGCAGGGAGCATATAAGAAATTTTTTAATGCAAATGAGTGGGTTAAAAAGTTTTTGCCGAATGCGTGGGAGGAGAAATGCAAAATGATAAATGCTAAATGGCCAATAGAAAAACAAAATGGCATGTTCTTTAATTTAGCATTGGTCGTGATCGAGCCCTTGGCACGTACATTTCAGCTTTGGTATATGAAAAGCCGTAGGACTTCGGAAGTTATTAAGCCCTGCGTTCTTCGCTTCCACCCCCATGATGCGCGCGTCTGGGTAAAAGACGCGCTCTCCCGACGGCTGGCAGGGTTAAATATCCCCCTTGACAAGATTTTTTATGCCAGGTAAAATAGCAGTCATTCTCTAAGACTGCCAAATTTATAGTATGGCAAAAGTTACCTATACGCCGCTATTTGATAATGTACTTATTAAGCCTCTTGAGGGTGAGGAAAAATTGCCTTCGGGTATTGTGCTCCCTGATAGTGCAAAAGAAAAACCACAAGTTGGACTCGTTATGGCTGTTGGCGCAGGAACGACTGACGATAAAGGCAATCCGGTCAAAATGGTCGTCAAAGTCGGTCAGAAAGTCATGTACAAAAAATGGGGCGGCAATGAAGTCAAAGTCAACGGTGAAGAATGGATGATTGTCGAACAAAAAGATATTCTGGCGATTGTTTCATAACCCTAAAAATTTTTGAAAACACGAAGTGTTTTACTTCGTAAAACCAAAAATTTTCAGGGTAAATAAGAATTTATGGCAAAACAACTGAAATTTTCTGAAGACGCGCGGCAGGCTCTCGTTCGGGGAGTCAATATTCTTGCAAAAGCAGTGGTCACCACGCTTGGGCCGAAAGGACGCAATGTCGCCCTTGATAAAAAGTGGGGTGCGCCCAATGTCGTCCACGACGGCGTCACCGTTGCCAAAGAAATAGATCTTGAAGATCCTTTTGAAAACATGGGTGCTCAGCTTGTCAAAGAGGCAGCGAGTAAAACCAACGATGTCGCCGGTGACGGCACGACCACAGCGACACTCCTTGCGCAAGCGATCATAAATAGCGGCTTCAAAAACGTCACCGCAGGAGCAAACCCCATGATTTTGAAAGTAGGAATGGAAAAGGCAGTGGAAGCAGTTGTAGCGGAAATTAAAAAGATGTCGAAGGCCGTTAAAGACGTTGATGTTGCTAAAGTTGCTACTATCTCGGCTCAGGATGACAAGATTGGTGCAATGATAGCTGAGGCTTTGGCGAAAGTTGGTAAAGATGGTGTGGTCACAGTTGAAGAGGGAAAAGGATTGACCATGGAGATTGAATACAAAGAAGGAATGGAGTTTGATAAAGGATACGCTTCTGCTTACTTCGTTACCAATGCTGACAAAATGGAAGCGGAAATCGAAGATGCCTATATTCTTATAACCGACAAAAAGATTTCTGCAATTAGTGACCTTCTTCCGTTCCTTGAGGGTTTCATAAAAGTGTCTAAGAATTTGGTGATTATTGCCGATGAGATAGAAGGTGAAGCACTTGCAACCTTGGTCGTCAACAAGCTTCGGGGAACGTTTAATGTCCTCGCAATCAAAGCGCCTGGATTTGGTGATCGCAGAAAAGAAATGCTTGAAGACATAGCAATTCTTACTGGTGGCACAGTAATTTCTGAAGATACCGGGCGTAAACTTGAAAACGTTAAAGTTGAAGACTGCGGCCGCGCAGACAAAGTATGGGCAGATAAAGAAAACTGCCGCATAATCGGCGGCAAAGGAGTGAAAGGCGCACTCCAGGCGCGTATTGCGCAAATTCGCCGCGAGATCGATGAAACCACAAGTGACTTTGATAAAGAAAAACTTCAAGAAAGGCTCGCTAAACTGTCCGGCGGTGTGGCAGTTATTAATGTCGGTGCGGCGACAGAAATAGAACTCAAGGACAAAAAAGAACGCGTCAATGACGCCGTTGCAGCGACGAAGGCAGCCCTTGAGGAGGGCATTGTCCCCGGCGGCGGGGTGGCGCTTCTTCGTGCACGAACTGTTCTTTTGAAATTAAAAGATACGCTCTCTGTTCAGGATGAGAAAGTCGGTATTGAAATTCTTTATACTGCACTCGGCGAACCGATCCGCTGGATTGCCAAAAACGCTGGAGCCGATGATGGATGGGTTCTCAAAACCGTCGAAGAATCCAAAGCTGCTGACTACGGGTTCGACGCCATGACGATGAAGTTTGGTAGCATGCTTGCAGCGGGTATCCTTGATCCAGCTAAAGTTACTCGGACTGCAGTCCAAAATGCAGCAAGTATCGGTATGATGGTGCTGACGACTGAGGGATTAATTACCGATATTCCCGAGAAAAAGGAATCTTCAGCCGGCGGTATGCCGGGAGGTATGGGCGGCATGGGAGGAATGGACTATTGATCCGCCAGCCGGCGGAGAAACCCCGCGAAGCTTTAGCGAAGTGGGGTTAACCACTTAACAAATTGACAAATTAACCAAGGTCCCCGAAGAGGGGGCTTTTGGTAAATATGTTATACTAAGATCATATGACTTCGACGAACTGGAAATCTTTATCGAAAAAATACCCCAATCAATGGGTTGCCCTTGATAAAAAGACGGGAAAAGTTTTCGGTTCAGGAAAGACCGCAAAAACCGCATACGAGCAGTCGCAAAAGAAAGGGCTTGCGGTTCCGCTTATTACGAAAGTTCCGAAGGAATATGGCTCCTATATCCTTACTTCGATTATCTTATAAAACGTTTCCCGCAACTCCGCTTGAACCGTTCCCACAAAGAAGGACAGTCACAAGGCCAGTGATTGATCTGCTCGTTCATTTCAACGGCAAGTCGATTGAGTATAGCGCCTTGATCGACTCCGGAGCGGATTATTGTATTTTTCATTCTGACGTCGGGGAAATTCTTGAGTTGGATATTAAGTCGGGTAAAAAACTTATGTTTTATGGTACTGCCGGTTCGCCGCAACATGCGTACTTTCATACTATACAAATAGAAATTGGCGGTTGGCCGATGGATCTGTATTGCGGATTTAGTTACGACATGCAGTCTTTGCCGTACGGATTGCTTGGTCAAACCGGATTTTTCGATATGTTTAAGGTGGAATTTGATTATCAAAACAAACGAATTGAACTAAAGCCAAAGCGATAACAATTTTAGTATAATGCGGACATGTCCTCATTGTGTGCTCATTGCCAGTCTACTTCTGAAGCCTTGAGTCACAAACTCCTCACCACAGATAATTTTTATGTCGTCTGTGACACCCATCCTTTAACCGAAGGCCATCTGCTTGTTATTCCTAAAAACCACACGGCCTGTATGGGTGCGTTAACAGATGATCTATTTCAAGAATTTCTGGCTCTGTACCAAAAATTTTCAAAATTTATTAATGACACATACGGTGTTGTTAGTTCATTCGAACACGGAATTATTGGGCAAACGGTATTCCATGCTCACACCCACATATTGCCTTACTCCGGCGCCATCAAATCGATAGTTCCGGAAGGGATAGCTTATCTTCGAAAGTTAAAAAATATTAAGAAAATTAAAGACGTCTATAACAAAGAAGGGAAATATCTATTTGTTTCTCTGGGCGACAATAAATGGGTAGTTGATCTATCTTTAGGACGGCTAAGATTTTTCCGTGATCGGTTTGCAGTAGCGCTGGGAGTTCCAGAACGAGGGGACTGGAGAGAATTGGGGAGGAATGAGACAGGTATGAGAGCTGCCGCCCAAGACATTAAGCGCTTACAAGCGAAATGGGACAAATACAAAAAGAGACAATCAATGTATTAACATGCTAATATGAAACAATTTCCAGTTGTGAAAGCGTCAGGGACGAATTATGAGGTGGGGGTGGCGATTGGGAAAGCGTTGAGTATACAGATTCAGAAAATACTCGCGAAAAATAAGAAACTATTTGAAAAAAATTTCAGCGATTACCTCAAGGAATCAGTATTTTTTCTAGAACAAGCACAGAAATATTTTTCTCAGTACGTTGATGAGCTTCGCGGTATTGCTAATGGGGCAGATGTTTCGTTTGAGGAGTTATTTCTTTCTAATAATCGTGAGGTTGCGAATTTTGATCCGTGCGTTCTTGACCATAACCATTGCACCATCATCGGCATTCCCACAAAAGGAGGGTATCTTTTAGGTCACAATGAAGATTGGGATGCGAACTCTCTTGAGCACATGTATATCCTCGATGCGGTTATCAACGGGATAAAAATATTCGGTCTCAATTACGCCAACAACCTCATTGGCGATTCGGTGGCAATCAATGGATACGGACTTGTTGAAGCGGTCAATGAGCTTAGTCATCAAGATACACAAATTGGAGTTCCGAAAAATTTTATTGCCCGCGCGATCCTTGATTGCAAAACACTTGAGGAAGCGGAAGTACTTATGCACACCATTCCACGCGCTGCCGGCTATAATCACGTACTTGTGCAAGGAAAGAGACTGTGGAATATCGAGTCATCTGCCAAAGAATACGCTATAGAAAAAATAGATAATCAAAAATATGTACACACAAATCATTATTTGACTGAACTTGCACGCATCGATACGCAAATAAGCGATGAAACAAAACTGAGATACAGTAAAGTTAAGAGCTTAATGAATGAGATGAATACTGTAGACGACATTAAAAGAGTGCTTAGTGATAGAAACGAACCGCCAATTTGTCGAGCGGGAACTATCGGTTCGGTAATCTTTAACGCAGCCGAAAAAACTGCATACATTGCCTACGGCCAACCAACAATAGGGAATTACGTTGAATATTCACTCGCGCACGTGGTAGATTAAACATATGAAGCTTAAAGACAAGGTTGCAATTATTACCGGTTCATCGCGAGGAATAGGAGCGGCAACGGCAATTCTTTTTGCACAAGAAGGCGCTTCCGTTGTGGTGAACTACCGTGCAAATAAAAAAGAGGCAGGGGAAGTTATTGGTAAAGTAGGAAAAGATAAGGCTTTGTTGGTCCAGGCAGATGTAACGAAAGAGACAGATGTAAAAAGGTTGGTTGGCGAGACGATAAAGCGATTCGGCCGGGTCGATATTCTCGTAAATAACGCTGGAGAAATCCTAAGGCCAGGTGACTGGAAAAGCGATCTTGATACATGGCACAAGACGATTGATGTTAATTTAACCAGCGCATGGCTCATGACTCGCGAAGTAGCTCCGATTATGCAGAAACAAAAAAAAGGAAGTATTATCAGTCTTTCAGCAATCGTCGGGTTATTGGGAGTTGCTCCGATTCTTGCCTACTCCTGTGCTAAAAATGGAATAGTTGCCATGACCAAAGCATTTGCTAAAGAACTTGCTCCTGATATTCGGGTTAACGCAGTGGCACCCAGTAACGTAATGACTGATATGACCAGGGGGGCTGGAGACGAGCTTATTGAGCGCATGAGACAACTTACCCCATTAAAACGAATCGCTCAGCCAGAGGAGCTTGCAAAAGCAATTTTATTTTTAGCTTCTGATGACGCAAGCTACATTACAGGCGAGGTCTTAGTCGTTGATGGCGGGTACAGCCTCAAATAGCTTCATTTCGACAACGCCGGAAGTACCTCAAGAGGATTAATGGGGGTGCCGTCTTGGTAGATTTCGAGATGTAGATGATAGCCTGTTGACCAGCCGGTAACGCCGATTTCACCTAGTTTTGTAGCCTTGGAGACGTTACTGCCTGTTTGAACATCGATGGTAGACAAATGGGCATACATGGATTTAATACCGCGTTCATGCTCAACCAGCAGATGTTTTCCATATCCCCACGCTAGGTTATTCGTCCACGCTACGGTGCCGCCTGCAATTGGGTAAATGGGTGTGCCAATGGGAGCGGTGAGGTCTATGCCGGGGTGTCCCAGTGAAAACCTGGTGGTCAAGCCAAAACGAGAGAGGGGCCACTGGAAGTAGGAATCCATGGGTGCTGTTTCTATAACTGTTTCCTGGGTGGATAAAGTAACTTCGACACTCGAGGCGAACTCCTCTCCTTGCGGGATAATGACAGCAGCAAAAAACGCTAGGCCAGCTAGATTGACGCCTACTATTTGGTGCAGGTTAAACTTCTCGAGCTTTCTTCGGAGGAAGAAGCTCAAGTTGTTGCTGCCGCGGTAAGAGGATAGGAGCCAACTAAAAAATTGCTTCATACGCGGATAAAAAAACCACTCCGCAGGAGTGGTAAAGTACCCTATAAGTATAGCGTAAACGTCCTTTCAAAGTCAAATGTGTTGTAACGATCGCCTCCTTTGTGCTATTATCAAGTTCCTATGAAGCGCAAACTGGCGTTTCTCTTGGCCCTCTTTGGCATACTTGCCGTAATCATTGGTGTGGTAAAACTTATCGGAAGCCGTTCTCCGCGCCAGGGAGAACTTCAGGTCGATAGTGTCCCCACGGCAAGCATTTTCCTTAACAGCAAACATCTGGGGCGAACCCCGTTTCGCGAAAAAACTGCAGTGGGCGAATACACCATAAAAATTGTTCCTGAATCTGGGCTTGAACAACGTGCAAGTTGGGAGGGGAAAATCACGGTCGGTCATAACCTCCTGACCTACGTTAATGGCAATCTTTCCGAATCAGAGCTTACTTCCTCTGTCGACGTTCTGTGGCTTGAAAAAATTTCCAGTAAGAAATCGGAACTGGCTATTACCACAAACCCGGACGGAGCAACAGTGCTTATTGACGATGAAACAAAGGGCGTGACGCCGCTTACCGTTAGCGACTTGACGCCTGGTGATCACACACTTTCTATTACTTCACCGGGCTTTGCACCCCGAAGTCTTAAGATTAAAACTACTGCAGGATACAGGCTCATTGGCGCGATGAAGCTTGCGCTGAGTCCTTCAGCTCAGCCAACTCAAGAAGCAACAAGTTCGCCCACTCCTACGCCAGCTGGCGGATCATCGGGTAAACTTACTCCAACCGTGAAAGCGACGCCGACCAAGGCAGCCACTTCTTCGGCTACTCAGCCCGATCCAACTAAACCTTTTGTCATCATTAAAGATACTCCAACAGGATTTTTGCGGGTTCGCATGGAGCCATCAACTGCGGCGACAGAAGCCGCGCGGGTTAACCCCGGAGAAAAATATCATCTCTTTGACGAGAAGAGCGGATGGTATCAAATTTCGTATAACAGCGCGGAAAAGGGTTGGATTTCCGGTCAATACGCGGAGAAAGTAGAATAGTCTCTAGACCATCAACGAATAACGAATCGATACGAATATACGGATTGTGTCATTGCTAGGAACATTTTCTTTTCTATTCGCATATTCGTAAGACATTCGTAATTCGCTGATTATCCTCCAATTCCATAGACCACCACAAATACACTTGCTCCCCACAGTATGACGGTCGCAAGAAGTGGAAAATCTGATGTGAGGATTTGTTCCGGCGATTCACCTTTCCCTTCATAAATAAGCTGCATATAGCGCATAATGCCAAAAAGCACAAAGGGAATAGTAATCATCATCCATTTTCTCTCCGGAAAGTCTGCGATAAAGTCGCTGTAAGTGCGAAAGAAAAATCCTACGTTGGTCGGTTGCGCGAGGAAGGTGAAATACGCGTATGTAATAAATGTTGAATTGGCAAACATGGCGGTATATGTATCAAGGAGTTTCTCGGAATACTTTGAGAGACTCGCACGTGTATCTTTTGGTACGACTCCCTCGAAACTCTGGATAAGTGTGAGTTCCGCGCGTCGTTTGCCGACAGCCAAAAAGAGCGCGAGAGAAAGTGCAGCAAGTGCGAGCCAAATGGAAATGTGATACCCGGTTGCCGCCTCACCGGCGTAGACGCGCAGGAAGTATGCGGTCGTGATCGTAAGGATGTCAATGACGCTCATGTGTTTGAGGATAAGCGAATAGGAATACTGAAGTACAATAAAGCCTGTTGCGAGAAAGAAAAATGTACGGCCGAGTTCAAAACTTATGAAAAGACCGGTTATAAGAAACCCAATTGATGATAGGAGTGCAAGAGGAATAGGGAGTTTGCCGCTCGCAATTGGCCGGAATTTTTTGAACGGGTGTTTTCTGTCCCGCGGCGCGTCAAGAATATCATTGAAGAGATAATTTGATGAAGACAAAAAACAAAACGCGATAAACGCCCACATGGTCGCGGTAAAAAGAGATTTTTCAAAGAGTTGTCCGGAAAAAAGAATAACAGTGAATACCGCGAAGTTTTTTAGCCACTGTCGGGGTCTTGCGGCTTTGATAATTGCGTAAAGAAGTTTACCCATAGGATAAATCCGGCGATGAGTACTGCGACAAGAAGGAGTGCAAATACCTTTTGGCGACTCGTGACGGACAGTGCTACGATCCCCAGTATAGCGGAGACTCCCCAGTAAAACAAGGCAATTCGTCGCTTTCCCCAGCCGAGATTTAAGAGTCTATGATGCAGGTGTCCTCGGTCCGCGCGTATCGGAGATCTGCCTTTTCCGATGCGACGAATAAGCGTATAGAGAGCATCCATCATGGGTACCCCCAGAACCAGAAGTGCAGTGCCCAGTTTTCCAAAGGAAAGAATACCAAGGAGCGCCAGGAAAAACCCGGCAAGCGTTTTTCCGCCATAGCCGGGCATAATCTTTTGCGGGTACACGTTCCAGGGGAGAAATCCTAAAAACGCACCGCAGACAATGAATGCGAGGATTGTTACCCACGCTTGTGTCGGGTCCTGGATGCTATAGCGCATCGACAAAAGTCCCAACACGAAGGAAGCGACAGCAACAAACCCCGGCATTTGCCCATCAACTCCGGCAGACCAGCCGACAATGTTCATGGTCCACATAATCCAGATGAACGCAAGCAGATCCGCCCATACCACAATGGAATGAGGACCGAAAAACATAAATGATATGCGCCACGTATCCAGGTGAACGACCGTTCCGGTCAGGGGGTTAGTGAGATAGGGGATGCCCGCACCAGCGCCAACCACAACTAGGGCGGCAAGCGCATTTGTTAGGATGCGAAGAATGGGACTCACGTCTTTTTTGTCATCTGCGAGTCCGACAAGAGTGAGGATTATAGCAGCCGCAAGGATTCCGACAGTAAGCTTCGTTAGTGGAAGAAACAATAGAACACTTAGGGCGGCGCCAAGAAACAAGGCAAGTCCTCCGGCCCGGGGGATAATGCCATGGTGTGTGTGCGCGGGATGATATCGAACCCTCGGATCATCCACGAGACCCCACCGTCGTGCGAATCGGATAGTCAGAGGAGTGAGAAAAAATGTAATGAGCGCGGTAACGATCAAAGGAAGCGTACCAAGCATAGCGAGTCAGGAAACTAAAAAAAGAATTTTTACGAGTGCCAGAAAAGAAAGGAGACTTGTGACAAGGGATGTCAGAAACAGCGTTTGAGTAAATATGAGATATTCATGGGTTACGTAGACCGCGAGGAACACGTTTGTAACGTACCAGAGGAGTGAACCGAGAGGAAGGAGAAAGAGCCACATGGGGTGCGCGAGTTGATCTAATCCCCACGGTCGTGAGTACCATATGGGAACGAGAGGCGGGAGCAAGCTCCATCGCCAGATAATAACAATACCAGAGCCCAGAACGGTTAAAACAACAAATGTATTAACCATCGAGATGATCCAGTTTTTTGAAAGATCCCGCCAAGAGCGGAATACATGGCGGCCGTGGTGAAACATCCAATCATTCGGTTTCATGGTTTTGGGATGGAGCTCGGTATGCGATGTCGTAACGGCCGTCCTGGTGGATGACAAATGCCCGTATTGGGTATGACGGGAGGTCACCTGTTATCTGGGAGGGCGATACAATTGCGTCACCGACGTACCACGGGAAGGGTGATCCACTTGGATTATAGAGAAAAACTTTTTTTCGGTCGTTACTATAGTATATTGTTTCGAAGAAAATAAGCGGACTATCGGCAAACACGACATCATCACTGTCGCGCAGCATATTTACTTCCATGATCGTGGAACGTATGTTGAGCTTAGTGTGTTCTTTGGGATACCAGACATTAAAGGAAACAATAAACAGAAAACAGAAAATGGCAAAGAGTGTTTGAAAAACCTTTGGCCGCATTGTTTCGATCGCAAAGGCGAGGAGAAAAATTTCCGCGATAGTCACGGGGATCAGGTAGCGATTGACGAATAAGGGCTTGATAAACGATATGCCGATAACAAGTGTCAGCGGGATAACAACCATGAGAAAAAAGAGAATGTTTCGACGTCGTGTCGTCTTGGGCCGGAGAGCAAAGAGAAATAACGCGAGAAGCACAAGCGACAAGTATGCGGTATAGCGCCACAGATACCACGGTGTTCCCTCATATCCCAGGAACATATTACCAAGGACGGACTTAACTAAGCTGAAATTGACCGGATAATACCATGAGCTTTTGAGTCGCCCAAATTCCGTAACGATTTTTATAATCCATGGGCTTATGAGTAGGCCAACGGCGAGGAGTGATCGTACCACTGGTTCCCGCAAAAAAAATTTTAATTTTGAAGTTTCCATTTTAAAGTTCCTTGTGATGAACCAGTGAATTGCCTCAACAAGAGGAACAAAAATAAAGTATGTGTGGGTATAGAATCCAAGGGTTGTCGTGAGTATGTACCACAACCATTTTTTTTCCAAGTAGGTGTACATAGAGAGTACGGCAAACAAGACGTACCATGCGTACGCGCGCACCTCAAATGCATAGTAGAGGAGCATCGGATTAAAGAAAAAGAGGAACGGAAGAAGCCAGGACAAAAAATGTTTTTTAAAAAGTTTTTCTGACCATTTAATGACGACAAGCGTTGCGATGACAAACGCGAGGAACGAGAGACTTCTGGTTGCAATTTCACTACTCCCAAATATCTTCATCCAGAAATGGAGGAGTATGTAGTAGACCGGTGGTTCAAACGTGAGCCTCGTGAAGAAAAAAGAGATCGGTCGCTCGGCTGCTAAAATCGAAAATGCCTCATCTCTCCAGAGACTCTGGGTAAAGTAGAGGAGTGGCGTGTGGGTTAGAAGCCAATTGAGCATATGTATGTTCCATTATATCTTTTCCGTCACCCGATATTCCAGCCGCTTCCCAAGCATGAGTCGGGTGTGAGCATCAAGTCCGGGGAGAGCGGAGAGGAAAAAGGAGATGATCGGTAGCGTCAACCACTGAAGATATAGTAATGGAATTTTCCACAACGGGTATTCTTTGGGTTTAGGGGGTTTGATGCGCCAATCGATGATAAACACGGCGACAAGAAATATCGTAGAGAGCGTTAAAATACTTGAAGAGATGCGTGAGAGATTGTGTCCCAAGACCGTGCGCGCAAAGAGCGGATTAACCAGGGGCGGAATAGAACTGCCGATAGTCAAGAGAAACCAATTGGCAGGCCAAAAAATGTGATGCTCGAGGATCATGAGGAGACGTCGTAAACGATCAAGAAAGCGAATTTCCTCATGAAGAATAACGCCGCGGATGACATAGGGAACATCGGAAATTCCCCACGCCCAACGTTTGGCTTGTTCATACTGGTTGACGAGCGTTGGGAAAAACCCATGGCTTTCTGCCGCATCGACCAGGATCGGTAAAAAAATCGGTCGGGTGCTCACGCGTTCGCCGAGAGCAAAATACGTCTTAAAAAACATGTGGTAATCTTCAGGAATGACATCTGGAGACCAATAGCCGACACGCACTGCCGTAGCAAGGGATAAGGAATACGTCGAAAAATTTATGAGCTTCCCTCTTTGGGACAGGAGGGCAAGGTTCCAAATGCTATTGAGCGTATTGAGAAATCGGTTCGGGAGGGGAATGCGCCAAATGTTGTTATAAAAGAGAATTGCACCTTGAAAAAAATGATACAGTCGATCTTTATCCTTTAAAAAATGAAAGGAAAGAGACGAGAGATATTTGGGATGCAGAAGTGCATCCGCATCGCAGGAAGTCACGGTTACCCAATCGAGTGAAACGCGTTTATTTTTTAAAAACTGAACTACTCGTTTTGAAGCCCACGCCATATTACTCGATTTACCGGTAATTTCTCCTTCACGAAGTACATGTCGTGTGACAAGAAAATGGCCGAATTTACCTAAAAATTCTTGCGTAAGCAGTTTTCCCGTTGCCACCGCATTCGGATCTTTGGCTTCGATAGCCAGAACTACGATGATGCGTTCCTTGGGGTAGTCTTGTCGTGCGAGATTTTCAAGCGTTCTTCGAAGAATGTGTTGTGGTTCCCGATATTCCGGAATAATGATGACATGCCAGATATCGTGAAAGTGAGGGAGCTTTTGAGCTAGCGTTAACCAATCAATTGCCGTATGAGTAGAGAGTGAGACAAAAGACCGTATGGCGTAAAAAACAAGCGTTACAGATTTGTAAAACCAATAGACGTCGAATGTGATAATGAGGTAGGCGACCAATGCCGGGTGCCAGAACGAAAGCCAAAGCGGCATGGTGATAAGCAGCCACGAGGTGACTGGTACAAGGATTTCGAGAGCGCGCTCCGTTTTTCTCGGGTAGCGCAAGAATATTTGGCGCATAATGTCGCCTTAATTATACCACGTCGGTCACCGTACGTCGGGGAAGCCGATTTTATCCGCTCGGCGGAAGACAAAATAATAGAGAAAGGCTCTGGTGATTCGCTCAACGAGGCGGCCAAATCCTTCATAGCCACGCCTGCCGGATGCCCAGACGTAAAAATTTTGGTGAAAGACAATTTTCCCGATTTTCATAAGGCGCCTGGCAATTTCAATATCTTCAGCGATTTTAAACTCCTCCGGGAATCCGCCGGCCGAGAGTGCCTTCTCTTTATAAAATGCCATATTTTGTCCTGTTGCCATGGGGATACGCAGAATGGAAAAGTAAAAAATATTGAGGATCGGCTGAAGTATGTTAATGTAGATTTTGTACCACCACGGGCCATCCGGCACGCGAAATCCGCCGAAGACAGCGATGACACCAGGTTTCGACAGAAAGTGTTCAATACGAGAAAGCCAGTCAGGAGGGAGAACAGCATCAGCATCCGTGAACGCAACGACATCTCCTTTGGCAGACTTGAGTCCTACCTGACGACTGTAACCAATAGTGCGTTTCTCTTCTGTCAACACCTTTGCGCCATAGCGTTTTGCGATATTTGCTGTTTGGTCGGTAGAGCTTGCATTGACTACGATGATTTCGTCCGGCGGGCGGGTGAGTTTTTGTAACGAATCAAGTGTTTTTGGGAGATACTTTTCTTCATTGTATGCAGGAATAACGACGGAGATGTTCATAGTAGACAGTAAGATAGCCAAATACTAAGATACTCTGGATTTAAGAAAATTGGAAGAGGGAGTGGGCATTGGCTGTCGTTTGTTCTTCGACATCTTTTACTGGTATTTTTTGAAGCTCCGCAATTTTTTTGGCGATGAGTGGAATATATTTGGGTTCGTTGCGGGTCCCTCGATGGGGAACTGGGGTTAAGTACGGAGCGTCAGTCTCAAGGAGGAACATCGAGAGAGGAATGTGGGGGACAATTATTTCCAAATGTTTTGAGTAGGTAACATTGCCATCAATTCCCACATAAAACTTTCGCTCAGAAGCCATACGAATTTCCTGGAGCCCTCCGGAAAAACAGTGGATAACGCCTCGTGGTAGCTCAGGCAAGCCATCTAACACATGGAAGAAATCCTCAAACGCATCGCGACAGTGCATGATGACCGGAAGATTATGAGCAAGAGCAAGTCTCAGTTGAAGATCGAACAATTGTTTTTGATTGTCCTTTCTTCCGGCTGCTTCATGCCCTTTATACTGATGGTAATCCAGTCCGCATTCGCCGATAGCGACGACAGAGGTTGTAGGTTGTAGGTTGTAGGTTGTAGCTTTTGAAAGAAGAGATTCGAGAAGGCTAATGTCGTGAATGTCTTGCGCTTCGTAGGGATGGAAGCCTATCGCGGCAAAGACGACTCCGGGATTTTTTTGTGCAAGCTCAACCACCAGTTTACTCGAAAATGGATCGACACTAGGATTAATAAATTGTTTTACTCCCGCTTTTTTCGCATTGCCGATAACCATTGCGCGGTCTTCGTTGTATTGAGGGAATGTGAGATGGCAATGAGTATCGATGTACATATTTTCATCTGTCATCCCGGCCGGAGCCTGCCCCGTACTTTGATACGGGGAGCCGGGATCCATCAGTTTCCCCAATGGATTCAGGGTCAAGCCCGGAATGACACAAAGGCTGATTACTGAATTCTTGGGAACAATGGTGGTTGTGCTGTGATTGTTGGTCCGGCGAATTGTTTGAGGATTTTTTCGGCTGTTTCAGGAAGAAAAGGCTGGAGAAGCGTTGCGATTTCGATGATTTGTGTAATTGAGGGATTGAGGACATCTTCTAATGCTTTTTCAGAGAGTGTCCATGGTTTTTTATCATTGATGAATTTATCTGTCTGCTTAATTTTTTCCCAAACAAATGTCAGCGCATCATGAAATCTAAATTCCTCAAGCGCCCTGTTGTACACTACATTTGCAACATTGGTGAAAAGAGGGGTCTGGCCTTGGAGTCCGCCAGCTGGCGGATTAAGGCCTGACCCCGATTGAGAAGCCAACTTAGCGACACGAGCCACGAGATTACCTAATCCATTCGCAAGATCCGCATTATATACTTCCTTGAATCTTCGTTCGGAAAAATCGCCGTCACTCGTTGATGGAATTTCGCGCAAGAAATAATAGCGTAGCGGATCTGCGCCGTATTTTTTAATAAGTTCAAAGGGATCAATGACGTTGCCAAGGGTTTTACTCATCTTCTGGCCGTTCACCGTAAAGTACCCATGGACAAAAATTGTTTTCGGGAGAGGGAGTTTCGCTGAAAGCAAGAATGCCGGCCAGTAAATCGCATGAAATCGTGTAATCCCCTTGCCGATAATGTGCACATCAGCCGGCCACCATTTTTTATATTCGGCTTCGTCCCACCCGAACCCGACCCCGCTTTGATAGATGTTTAAGGCATCAAACCAGACGTACATGCGCTGAGAGCTGTCTCCAGGTACCGGTACGCCCCAATTTTTCGCCCTCTCGTTCGTACGAGAAATACTTATGTCTTGGAGCGGTTGTTTGAGAAATGACAGCATTTCATTTTTACGGAATGCCGGGACGATGTACATGCTGTCAGAGGCAATAAGTTCGGTGAGTTTGGTTTGATATTTGGATAGTTTAAAGAAATAATTTTCTTCAGAGACTTTCTCTAGTTTTTTGCCAGGATGTTCGAAACATTCTCCGTTATTATCGAGCTCATCCGGGGTATAAAAAGTTTCGCACCCTACACAGTAGAGTCCTTCGTAGGATTTTTTGTAAATGTCACCACTCTTTGCACAGAGCTCCCAGATTTTTTGTGAAGAAGGGAAGTGGTGCAGCTGGTCGCTTCCTTTTTGCCAGACGTTAAATTCGCAATTGAGTGCCTTGGTCAGTTCAAAAAATTTTCCAGTATTTTTGTCGACAAATTTCTGTACTGGTTGACCGGAAGCTTCTGCCGCCTGGACGTTTTTGACCGCGTTCTCATCGCCGCCGGAAAGAAGCAGTACGTCTTCGCCCAAGAGCTTGTGGTATCGCGCGACAACATCCCCCTGCACGAACTCCAAAGCATGTCCCACATGGGGAGATGAATTTACGTAAGGTATTGCGCAGGTGATATAAAATTTCTTTGCCATGAGGCGATTTTACCGCTTCCGGTAGTAGAGCTCAAGGGAAGAAGGAGATAATTTAGGTTAATTCAAATGTTCCGTAATAATTCTCGATAGAAAATAACTGAGGTGTTTTACGGTATTCATCTAGTTTGGCCTGAATTTCAGCGGGAAGTGTAATGTCCCCGTTGTCAACCAATTGAACAAATTGTTTAAATTGCTCTTTCGCTAATATTTCTCCAATGCAGATGTATTTTTTACTTGTTCTAATCTCTTCTGGAAGTTCGCCTATGACCTCGGGATCGTTAATGAGCGTCAGAACGTCTCCTTCTTTCGAAGTTTCTTCTAGAAATCCTTCAAGTAACTTTAAGGTTGCCTGATCATCTTCGCCATAGAAGCACGTTAGGGTCTTATTTCCGTCTTCGGCGGTTTTATATCGTAATTCAAGTTTGTTGGTTTGTTTCTGTCCTCCTTGAGCTAAAGATTCGTTATGATCTTTGATTGCTAGATTAAAAGTTTGTGCATATTCTTGTTGTCTATGTAAATCAGTCATGAGCTCTATAGGGAGTCCACTTTGAGTTGATATCTGTGCAATGATTTTGGTAACTGTTCCATCTGTATGTCTTGCGTGCATGTGTTTGTTTTTCGCGTAAAGATCTCCTTCGGTTTTTGTTCCATATATAATTTCGGTTTCTCCTGCAACATTCCCAGTTACCTCTCTTTTTATATTCGTAACAGCTACCAATGGAATAGTTCGTGTTATTCCTTTTTGACTCAGAAGATAATTTGCTTTTGTGTTGGCATTTCGGGATTCAGCGTCGGACATATCTTCATACAATCTTGAAAACGTTCCGCTTCTGCGTGAAAGAAACACATTAGAGCGTTTTCAAGACTGGCTTTATTGAGTACATCCGCACGGGTCCACATATTCTTTGTTTTCAGCCAAAAAGGATTTATTTTAGGGGAAATAGCTCTAGCCTCATCCCAAAAAGTAATTACCTCTATCCCAATGTCATGGAATATTTTTATGAGTGTTTCGGCGGAAGGATCAGATTTACCCACGAGTATATGCACGTTCGGTCCAACAAGGTAATTTAAATTAGCTTCTCCCGCCTCTATTGCATTGCGCGCCGCATTCACTCTGTTTACACGGTTAATAAGTTGTTCCGTGTGTTTTTGATTCAGAGAGGTAACGGTCGCAACCGCGAGCGTCGGAACTGCCAAGACGATTGCCGCTGTAGAAGCAGTGGAAAGAGCTGCTAATGGATCAGCACCCTTTTCAACACCGGCAAATGACCACGCGATTATATTATTGTACAAAATTCTAAACGAATCCCCATTCAGCGCTGCTTCGCGAATAATACCTAACCCGGTTCCAATGGTAATGGATATCGTGCTTACTTTTCCCCAAAAATTTCCCCATGTTATTTCACCGACATTTTTGAAAAATGCTTTTGCGGACCATGGTTTCTTGATTTCCTCTTGGGATAAATTTTTGTATAATTCTTTTACAGGATCACCATCTTCCACGCCCATACCCGTGAGGGTTACTCCAAGAGCTGCTTCGGCTCTGTTCTCCATAATGTTGAGCGCCCTGAGCAACGAACTTCGGTTTTCAGGAGTAACTGGCAATGCTCTAGGTTTTTCCCTTGCGTTGTCCATAATCTTATTGTGCTTTGCGTAATTCAAGCGAGAGCTGTTTAGTTTCCGAATGAATTTTTTCTGCGAGGTGAGGAACTCTTTTATACGCAAAATCAAAGAAGAGTTTTGGATCATTTCTCTTGACTACCTCTCTGAAGGCAAAAGCATCTTCTTTTTTCAGATTTTTGAGAATCATAGTTTTTATCCGAAGCAAGACAATCCTATTGATCGTATCAAAAATTTTCTCTTCACTTACATCTGTGGCCTTCGCGCTACCATATAAAACACGGTCAATTTTCATAATTTTAACCTCTTAAACAGTATATAAAAGCATAATACCACATTTTTATTTGTAGCTACAACTATAGGTTATCTATCGCTTCCGGAAGTGAAGCTCAAGGGAGATGAGGCAAGCGAGGAGGAGGACGAGGTAGAGTGGGTGGCGAAGGTCGAGGAAACGAAGTATCAAGAAGACAGTAAGACCGGAAGACAGCAAGAAGGAGCGGCGTACATTTAGGAGAAGATAGAGAGACAGGAAGAGGGAAGACAGTAAGACGGTAAGAAAGAAAACAGTAAGATACAGAGGCTTTGTTGGCGAAAAAGAGTTGATAAACCAGCTTAAAGCGCTCAGCCCGGAAATCCCCAGAATCAGATACCAGATATTTCGTTGTCGCCTCATTGCAGGTATGTGGCGATGTTTTCGTTGTGCTCCTCAACCGTCCGTGCATAGTGGACATTACCTTCCGCGTCATGCAGGTAAAACCAATATGGTGAATCTTGGGGATAGAGTACTGCCTTGATTGCCGCAAGACCGGGGTTACTAATGGGTGCGGGTGGCAAACCGGGACTCCGATAGGTATTGTATGGCGAGCGAATTTTTTTATCTTCCTCGTTCAAGCTTTTTTTCCACCATGTTTTTTCAGCGAGCTGATAGCCTAAAGCATATTGAAGCGTAGCGTCCGCCTGAAGCGGCCAGTCGGCTTTGAGGCGTTTAAGGAGAATGCCGGCAATTATTGGACGATCTTCATCGGTTTGTCCTTCTCGTTCAACAATTGATGCCAGAATTAGTGCGTCCTCGAATGTGAGTCCCTGTTCTTTGGCAACTTCTTTCATCTGGTCAGTCACTTTCTGATTGAATGTATCCAGGAATATTTTTGCAACTGCCGCGGGTGTTGCATCGCGGGGGATGAGATAGGTGTCGGGGAACATAAAGCCTTCACGAGCGACCTTGAGAAATTCGCTCTCGGGAATATCGAGATCTTTTGCGAGACGGTTGGCAATTTCCTCAACTCGCCAGCCTTCGAGAGTTGTTACCCATGCATCAAGATATCCGTGAGTGAGTTCTCGCGCGATTTCCCGAGCGTTCATTGAGCGGTTCAGGCGAAAGTCACCGGCTTGCAGGCTGCGTTCCAGTCCCATGAATTTGACAAGGAGAAAAAACGCCGTAGGGCTTCGTATGAGATGGTCGCTCGCTAAGTTGGCGGCAATTCTGCGCACGCCTTCACCGCGGCCGACAACAAATATGACGGGGTTTGCATCCGTCGGTGTAACCGCCGCGGTTCCATCGATCCACCAGAGCCAGCCGCTGCCCACGAGGACAACGAGAACGAAAAAGAAAATCGTCAGTCTTTTGGATATGGTATTACTTGATTTCATCTAAGCGTGCCCTTCGGTATTTGCCCGACGCTCCGTCGTACATATAAATACGGCCGCACTGGCAATCAACGCGTACGTAATCTTTGCCTTTTGGTTTTTGGAGTTCTCTGCCGCAACCTACACAACGGCCTTGGGAAAGAAGCCACGCTTGGACGGGAGAGATAATATT
>CAYSOR010000003.1:19181-26775 GCA_964432705.1 uncultured Gammaproteobacteria bacterium
AGTATATCACCTTTGTCCACACTCTCTTCAAGTTTTCGGTTTAAGTACATGCCGGCTTTCTTATCTGTGGGGCAGCCGAGTATGCGACAGATGACGGTGATTTGCTTGTTATTAATAGAGTTTACGCGTCCTTTTCGACTTGCTTTAACTTCGAAACGTTCTTTTCCCGGCATCAGTTTACCGCTCTCTACATCTGGGTCTCCTCCCTGCGTTTTAATTATCTCTCTCATTTTTTTGAGTGCTTTGCCGGATACCAGTATCTCTTTGGCTACTTCCTCACCGCTTACTCCCTTTTTCTTGGATACATCGGCAAAACAAAGACTCAGAAGCTTTCCGGCAAGTCGCAACGCTTTGGCCTCAAGAGCGATGGGTCGTTCCGGTGCTTGCTCGAGGACTTGAAACACATCGCGCGCTTCTAGTACCGGGCCAACGCCGCGGCCAGCCGACTCAAGCGCTTCATTGACGTCAAAGACAACCTTAATGCCGAATTTTTTAGCAAGGAAGGTAAACTTTTTTACGATGACTTCCGCGTCTTTAAAATGAGAAATTTTCATAGTCGGACCAACGGGAATATCAAGGACAAGATGCGTCGCTGCGGAGGCAACCTTTTTTGCCATAATAGAGACGATAATTTTGTCAAATGATTCGAAAGCAAGCGGTTGTTCGACTTGAATGAGAATGTCGTCTGCCGGTGCCAAACCCAAATGACCTCCCCACACAATGCAGCCGCCGGCTTTGCCGACGAGTCTTTCAATTTGTTTGGGAGTGAATGTCACGGGAGCAACGACCTCCATGGTATCTGCAGTTCCGGCTGGGGAGGTGATTGCCCTTGACGAAGTCTTAGGAATTTGAAAGCCAGCCGCAGCAATAATGGGGACGAGTATCATCGTTGTTCGAGTACCAGCTACACCTCCTGTTGAATGCTTGTCTGCAACGATGCCATGCAAATGAAGGCGGGGACCGGTCATTACCATTGCACGTGTGAGGTGGTAGAGTTCTTCATTGCTAAACCCTTCTTTGAAACCTGCTGCGGCAAAATATGTTGTTAACACTGGCGACAAACGCTTATTGGCGATCTCGTCCATAATGGAAAAAATTTCATTGTACGAGAGAGGTTTGCCGATAAGTTTTTTCTTTATCGCCTCGATTGCTACCTGCTGTGTATTTTTGGTCATATCCTTTTGAGACGTGCTTTTACATTTAAACGCTGCCAATACGTACCGGGCGGAACACAGGTTATGAGTGTAAGGTATGAATCATCAAACCGTTGTTCGAGAGGGGAGAGATCGTTTGGTTTTGTCACAAGCATTTCGAAAATGACGTACCGATAGGTAATGCCATCATAGGTAACGAACATCTCATCACCCTCACTAAGTGTGGGAAGTGTAGAAAATATCGAGGTATAATTTTGAGGGTTAAAAAATTGCGGTAAGGTTGAGTGACCAAAAATGATAGTTGTCCCATATTCCCCCGGCAGTCCTGTTCCCCCATAATGAATGAGGCTTTTTTTTAGATCATCACCGGCAATTATGACCGTCGCATTATTGATGTTGAGTTTGGGAATAGAAAGGAGGTAGCTATTGACAGGAGAAACTACCCTTTTTTGCGGACTGGTCGGAAACCATACGTTGGGATTGGTATAGTCGAGTGTTTCTCCCAGTACTGCGTTTGTTGCTGCATTGGCAGCCACAGGAGAAATAGTTTTACCCAATAAGTGTTGTTTCAGGAAAAAAAAAGACGCGATGGGCCATATAGTCCAGATGACGATGAGGACTCCGGATATCATAAAAAACAAGGAGACGGTCGCGGATCGGGACCTTCGGCGTCGCGGAGTTGCTTTGATGTACTGATACATGGGCATATTTACTCTTGCACGGCAATAGTCACGGAAATATTGTTTTTATTCATGGGTAATCGGTTGGGGATAATCGTCCAACGGAAGCGGAACTCTACGCCGCCAACACCGACCGTACGTTGCAAGTATTCCTGTGCCCTTGTCATGTGTTTGCCCGCGATCGACTGCCGCACACTTTCGCTGTCGATCGTCGGGATGGCGACGCCGGAAATTTTTACCGTCATGGTACTCGTGCCGTCTTTTTTTACTTGGACGTTCTGAACCGAGACTTGTGTCCGTTCTTTGACAAGTGCGTATCCAGTCTGGAGTTTGTCTCGCACAGAGTTTTCAAATATTGACGTTAGATCTGCGTCGCTATAGGAGACACCGGAGACAGTGATTGTAATTTTTCCACTCACCTCTTTAGCTTCCTCGTCCAACTCCTGTGCAAAAACTTTTTCTGTTACCGTTGTTTTAAGCGTTGCATCGATCAATTTTGCGCTGCCGGTTATACTTGTTGCCAGTTTCTGTTTTGCCTTTGCAAGTAGTTCGTCGGTGATTTCTTTGGTGAGCGTATCGTAGTCGCCTCGTGTCACCACCGTCACCTCCCGACTGGTTCCTCCGGTAAGCGGAGTATCGTTTCTGGCTACTGCAGTTGAGGAAGAAACGTCCGTGAATATAAATTCAGTTCCTGCCGCGCGGTTACCCTCAGGGCCAATAGCCTCTGCCGTTATGGCGCTTGTGGTTTTGCCAAATGTTATGGAACCGATACTTTCGGTCGCCGAGGCAACCTGGACGTCACTATTAAGGGTAAAGCGTAAGGCGGACGTAGTAAGGACAGAGCCTTTTTTAAATTGTTTTACCGTGAGGCTTTTATTGTAGATCGTGATAGCTCCTTTTGCCGGATCGCCGATTTTTTTGGTGCCGGAAACGGCAATTGTTTTTTCTCCCGAAAACTCATCTTCTCTCGTAGTCCCGGGAATTATGTTGTTTTGGCTGTCTGCGATAGTAGCGGTAGGATCTACGGTGACCGTGACACTAGACTCGAGCGTTTGCGGCAGAGCCAATACTGTAACGGTTGCCCTCGGAAGTATCCAGTTAATGACACTGAATATAAGAAGCGCTCCGAGCAATGCTCCCGCAATAGCGACCCCTCCGCGTAGGTGTATTTTCGGAAGCGTAAAAGGTAAAGAAGGAAGTTTTGGAAGTTTTATCCGCCTTCGCAGAAAATCTTGGGCGTAAGCCCAAGGATGAATGCGAAGTGTTTTCTGCTTCGGCGGATTTCGCTCCGCCGAAGTACGCGGAGAAGATACCACGGGCGTTAGCCCGTGGAGCTTCATCCGAGATATATCGATGGGCAAACGAAACTTTAGAAATTCATCTGTTTCTTTTTCAGTTTGGATTTTGGATTTTTGATTTTGGATTTCTTCAAGAATGTCTTCTTTTTGAAACCCCAGTTCTTCAGCTGCAACAATCTTCACAGGTTGCTTGTCTTCCGGGGTAGCTTCTTCCTCTTTCTGTTGAGGTTCCTGTAGGGGTAGTTCATCTTCTTCACTACCGATGTCAGTGGAGAGTTCGCTCGCCCCGGCAAGCGAGACGGCAGTCGTCGTGTCTTGCGCTGACACAGTGTCAAATTTAGGAAAATGGAGAAAGTTCGTTCTCGTCGGCCATGGATGAGCCAGAAGCTGAGTTTTGCCTTCTTCGAGGAGCTCGGTTTGCATGCCATAGAGGAGTATGCGCGATGGGAGTACCTCGAGTTCCTTAAAGTTTTTGAGGGTACTCTCAACTGAGGATGCCAGATGTTCTCCTCGTTCAAAAACGTATTGTCCGATGATGGTCCCAACTTTATAGAGAGTGAGTATTATCTGACTATCGCCAAATCCGAGAAGTATGACGCTTGGCGGCATGCCTTCATCTTTTTTCAACTTATACACGAGCGCCTGAGGAAGTGAAACAAAGCCAATGGCAGTGAGGTCGAGCGCTTGGGTGAGCTGTTTTATGTGAGAACGTATGGATGGGTCGATATCGCCATTTTGGGTAAGGTAGTCTGCAGGCAGTCCTAAAACCGCTTTGCGAATCTGCGTTGATCCATCAACTTTTTCTTCAACTGCCGCAATCGCACGGTCGCAGGCTTGCGTGAGGTCTTCCCAGCTGTCTTTCTCGATATCGGTTTTTGCAAAGGCAATCGTTTGAGGCTGTCCCGCGGTATTCACGTACCAGGCAGAAGCAGCGACGCCGTCACGTCCGAGAACCAGTGACAGGAACATCTCACGGGTTTGTTTAGGTCGAAGAAGACTTTTGATTTGATCTGGAAGATTCATTTTGGCAAATTGTCGCATAGATGCGACGTACTCCGGCACCTGCCGACTCTTCTTTTATTATTGTAAAGCGCCCCAAGACCCCTGTAAAGGAAGCGTGCGGTCCGCCGCAGAATTCAGCCGAAAAATAGTCATCTTTTGGTCCTATAAAGTATACGCTGACTTGATCCGGGTATTTCCGGCCAAACTCCATCTGTGCGGCTATTTGCTCTGCCTCTTCCCGTAGCATTTCTACACTCGTAACTGGCAAATTTTCCTTTATTTTTTCGTTTACCAATGTTTCAACATTCTTTAATTCTTCCGGAGTTATTTTCCTTCCCAAATTAACATCCATCCTTAGTCGCTCGGCAGTAATGTTGCTTCCTCGCTGTTTAATTGTCGGATCAACAAGTTTTTGCAGCGCTGCAAGAAGCAGATGATGAGCGGTATGCAATTTAACCGTCTGCTCGCTTTGATCCGCGAGTCCACCTTTAAACATCCCCGCTGAAGCGGTACGCGAAGTTTGCTGATGTTTTTGTTTTGCTTCTTCAAATCCATGTTCATCAATACTCAGTCCGGTTTGTTTGGCAAATTCTTTGATGAGTTCCGGAGGGTAACCGTATGTTTGGTAGAGGTCAAACATGATTGAGCCTGAGATGGCACCCACACCCTTGAGTGATTGAATTTTTTTCATGCCAACGAGAAGCGATTTTTCAAACCTTTCAAACTCTTCTTGAATCGTGGTTGCAATGGTTGTCTTGTTTTGTAGAAGAGATGGATACGCATCGCGGTAGACATCATTCCAAGTAGAAAGAAGAAGTGGGAGTTGAGGACTCACGTCAATGCTGGCGACCTTCGAGTGAAGCGCTACTCTTCTGATAAGCCGTCGCAGAATATACCCACGCTCTTTGTTTGATGGAATGACTCCTGCATCGATAAGAAACATGGATGCACGGAGGTGATCGAGAATAATACGAATACTGCGCTCACTTTCTGGCGTGTGAACAAGAGTAACCTCTTCAAGAATTTTTCGAGCCTTTAAAAAAATGTCGATAGTAAACATGTCTGGATTATCTTCTGTTGCTGCTGTGAGCCGCTCCAGTCCTCCGCCGAAGTCTACATTCTTTTGTGAGAGTTCTTTGAGTGAACCATCGGATTGTTTTTGATATTGCATGAAGACGGAATTGGCGATTTCCAAAAATCTGCCACAGTCGCAATTAGGGTGGCACGGTTGATCCTTAAAGCGAGATTTTTCATGAAGTTTAAGGTCTTGTCCAAAATCAAAAAAAACTTCACTGTCCGGGCCTCCGGGTTCTCCGGGAGGCATTCTGTCCGGTTCACCGGACCTACTCCACCAGTTTTTCGATGCGTCATAAACAAATATTCTTTCGCCCTCTTTCGCCTCAATCCCAACGTTGGCAAAAATCTCTTTCCAAATCTCAATTGACTCTGTGTCTTTGGGTACCGATTGATTTCCTTCTCTCGCGGAGCGGGATCCGGCTTTGCCGGAAAATACCGTTACATAGAGTCGTTTCGGATCAAGCTTTAGATCTTTGGTTAAAAACTCAAAAATCCAAGGCAATTGTTCCTTCTTAAAATATTCTCCGAGCGACCAATTACCGAGCATCTCAAAAAACGTGGTGTGTCTATTGTCGCCAACTTCCTCAATATCCTGAGTCCGGAATGATTTTTGACTATTGACGAGCCGTTTGCCGGATGGATGCGGTTGGCCGAGGAGATAGGGTACAAGCGGCTGCATGCCGCTTGATGTAAAGAGGGTGGTCGGGTCATTCTCTGGCACAAGAGGTGCCGACGGAATCTCCACATGCCCTCGTGCCTTAAAAAACTCAATATATTTCCTTCGAACATCAGATGACTTCATGCTCAAATTATACCATCCTTGTCTTATACGCGCGCTTCCTGTATAACCAAACCATATGGAGCTCGTAAAAAAGTCTTCTGCCAGTAAATTTGTTGGGTCTTCCACGACTACAATTTTTGAATACTTAATGAATGAGTCGACTATCAATGGAGCGATAGCCGTTATCAATGGTCGCTATCCAGAAAAGGGTTATGCGAAAAACACGATTTCAAAAGAACTGGTTTACATTCTTGAAGGTAAGGGGGTAATCGGGTTCCCTGACAAAGAAATCGTAATTAAAAAAGGGGATTGCCTGATTCTTCAACCAAATGAAATTTATTATTGGAATGGCACAATGAAATTATTTATGGCCTGTACTCCTGCTTGGAAACCCGAACAGCACGAAATAACCGACTAATATGGATCAACACCTCTCCCGCGTCGACATGGTACATCTTCTTGAAGCAGTGCTGAATGATGTAATCAAAAAATATCAACTTGGGGAATTAAAGAATTATTCTTTCTTTGAACGAGGATACGAGGATCTCAATATAAAATTGGAAACGACGCAGGGCGTGTATGTAGTAAAAATCTTTTCCAAGGGAAGGTCAAAACAGTTTATTGATACCTACATACGTGCACTCAACGAGTTTACTCACGCTGGAATTCCTGTCTCCAAGCTTTACAAAAGCGAGAAAGGACAACTTTCCCAAATAAAAGGAAGAAAAAACCTGTCATACCTGTGTGTCATGGAGTATTTCAGCGGAAAAACTTTTCTCGAGCAGGACGTTATGAAAGAAGATTGCGTTGCTATAGCTTGTTTTATAGCAAGGATGCACAATCTTTCTTTTCCAGTTCACGGAGATTATGACTCTTGGGGCGTAACAAATTTTCTCAAGGAGTATAGCAAAAATAAAACTTTCCTTAAGCGTGATGATCTCGAAGTCATAAATCCGATAGTCGATGAATTTGCAAGTATAGATTTTTCCAAATGGAAGCACAGTATTATTCATGGAGATTTTCAACGAGAGCACGTGTTTAAGAATAGAAAAGGGGAGTATTGTATTATCGATCTTGGCTGCCTCAACCGAGGTGTGTCAGCCTTTGATCTTGGAATATTTCTTGCACAATTTTGTATCGATATGGACCCAGTAAATGAATTTCCTGATGTATTGTCCGCTGTTGTAGATGCATATCGAAATGTGACCGCTCTCTCCAATAAAGAAACAGGGTTCTTGCCGCTCATTATGAAGGCTCATTATTGCGCTTATTTGATAAAAACATCATTTTTGGTATATGGTGAGAACGATAAAAGTGAACAAACCCAATATTGGTACGATTTTTCAAGAAGAGGACTTCAAAAATTTCGAAAAGTATGAAAACTCTTCTTATCTATATAACATGCGAAGATAAGCGTCAGGCAGAAGATATTGGGAGAGCGCTCCTTAAAAAACGTCTGGTTGCATGTGTCAATATTATTGACAACATGCATTCGATGTATCTCTGGCCGCCAAAGAAAAGGACGATTGATGAGGCAGACGAAGTGATTCTTCTTTGTAAAACTATCGAATCAAAGTGGAAAGCGCTTGAAAAAGAAGTTCT
>CAYSOR010000004.1:0-2153 GCA_964432705.1 uncultured Gammaproteobacteria bacterium
CGATATCCAAAAACAGGGCCAACCTAAAATCACTGCCGGACTGGGTGCACACATCAAAGGCCTTCGAATCCTTTTGGTTGACGATATTGCAGATAGCGGCAAAACCATGAAGCGTGCGGTCAGTTATCTCAAGCGATTCCGTCCGTCTTCACTTACGACCGTCACCATGTTTTACAAACCGCACTCTTTGGTGCGGCCTGATTATTTTGCACAAGAAACAAAAAAGTGGGTCATTTTCCCGACCGAAGTCACCGAAACTATTTCTATCCTCACTCAGAGTCTCACCAAAGAAGGAAAATCCAAAGCCCAAATTCAAGAACAACTGATAAAACTCGGATTTACTCCGGACCAAATCGCCTTCGTCCGCGCACACTATTGACTTCCCTCTTACCTACATGCTATATAGTCATTAGGGCTTGCTTCGCGGCCCTTTTTTAGTGGAAAAGAGCTGTGAAAGGAAAATATGGCTGTGGGCCCAGATAATTCACAACGAGTTGAACTTTGGAGAGGACAAGAAGTCTTAGTCAATGGGACATTAGTTCGCAAAAGGTTTTTGGCTGGCACAATTGAGGTAATTTCCCCAGCAAATGAATTTATTCCCACTCCTCAAAAACATACAATCCATAAAGGTGCTTCATTTGGAATGACATACTTTAAAGAAATAGACGGACTGCAGGTCGCTCACACAATTACCTTTACATAACATTTAACTCATCTGCTTTTTTACTCCCATATTGACATTTCTAGTCATGTTTGATAGCATGTAGTCATGTTTAACACTTTTAATACCACCAAAGCATATACACCGGAACAGGTCGCAGATATGCTTCAGCTCTCTAAAAATACGGTCTATGAACTCATAAGCCGTGGTGAGATCGTCGCTAAAAAAATCGGCAAACTATATCGCATTCCCCCCACGTCCCTATCCTTCTTCTTCACCGGACTAGACTATGATCTTTATGAAGCTGACCAGGAGGATCGCAAACAATTACCCCGCATAGAAGAGGAGATTAACGCAGTGAGAGCGAAACAGTAGCGGATATGCGTGTATTTATCGATTCCGATGTCGTTATCTCCTCGCTCTTATCATCCAAAGGTGCCGCGTACACACTTCTCCACATGTCAGGCATTACACCGGTTATTTCTTCACTCTCAGTTAATGAGCTTCGCATCGTATGCAAACGCATGAATATCGCAAGTGATCTATTGGAAGGACGCATTCGAGAAAAATTTGAAGTAGTAAAAATAAGCCGCAATCCTCAAAAAATAAGAGCGAAGTACCAACCATACGTAACAGACATGAATGATGCGCATATTGTAGCCGGAGCGGCAGCCGCAAAAACGAAATATCTCGTTTCCTATAACCTCAGACACTTTAAAGCGGACAAAATGAAAGATGAACTTGATATTCTTCTGATGACTCCTGCTCTGACCCTCCAATATCTGCGAAGTCACTAGATTGCACTTGCTTTGTATTTGATGTATAGTAGGTTATGGGGCTGGACAAAGGCAAAACCGACCTTGCATTCCTCAAGAACGAGTTCCTCAAAGACGCAAAAGTCATAGACCACGAACGCGGCTACATATCCATTTCCTCTTTTAATTTGCGCATGAAGCCAGCTGTCCTTGCCGCAGCAGCTCAGCTCATTGCACACGAATTTCAAAGTGACCAGATTACTGCCATCCACGGTATTCCCCATTCCGGAAATTACCTCGCCACCGCAGTGGCACTTGCCCTCGACAAAGACGCCCGCCTGCCAGCGCCTAGCGGGCAGGTACGACTCCATGCCTCCCGTAAAGATCAAAATATCCCTTCAAGCTGGAAAGATGTGTACCGCGAAGAAGTCCGCTCATTTACCACAAGTACCGCTGAGCTTTCAGTTTTCTCGGGCATCAATCTCTCATTTGTGAAAAAAGGAGACCGGGTCCTTATCCTCGATGACGTGTGTGCGACCGGTGAAACCGGCTACCGCATTATTAGCGGGCTAAGGGAGCGCGGGGTAACAGTTGTGGGCTATGCGGTCCTTTTTGATAAAGTATTTCAAGGAGGGCTCGGATATGTCACGAGCCTCGGCGTCAAAGTGTTTTCGTGCGTGCGTGTTTCTGAAATCGGCCCACACGATAGAATCGTATTAATCAACGAATAACGAATC
>CAYSOR010000004.1:2253-21341 GCA_964432705.1 uncultured Gammaproteobacteria bacterium
TGTTTCTGAAATCGGCCCACACGATAGAATCGTATTAATCAACGAATAACGAATCAGTACGAATATACGAATAAAAGAATTTTTAATTCGTAAATTCGCAAAAAATTCGTAATTCGATGATAAGCATATGCTATTGCTTGTTGATTTTGGCTCACAAACCGCTCACCTCATTGGAAGGAGACTCTCGGATCTCGGAACATCAGTTACGATCAAACCCCCAGAACATGCTGTTGAAAATGCAAAAAAATTGAAGCCGAAAGGAATTATATTGTCCGGCGGACCGGGATTTGTGCATGTCCCCGGCTCTCCAATTATAGAAAAAGAAATTTTTTCTCTCGGCATCCCGATCCTTGCCATCTGCTACGGCATGCAATTAACCGGCCACCTGCTGGGAGGCACGGTTAAACCGGGCAAGGTAAAGGAGTTTGGCCCGGCAACACTTATTGTAAATGGAAAAACTCGACTCTTCGATTCTGTCTCTGCCCACTCGCGCGTCTGGATGAGTCATGGCGATACGGTGATCACTCCCCCGCCGGGGTTTTCATTTGTGGGACAAACGGAAACAATCGCGGGAGCGGCGATGACAAACGAGAAAAAGAAAATCTATTGCGTGCAGTTCCACCCGGAAGTTGAACACACCGAACACGGCACGCTCATTTTCAAAAACTTTCTCGCAATTTGCGGAATTAAAGCAAAATCTCAACGAATGGATGTCAACGCAATAATCGCATCAATTAAGAAAACTGTCGGAAATAAAAAGGCAATTGCTGCTGTCTCCGGCGGACTTGATTCGACTGTTGCCGCAACCCTTGTTGCCCGGGCAATCGGCAAAAACCTCATCCCCATTCACATAGAAAGCGGCCTCATGCGGCAAGGAACGACGCAAAACGTCACGTCGTACTTTAAAAAACTTGGGCTTCAACCGGTGATCCTCAACAAAGAAAAAGCATTTCTCACGGCACTCAAGGGTGTCGCTGACCCCGAACAAAAACGCAAAATCATCGGCAAACTCTACATTGATTTTTTTGAGAGTGAGCTTAAGCATCTCAAGAATGTCGGGTTCCTCGTCCAAGGCACTATCTACTCAGATGTCATTGAATCCAAAGGCACCAAACACGCGGACACCATCAAGTCTCATCACAATGTCGGGGGTCTTCCGGCAAACATGAAATTACAACTCATCGAACCACTTCGAGATCTTTATACCGATCAAGTACGCGCTTTAGCCAAAGACCTCGGTATTCCCGAAACCTTTATCAAACAACAACCGCATCCCGGCCCGGGCTATGCCATCCGCATTGTTGGTGCGGTAAATCGCAAGCGATTGGAACGTGTTCGACAGGCAGATGAAATTGTCGTGGAAGAAATGAAAAAAGCCAAATGGTATGAAAAAGTTCTTCATTCCTTTGCTGTCGCAACAGGTACGCCTTCCACAGCAGTTCGCGGAGACGAACGGGGTTTTAGCGAAGTCATCGCCGTTCGCTGTGTTGTTTCAAAAGACCGAATGACTGCAACCTGGGCCGAACTTCCCTACTCCCTCCTTCAAAAAATTTCTTCTCGCATTGTCAATGGCGTTCCCGGCGTCTCCCGCGTCGTCTACGACATCACGACCAAACCTCCGGGGACTATGGAGTGGGAGTAATTTATTGAGGCTTGTTGAGGACAATGGAGTAAATAATATTCTGTACTTAATCTTTACGACGTCAAATGCATTTCTGAGGTTAAATACGCAGGATTATTCTGTGATAACCGCATTAGCACCCACCCACTACCCTCTTCTTGGGAGATCTCCTTCATAATCACAACGATTTTCGAATCAAGAATCTCATCAAACATATGTTTTGCGTCTGCTGCACTCGTCGATAATGACTGATTTGCGTTCCCTATAAAATCTTTATAAGGAATGTACATCAAAACTTCGCGACTGTGTAAGCCTCTGTTTGGATCTTCTAACCACCAATCAGGCGGACTGCGTTGAGCAATGTCGTCGCGCTTTACACCCAAATACTTGGAAGTAAAATCGATTGCGCGTCGTACCATCTCTGGTCTTCCAATGTGAATAGCGTCAAGCAACGGCTCAAGAAGAGTCATGCTTTTTTCATCAAGTAAACTACCAGCGTCTGCCTCTACCCTCTCCGGCGTTTCTTCTAAGTTGAATGTTACATCTCCTTCTTCTATAGAAGTCTGTAAATCTCGAATTCCGCCGCCTCTTGCCTGCTCTGGTTCAGTGCCAAGAAGTGTTACAAAATGCTCAAAACCTCGACGGATCGCCTCATCATGATTGTATGCTAGAGACCATGAGAGTCGTCGCTGTAGTTTATGTTTTTTCATTATCTCCGACACAATCTGTTTCGCCTCTTCCGGTGTATATCCTCCAATAATTACCGATTGCGTAACGGCAGATACAAACCAACCGTCAATTTTCTTAGGGCCTAATTTTCTTGGGGATTGACCAAGAGGAATATCTGCACGGTGCTCAGGAATTGTTTGTTCTAAGGCTTCCAACAAAAATCCGCGACGTTCTGCCTCTGTTGTTGTTTGACCAAACACTTCACCGTCTGAATGTTCGTCTATGCAGAGGGCATACGGCTTCCCGTCTTTGTCTGTGCGCTTTTCTCGTAAACCAAGTGTAATCTTGTCATTTATGCGTACTGCATATCCTGCAATACGTTTTGATACTTCCAAATTTTTATCAAATACGCCTCTTTGCTCAGAAGACATGTTTTCCGCAAATAGTTCGTGTGCCCAGGCATCGAACCAACGAAACCTACTATCAGCTTTTTGAAGTATGCTATGGGAGAGCTCTGGGAGTGTGGAGAAAAAAAATTCTCTAAAGCCGATGCGTCGAAGTTTGTCATGAAAGCTATAAAATTGTATCACGAGGGTTTATTTAGAACAATCGGACGAAGACGGGACATGGCTTCGAGAGAATAACGAACCCCTTGGACTCCGACGCCTGATTTCTTCACTCCCAAAAATGGAAAATGGTCAGGGCCGCGCTGGGGAGAACCGTTGATCTGAACTGTGCCGACATTTAAAGTCTTGGCAAACACAATCCCCGACCCTTCATCTCTAGTAAACACGCTCGCCTGCAAGCCGTAGCCAGAGCTATTTATAATAGTAGTTGCTTCATCCATGCTTTTTACGGTGATAAATGAGACAAGGGGTCCAAATACTTCCTTAGCAACAACTGGCATCGAAGGCATCACATTTGTAAGAATCGTCGGCTCTATAAAGGATTTATTGCGTTTCCCACCAATAACAAGCTTTGCACCTTGCGTAACG
The DNA here is from genome assembly GCA_964432705.1 of uncultured Gammaproteobacteria bacterium. GTDB lineage: Bacteria > Patescibacteriota > Microgenomatia > UBA10105 > UBA927 > 01-FULL-43-11b. The sequence continues at coordinate 5,539 of CAYSOR010000004.1, forward strand.
GAACTCGCAATAGCCTCTTCAATTTGTTTTGCTGCGACCTCGGAGATAACCGGCCCTACAAGTTTTGTCTTGGGACTCCTTGGATCTCCAGGGTGCACCATATCTTTGAGTGTGTCTTTCACCAAAGGAAGAAGTTTTTCGAGAACTCCTTTGGTCGAAATGACATACTTAATTGCTGTACACCGCTGTCCTGCAAAAGAAAAAGCGCCTTTGATAATCTCTCGGCTTGCCTGGTGCAAGTCCGCATCAGGCAGAACCACCGCCGGGTTATTGCCGCCGCATTCAAATAATAAGGGGATCATCGCGGCTTTTGCAGCAATTGCAACTCCGGTGTCGCTGCTGCCGGTAAATGAAACCATGCGAACAGCCGGGTGACTGACGAGATAATCACCAATCTCCCCCCCTCCTCCTGTCACGCAGGAAAGGACACCCTCGGGAACTCCTGCTTTTTGAAAAATGCGTGCTAAATGTAGGCCACTAATACCTCCTTGCGTTGGAGGCTTAAAAACCACGCTATTGCCCATAAGCAATGCCGGAGCAATTTTGCTTGCGGACAAGTTTACCGGATAGTTAAATGGCGCAATTGCCAAAACCACGCCGTACGCGACCCGCTCTATCATGGCAATCCTGCCTTTTTCAAAACCCGGAAAATTATCGCTATCGAGCGTCTCGCCTTTAATTGACTGCGCCTCGTCGGCAAAGTAATCGATAAGATCTGCAGTTCTCACAATCTCCCCTTTTGCCTCGTCATGGGTTTTCCCAATCTCACGGACAAGAAGAGAGGTGAGGTACTCCTCAAAATGCCGGATCCAGTCTGCCGCAAGATGCATGATATGAACGCGCTTATTGAGAGGCACTGCTTCCCAACTCCGCTGCGCTTTGGTAGCTTTTTCCATCACGCTATCAATTTCATCGTGGGTAACAACTTGGAGTTTGCCCATAACGGCACCGTCTATTGGAGAGATAATGCTGGCAGTTTTGTTGCTTTTGCTCTCTACCCAATCCTCGCCGTTAAAAAATTTGTACGTCGAAGGAGTTTTATGGTTACTTAAGGGTTGAAAAAATTCGGCAGCCATATACAGTCAGTATAAAGGGTCGAAAGGAAAGTGGAAAGCATTTGCTTTTTAGTGTTCTCTATAGAGCTCTCTGTGGCGGCCGATGGCGAGGAAACGGACGGTGGATTTACCGATGTTTTTTACGCTTCGTAATTTTTTTCTTCAGTTCTGTAAGTTCCGGATATATCTTCTTACGAATGGCGTCTCGGACAAGCTCGCTTATGGAGGCATAGCCAAACCGAGCCAACATTTTTTTGGCATCCTCGTACATTGATTTTGGAAGCGAAATATTGACTGTGGTTATCATATAACAATAATTGTATGATATCCATACAAGACTTGTCAAGGCCTGTGGCTGACGCGTTTGACGAGGATTGCGGTCATATTGTCGGTCGAACCAGCTGACTCAGCGGCCTCGAGAAGCTTAAGGACTGCACTCGATAAGCTCTCCGTCGTGCCACCGGTAGCTACAATACTTTTCTGTATCTCCTCTGGCCCAAGAACCTTCGTGATGCCATCGGTCACTAGAAGAACAATGTCGCCTGCCTCAAACCGCTTGCTCACAAACTGTGGCACCATGCCATATCGCTCGACTCCTATGATTTTTGTTAAGTTTCCCTGCTCGTCAACATCATCAGTGGTAAGTTTTACAAGTTTGGCGTTGGCGCTGTGTGACAAAAACCACGCGCTACTATCCCCCACGTGTCCCAACCAAAAATTTTTGTCGCCGACAACGAGAACCTCGAGCGTTGTCGCAAGCCCCGCTTCAAACCCTGTTTCTCGGCGTTTCTGCCAGAGAGCGATGTTCGTTGAGCGGAATATTCGCTGAATGAGAAGTTTTTTATCAGTCCAATAGAATCGTCTCTGGCGAATAAGTTTATACCCCCATATGGCGGTTTCTGCTGCAAGTTTTGATGCAACGTCGCCGTGCTGCATGCCTCCGACGCCGTCAGCGATCGTGAAACACTCGTCGTTAAAATTCATAAAAAAATCTTCCTGGGTTTTCCGTTCCCCCCGGAGTTGACTTGCGGCAAAAACGACAATCTCTTTGGGTTGGGATACTTTGAGGGCTAGCGGATCAGCAAGCTTCATGTCGAAGACCCTGAGCGAAGTCGAAGGGTCCAATTATGTTGAAGTCATCTCGAACCTTCGATTAACTTCTGCCCAGTTTACAACGTTCCACCACGCGTTGATGTAATCAACTCTCCTGTTTTGATATGTAAGGTAATAGGCGTGCTCCCAGACATCAAGACCTAAGATAGGCGTGCGTCCTTCCATTAATGGTGTGTCTTGGTTGGGAGTATCAACAATGGAAAGCTTTGCCTGATCCTTAATAAGCCACACCCACCCGCTTCCAAAACGACCGAGCGCGGCAGCGCTGAATAACTCTTGAAACTTTTCAAAACTCCCAAATGTAGTTTGTATTACTTGCGCGAGGTCGCCCTGAGCTTGTCGAAGGGCCCCTTCAGGATTAGGACTCATTACCTGCCAAAATAAACTGTGATTTGCGTGCCCGCCGCCGTTATTTCTTACCTTCGTGCGCACTGCCTCCGGTACCTCGTTTAAGTCCTTAAGTACTTCCTCAACCGACATGGCAAGAAGTTTCTCGTTACCGTCAAGTGCATCATTAAGGTTTTTGACGTAGGCGGCGTGGTGTTTGTCGTGGTGAATCTGCATCGTGCGCTCATCAATGTACTGTTCAAGCGCATTATACGCGTATGGGAGATCGGGAAGAGTGAACATGCAACTTATTATATAATAGCGTCATGTATTTCACCATACAATCGTGGTTTCGGCAACAGCTCAATACATTTTCTAAAAAAATCGGCGTGAAGAAGAAACACGTGCCGCAACTCTGGTTTTGGCTCCTGCCTTTTGGGCTTATCGCATTCTCCTACCTCGTGATCTTAAAGGACCTCCCTTCTCCGACCAAACTCGGCCGTTATGATATCCCACTCTCTACCAAAATCTATGACCGCAATGGCAAACTGCTGTTTGATATTTTTGCAGATCAAAACCGTACACCCGTCACCCTTCGTGATATCCCGCTCCACGTAAGGCAGGCAACTATATCAATCGAAGACAAAAATTTTTACAAACATAAAGGCATAAATCCCATTGGCGGCGTCTTACGAGCACTCACGGCTACGGTAACCAAACGAAAACTCCAGGGCGGATCTACTATTACGCAGCAACTCGTTAAATCCGCGCTCCTCACCCCGGAGCGCACGATTGTCCGGAAAACCAAAGAAGTCATTCTCGCGTTTTGGGTTGAAATTCTTTATCCCAAAGACAAAATTCTCGAGCTCTACCTCAATCAAGTTCCCTATGGGGGTACTGCCTGGGGCATAGAAACCGCTGCAGAAAAATATTTTAGTAAGTCTGTCCAAGAGCTCACGCTCGGTGAAGCCGCACTCCTTGCCGGGCTGCCCCAAGCACCGACTCTCTACTCTCCTTTTGGTGCGCATCCAGAGCTAGCCGCTACCCGCCAAAAAGAAGTACTGCGCAGAATGGTGGAAGACGGATATATTACGCAAGTCCAATCGGATGAAGCGGCACATCAAACATTAAAATTTAAACAAGAAACCGGCATTAAAGCTCCTCACTTTGTCATGTATGTCAAAGAAAAACTCGTTGAGGAGTTTGGTGAAGCGTTGGTCGAGCGAGGCGGGCTCAAGGTAACAACGACGCTTGATCTGGATTTACAGGAACATGCACAAGCAACCGTTTCTGCGGAAGTCGAAAAGCTTAAGGGCTTGAGGGTAACCAACGGCGCAGGCCTCATAACCAAACCGTCAACCGGAGAAATCCTTGCGATGGTGGGATCTGTCGACTATTTTGCCAGCCCATCGGGTAGCTTTAATGTGACCACGGGGCTGCGCCAACCCGGCTCATCAATTAAGCCTATTAACTATGCCATTGGTATTGAAAACCGCGAAATTACGCCGGCGACGATGTTTCTTGACGAGTCGAGCTGCTTTGCAAACATTAATCAGCCTGCCTATTGCCCCAGAAACTACGACGGAAAATTCCATGGACCCGTACAAGCCCGATTTGCTCTTGGCAATTCCTATAACATCCCGGCAGTTAAAATGCTCTACCTTAATACGGTGCACGCCATGGTTGCCTCGGCAAGTGCATTTGGACTCGATACGATTACGGATCCAGCTCGTTACGGGCTTTCACTCACGCTTGGTGGCGCAGAAGTCCATATGACCGATATGGCTGAGGCATTTGGTGTCTTTGCCAATGCCGGCATACGAAAAGATTTAGTTTCGATTATCAAAGTCATCGACAAAAACGGTAAGGTGATCCTGGAACATAAAGATCCAAATCTTGACAAAGAAATTCCGTCACAGCTTCTTCTTCAGGGTGACCGCGTGATCTCTAACGAGACCGCCTTCCTTATATCGCACATACTTCTGGACAATAACGCCCGCCAAGATGCATTTGGTCCCAGCTCAAGCCTTGTGATCCCAGGCCATGCCGTGTCGGTAAAAACCGGTACGACCGATGACCTCCGAGACAACTGGACGGTCGGGTTTACTCCGCAATTTTTGGTTATTACCTGGGTTGGCAATAACGACAATACCCCTATGAATCAAGCACTTGTCTCCGGTATCACCGGAGCGGCACCTATTTGGAATAAACTCATGGCAAAAGTTCTAAAGGATAAACCCGATATCTGGCCAAAACAACCAGATGGCGTGGTCGGCGCTCAAGTCTGTTCACTTACAGGACTCCTTCCTCCTAATCCGGACGGTGATGATAAGGGGTGTGCCACACGTTTTGAGTACTTCCTAAAGGGAACAGTACCAACCGAACGGGAAAACCTCAAGCAAACTATTGTAATCGACAAAGATACGGGAGATATCGTCGAGTCAAACAAACCTGGCGCAAACGTAGAAACGCAAGAACATCAAGTCGTCCGCGACGCCCTCGGTAACATCTGGTGCCTCGACTGCCCGCACCCTGAAAAAAAACCAATCCTCGTTAAATAAAAACTTTGTAGTTAACCCAATCTTACGGTAATTTCATGCTGATCTCATGTAATTCTTTCAGCGCCTCTAGTGCTTCTTGTTGTGTTGGCCTATTCAGATTTAAAAATGTTGAGATCGGATTGACAGTCTCTGGTAGAACTTTTGAAATAATTCCTGCGATAAGTCCATATCCGGAAGCTAAAATTTCGTCACTCGCTAGTTTTTTATCTTTTGGTTTTGGCCCCTCATTTAATCCCATAGATTGTTATCACCTCCAATAAATTCTACAATGAGGCCGATAATACTCTCTCTCTACAAAATGCAAGCGGGGCGGTGCAAAAAGCGTAGGGTATGAAGCTCCACGGGCTAACGCCCGTGGTATCTTCTCCGCGTGCTTCGGCGGAGCGAAATCCGCCGAAGCAGAAAACACTTCGCATTCATCCCCGATTAAATCGGGGTTTTCTGCGAAGGCGGATAATTTTTGCTCTTACGCGTCCGAATTGCTACAATGAGACTATGACAGTTTCTGAAGTCATGGAGCGGTGGAAAAAAACCGCGTTGGAGGATTTTGTGGTAGCCCAAGACATGCTGAGGCTTGGCCACTACGACTGGGTGCTTTTTATGGGACAGTTGACGCTCGAAAAACTGTTCAAAGGATTGGTCGCGCGTAAGACCAATGCCGCCCCGCCATTTACCCATGATCTACCAAAATTAGCCTCTCTCGCTGGTCTCGCGCTCACCAATGAACAGGAAAAAAATTTGGCTGACATCAGCACGTACCACATCCGCGCGCGATACGAAAACATCAAAACCGCCCTCTATCGAAAGGCGACAAGGGCATACACAGAGAAGTATTTCGCAATAATTAAGGAGTATGTCTTATGGCTGCAAAAACTCTATTAAACGACACACCAGAAAAACTCTTGCGGAAATATCGACAGGCGGTTACGAAAGCAGGTATTCCTGTACAACAAATGATTCTGTTTGGCTCCTATGCCAAAGGGACGGCGAAGCCATGGAGTGATGTCGATGTCTGCGTCGTTTCGTCTGTCTTTGGTAAAGATGGGTATGCAGAAATGACCCGACTGAAACTGCTCACAATTGGCATTGAGACGATGATAGAACCTTTTCCCTTTCACCCCAAAGACTTGGCTGACAAGTGGGATCCGATGGCTGCTGAAATCCGCAAATACGGAAAAGTCATCTCCTAAACGACGCACTCGGCACGCTCTGGTGCCTCGACTGCCCCCACCCGGAAGAAAAAGCGATATTAATCAAATAGACTTTACCCCTGTGGAGAAGAACCAACAAGAGGACTTGTATGAGGTCGCTGAAATTTCTTTGGAAGTCGCTGATTCGTTTCTTCAACCTGCCTCTGAATCGCATCTAAAGAAGGAATGCTTGTCAAAGAAGAAGTTTTATGCCCCTGTAACTTTTCCAATTCTTTAGAAAGAGAACCAGCAATATTAAGCATTGCATACATTGCTTCAGCCTCCGTGTGAATTATCATCTGACATAGTGTACCATAGTAAACTGTTGATTCTTGTAGGACTTTCCCATCCTCTATCGTTGCAATTCGTGTTCCTAACCATAAAAAACCCGTATCTGGTTTTACAATTTTAAATGTATGACCTAAAACTCCCGGTGTAATCTCATTATTTGGCATTTTTCCTCCTGTCTCCTTCTAATATAGGCCGATAATACTCTCTCTCTCTCTCTACAAAATGCAAGTGGGGCGTCACAACGCCACTTGACACACGTATATCATGTTGTTAATATATACATGTATGAATACATCAATGATGTTTTCTATCACTGATTTACGCTTGAATCCCCTCAAGGTGCTAGCAGAGGCAAAAACAAGAGGGTTTGCGTATCTCCTACGCCGCTCCAAAGCCGAAGCTGCGATTGTAGACATCGATTACCTCAACGCCCTCCAGGATGCATACGAGGACTCCCTCGACACGATAGAGTTTGACCAAACCGTCTCCCTCAAGCGTATTCCCCTCTCTCGCCACAAATGAAGATTTTTCTTTCGTCAAAAGCGGACAGACAACTTCGTAAGCTTCAAAAAAGCATACATGAGGTGCTTATAAGTCGCATAGAAGAGCTTGATAAATATCCATATCCGCAGGGAGTAAAAAAGCTTACGAACCGACCCGGCTGGCGTATCCGTGTAGGCGACTATCGCATTCTCTACACCCTTGACGAAAAAAGAAAAGAACTGACAATTTTAAGTGTTGCGCACCGAAAAGATGCGTATAGACTTTCATAAAGATCCTCTTGTCCGTCGCGCAGTGGCGTGATATAACCGTATCGATATTATTTCCCTTACCTGCCAGATTAATATAGATTCGTTTCGTCTAAAACCATGCGTTGGCTCACCGAGCTCTTACTTCTGGTGCTATATGCACTCATAACAATTGGCGACTGGATTCGTCTTCCGCTGAAACGTTTCCTCTTTCCAAAAATTTACTTTCCAAAATTTCATATTCCGAAAATTAAAAAACTAAAATTTAAGAAGCTCACAAAAACCGCTCGCATTTACCCTCCTCCTCTTCCGCTCTCAGACAAAACACGGTGGTTTTTTGCTGGTGTACTTTTCTGTGTCGTCTTTCTTTTTATCCCCTACGGTTCCTGGTGGTGGCTTCACGACTTACCCAATCCTAAACTTCTCACTCGTAGAGATATTGCTGTGGCGACTAAAATTTTTGACAGAAACGGCATACTCCTTTATGAGATTTACGCGGATCAAAACCGCACACCTGTTCCACTTTCCGACATTCCCAAAACAGTCCAAGACGCAACGATTGCCATAGAAGATAAAGACTTTTACCTCCATAATGGCGTGTCTCTGCGCGGCATCCTTCGCGCTGTCAAAGAAATCGTGCTTCATAAAAATATTCAAGGAGGCTCAACAATTACCCAACAGCTCATTAAATCCGCACTTCTGACTCCAGAGGTGACTCTTTCTCGAAAGATAAAAGAAATTATTCTTGCGTTTTGGGCAGAACGGCTCTTCTCCAAAGACCAAATTCTCGAAATGTATTTGAACCAAATTCCGTACGGAGGGACAGCCTGGGGTATTGAAGCGGCTTCCCAAATGTACTTTGGAAAATCAGTTGCTGACGTCACACTCGCAGAAGCGGCTCTCCTTGCCGGCCTTCCTACCGCTCCTTCCGCCTATTCTCCGTATAGCGCAGGATTTGAAAAAACATTTGCTCGTCAGGCGGAAATTCTTCGAAGAATGGTTGAAGACCGCGCAATTTCCAAAGAAGAAGCAGAAGCGGCTCTCGTAAGTGACGTACATATTCAGCCACCCAATAGCGGCATCCGTGCTCCTCACTTTGTCATGTACGTTAAAGAATATCTTGAAAGCCGCTACGGACCTCGGCTCGTCCAACAGGGCGGGCTTCGGGTAAAAACCTCGCTCGATATGACGATACAAGAGGCGACTGAAGATATTGTCCAAAGCCACATTGACTCCCTCACAACCCTTTCCGTCGGCAATGGTGCAGCGCTCGTTACCAGTCCAAAAACCGGAGAAATTCTGGCAATGGTGGGAAGCCGCGATTACTTTGCTGCTCTCTCTCAGCAGGGAAATGTCAATGTCACAACGTCTCTCCAACAACCGGGAAGTGCCATAAAAGTGGTTAATTACGCCGCGGCTCTTGAACAAGGGTTCACCGCCGCTACTCTTCTTGAAGATAGTCCAATTAGGTTTCGTACGCTTGGAAGTCCGGATTATTCACCAGTAAATTATGATGGACGCTTTCATGGAATCATTCCGCTTCGGTATGCGCTTGGTAATTCCTACAATGTCCCTGCGGTTAAAACACTCAATAAAATTGGCGTCAGAGCGATGATTGAAAAGGGTCGTCTCATGGGCATTGACACATGGAAGGATGAGAGCCGGTACGGGCTTTCGCTGACCTTGGGAGGAGGCGAGGTAACGATGCTTGATATGGCAGAGGTTTTTGGGACACTGGCAAATCTTGGCAACCGTGTCGATCTCCAACCCATTCTTGAAATTACCGACTATACCGGACGATTACTCGAACGCAGTGTCACAAAAAAGAAAACCGGCGTTATCAAACCAGAAGTTGCCTGGATTCTCACAAACATTTTAAGTGATAACCAAGCCCGGTCCGCAGCGTTCGGCTCTACATCACTCCTTCAAATTCCAGGGAGTTCCGTAGCAGTCAAAACTGGCACAAGCAACGACAAACGGGACAATTGGACTATCGGGTACACTCCTTCTTTTGTCGTTACTGTGTGGGTCGGCAATAACGACAATTCTCCTATGCATCCAACCCTTACGTCTGGAGTAACCGGGGCCGCTCCGATCTGGCATGACATTATGACAAGCCTTCTTGAAAACAAAACTGAAGAACCGTTTCCCATGCCGAAAAATATTATCAGCATCCCCTGTTATTTTGGAAGAGTAGAATATTTTATCAAAGGAACAGAACCCGCATCCGGCCGCTGTGCTCCCCTCCCAACTCCATCGCCAACACCTATTCCGTCACAATGACACTTCCAGTATCCGTCACTTTGACGTGGTTGTGATATTTCCAGGTTCCGACTTTGACAAATTGATACTCGTACGTTCCGCCTTTTGCGACTGATTTAAGTTGATCAAATCCTGGCAAGAGCTGATGTGTTGGGTGCACTGCAGAAGCCACCCACATGCCGCCCTCCGATTGATTGGTAAATGTTACCGTCGTTCCAACTTTCACGACGAGCTCTTTAGATACAAAACCGCCGCTCGTGTATTGCACCGATGCTTTGGTCACAACCATTTCTTCTACCCCCGTGGTTCCCGGAACAGGCATGGCACTACTTTCCGTCTTCTCCATCGAATCTTCTTCTTTTGGTTGAACAGAACCAAAGACATACCAACCTGCGCCAACACCAAGAAGTAATACGACCAAGCCTATGAGAATTTTTTTATTCATATTTCACCTCCCTCAATTTTGACTTTTGAGTTTTGAATTTTGAGTTAATTTTACGTATGTCGGTCCGCCACTTTACTCGCAGCATAACTTTCCGGCTTCATTTTTACATTGTACCCGCTCCCGCGGATCATACCGATTATTTCGGTAATCATCACACGCGTTTCCCCAAATTTTCCTATATCCACATGAATTTCTACATCATACTTAGTAACGCCGTCTTTATGAAGAAGCGCTAAGACCGTTTCTGCCATCTCCAGGGACATCGCTGCCTCTTCATACATGCGCGCGCGAAGGACGTAAACCTTTTTATTGACGACGCGCTTCCAAAAATAAATTCCGCCGTGTCCAATCCTGTGGATGACAATCGCCGTAACAAAGTCGACCCCACTGCCGTTATGCGGCTGCGAGTCGGTGCCAATGACCAGCTGATATTTGGCTTCGGGAACTTTGGCGAGAAAGGCTAAAATCCGTTCCCGCACCTGGGGAAGCTCGAGATCGCCGTAGGTAGTCGAGTGAAACATACAATGCGCGTATGGTACCAAAAGCAAAGCCCCACGGCAACTTACCATGGGGCTTACTTTTTACGTTACTCGAACATTACTGTCTCGGTCTATCTTCGCGTGGTCGAGCTTCATTCACGACCAGGGCGCGTCCACCGACATCTTTGCCATTGAACATTTCAACAGCTTTCTTGGATTCATCATCGGATGCCATTTCGACAAATCCGAATCCGCGTGATCGTCCTGAATATTTGTCAACGATCACTTTGGCAGAAACCACATTGCCCGCACCCTTGAAGAGTTCCTCAAGCTGGGCACTATCCATGTCGTAGGAAAGATTTCCTACAAATAAATTGGTAGCCATATTGGACTTCCTTTCTCCTTAGGACTTGAAGGGGAGGACACCTAAAGAGAAAACCCGTAAACGAGGACTCTTTGTAGGCCTTTAACCACACTTTGTTCCCAGGACGTGGTGAGTATATCACATCAACGAATAACGAATCAAGTCGAATATACGAATTCGTTCATTCGCAACATATTCGTAATTCGTTGATAAAACTTGTTACTCAATCACTTCTTCCTCGTCTACCATCACGTCTTCCTCTACCGAAGTCTCGGCTCCCCCGGCTGAAGATTCGCCGGGAAGAGGGGTCAACTTGAAGCTTGTTGCAATGGTGTCAAGTATTTTTTGCCAATAGTCGTCCTCGCCGGGTTCTACCTCGATATACCACAAAATTTCATCAAAAATAGTACCGACGACGACTTTCTTTGTGGGAGTGGTGAGGAGAATTTTTTTGGCGGGTTGATTGCCGAGCGTGGTATCGACAATACTCGCGTCACGAAATGTCTTTTCTGTTTTCACCCATGCGTTAACATCTGCTGCCGTCGTGTCTTTCGCCCAAACAATGAGTCGTCCGGGATTAGTAGGATTCGTCATTTCTACGTGGCTGTAATTTTCTTTATCTTCATCGTGTTTATCAATCGTTACTCCCTCGGGATACTGAAAGGTAAATCCCGCAGGATCCTTCCAGTCAAGAAGTTTTGCTTGAGTTTCTTCCAGTTGAGTGGTCGTCGGAGGAACAACTTCTCTGGTCTTTTTCATCCACAGATATCCACCGCCAGCTACAACTCCCACACTAACACCAATGATGATTGCAATGACAATAGGTTTCCTCATAAGTATTAGTGTACCACCAAGGCACACCTTGCTCCAATACTGATCCGGCGCGTCAATTCAAAGCTTACCGTGTCATTGCGAGCCAAAGGCGAAGCAATCTCATCACACCAATACAGATAGATTGCCGCGTCGCTTCGCTCCTCGCAATGACAAACTGTGTAGGTTCTGTATAATAGTAGTATGCGGCGATTCTTTCTCTCTCTATTTTTCATTCTTCTTGCATCTTCACTTTTCTTTGAAGTTCCTGCTTTTGCTGCAAAAGCTCGCGTGAGGAAAGCAGGTGCGCCGAGCGTGGCGGGAGTTACTTACTCCAGGGCAAAACTTTCCCGACCAACGAATAGCGTAGTCCTCACATTCCTCAATTTAAGTCAAGTGAAAAGCATTACCTATACATTAAGCTACATTGCCAATGGTATTCCGCAGGGTGCTATCGGGACACTCGCGGTTTCCGGCCAAGCAACGGACAGCCGCGACCTTTACTTTGGTACGTGTAGCCATGGGGTTTGCACCGCACATTACAACCTAAAAAACGTTACGCTCCTTGTCGAAATAACGCTTACCTCCGGGGGGACATACACCAAACGGTATAAGATTAAGGTGTAAAATTTTCTCCGTTCATTCTTCGTTTCACCAACCACCAAGAAGCGGCAAGCCCCCCAACGACAAGAAGCGCAAGGGCAATAAACCCAGCTCGAGCGCTCATTATTTTTTTAGGCTCCGTCGGCGTTGGTATAACTTCCCGCTGGGGCAAAATGGACAGAAGCTGCGCCTTACCATCATAAACCAAGCCAATAACCGTATAAAGTTCATCCGTACTTTCCGGAAGCGGAAAATCGAAGGAAATGCCAACTGTTCCTTCACCGTTGTTGTCCGACTGAAATCGATACTGCGACCAATCAACTCCCGGACAGACGTTTTCTTTGGTTATTTTTGGCGGTAAACCGGATCGAAAACAACCGATGTCATACGTTTGTCTTAATTTCAGTCCGGTGAATTGAATGTCAAGTTGATTTTTTTGTCCCTGTGTATATGTTCCTGAACCGGACGCAGGAATCGCCTCAAACATGTCCTGGCCGGAAAAAAACTGAAGAGAAACTGTTTCACTCGCCCAAACAAAGGGAAGAATGACAAAAGAAGCTATTACTATAGCAAGCTGTCGCATTCGATACCCTCGTAACTCTATCAGTACGAATCAAAAAAAGCAAATTTGCGAAATGCTACAATATGTTATGTGAAGCACAAACGAGGCATTAGTTACCTTGCGCTCGTCCGCCACGGTGAGTCGGCGTGGAATGCTCTCGGCCAGTGGACCGGATGGACGGATATTGAGCTCACTGATGCCGGACGGGAAGAAGCCCGAAGAGCTGCTGAGGTTCTTAGGGATATCCCTTTTCACATAAGTCATACATCTGATCTTAAGCGTGCACAAGAAACACTCTCCATCATGCTCGGTCATTTGCGACTATCGATCCCAGTTAATAAACACCCAGCAATAAAGGAACGCAATTACGGCTCGCTCACTGGAAAAAATAAATGGAAGATAAAAAAAGAATATGGTGAAGAACAATTTATGCTATGGCGCAGAAGCTGGGATCACCAGGTACCGGAAGGTGAATCACTTAAGGATGTTCACTCTCGCGTTGTTCCCTATTACCAACGGCACATAGAACCAGACCTGAAACTTGGCAAAAACGTCCTCGTTGCTGCACACGGCAATAGCTTACGAGCATTGGTGAAACATTTAGAAAATATCAGTGACGGCGATATTCCACGCCTCGAGATTGCAACCGGTGAAGTATACCTCTATCACATCGAAGTAGGCGTAGGGAAAATTTTGAAAAAAGAAATCCGCGCCACTAACCCCAAACGAGGAAAGCAATGAATACACCCTACCCTACATAACTACTTGACAAATTGCCTAAAATGGTGGAAAATAGGCGATTATGATCGCAATTAGTCTTCGTCTTCCCTTTGGCGGTGACTTCCCTATTTCCTTCCCCTTTGGCCGCGAGGCAACCGATCCGACAATGGCTGAAAAATTCCAGACGTGGGGCATCATCGGCCACCACGGTGTGGATATTGCCCTACCCGAAGGAACACCTGTCCTCTCTTGTGCCGATGGCTCTGTCATTCAATCCGGAGAAAACGGTGACTGGGGAATATCCGTTACCATCAAACACCCGTGGGGAATAAGTATCTACGGCCATCTTAAAGAAACCATTGTTTCCGACGGTCAAGAGCTTGTGCAGGGCACTATCATTGGTTACTCTGGAGCAACCGGCGCTGCATTCGGGCCCCATCTCCACTTCGGCATAAAGCCGACCGATAGCGATGAAGCCAACGGCTACCTTGGCTTTATCGACCCTGCTCCGTACCTTTCGGCAGCCACTGTTGAAGCAGCGCCAACAATTGGAGAGTCGCCACAGCCTACCGAGGTGACACCTCCTTCTTCTCCACCACCATCGCGTCGGGAAATTCCCGTGGGAGAGCTTATAGATGAGATACTTCATAAGCGACTCACTGAGCTACGCTCTAAAGCAAACCAGGCTCGGCAGAAAAAACGGGAAAAACTTCTTGAAGAAATTGTGACACTTGCCGAGGGACAACCAGTGACCAACGCCATCCTCAGGGAGTACTTGCGCATCTCCCGCCAGACAGCGACTAACTACCTTCGATTACTCGCCAATGGCGGACGCCTGAGAAAACTTCGCCAAGGCCGGGCAACGCGATATGAAAAGATGTAAAATCTACTGTCACACGCCAAACGCCACGTCGAGGGTCATCATAATGGCAAATCCGATCATGGCACCGATGGTCGCGCTATCCGTTCCGCTCCTCTGGGATTCGGGGATAATTTCCTCTACCGATACATAGATCATGGTTCCTGCCGCAAACGCTAAAGCATACGGAAGGATGCCCTGCATATGAAGGACACTCGCCGCCCCGATGACTGCAGCAACCGGCTCAACGAGCGCTGATGCCTGACCGTAGAAAAAACTTTTCCACCGACTCAAACCTTCTCTACGAAGCGGCATAGAGACGGCAAATCCTTCAGGAAAATTTTGGATCCCGATGCCGATAGCTAGCGCTATGGCGTTAGTAAGTGTTGCCCCGGGGATAGCAAGCGAAGCCGCACCAAAAGCGACTCCTATCGCGAGCCCCTCGGGAATATTGTGGAGCGTAATTGCCAAAAAAAGGAGAAACGTTTTGTGCCAACCGGTTTTTACTCCCTCTGTCTCTTTCTTCGGTGCATATAGGTGAAGGTGTGGAAGAAATTTATCGAGTACGTATAAAAACGCGCCGCCAACCAGAAATCCGATAAGCGGTGGAACCCACGGGATAGCGCCGACGCTCCGGGCAAGGGTAATCGATGGAGCCAGAAGTGACCAAAAGCTCGCGGCGATCATGACTCCGGCAGTAAAACCGAGCATCCCATCAAGCACATTTTGGTTTACCCGTTTGTAGACAAGAACTCCCGCCGCCCCGATAGCCGTGACGCCCCAAGTAAAAAGGGTTGCCAGAAACGCGTAGAAAACGGCTTGCGTAAACATGCAAACCCATTATACCAATACTTGAGGATACTGCTCGTGTTTAAGCGCTTGAGGGCAAGCTACAATTATTCTCTCACTGTGGTATACTAAGGGAGTGCATAAATCGTTTTATGCAAGTGGATTTCTTTATCATTCGCCCACACAACAAATTCTCTTGCAACAACCTAGCGATAACGCAAACCCTGTCTTATTTCGCGGGAAAAGCCACAAAGCTAAAGATCCCCAAGCCGTGTTTCAACGCTGTGTAGAACAAGCGCTGGGGATTGCGATCCCTACCTCTTCTATCCACCCGGTGTACGACTATAGACACAATACATTGGGAGCGCATTTTATTTTTTATGTGGAAGTGTCAGACATCAAACCCAAAGTGTACTCATCCAAAAACAAAACAGAATGGTTTTTGCTCTCTAAACTATCCAAATACGCCATGAGTGAGCAAACCCGGCATGACATTATCGTCGGAGAGCGCGTTATACTATCACTTAGGGGGCCCGTGCGTGTGCCTCAAAAACAAAATCTTCATTAATCTACAAACGTGCGTAACCGGGGTCAGACCCATGTCCTGAGTCCTTCGAAGGGTTG
>CAYSOR010000005.1:0-21058 GCA_964432705.1 uncultured Gammaproteobacteria bacterium
TGTGTTGGGTCGAGTTTCTTTATCGCCATCCGTTGACAGAATACTGATCGATCAAAAAAATGTCAAGGATTCTATCGTGACCGTACATCTAACCGAAACATACCACGAATATTCCCTTCACGCGGCAAATACGATCCGATCATATGTTGCACTATATTGCAAGATGTTGCATCATGTTGCAAAATATTACCAGAAAAAGCATCACTTTCTTGGAACAAACTTCCGAAACCACAGAACAATAAGCGCAGAGACCGCAATCGGTAGCAACGTGCCTATATTTTTCAATAATAGTGCCGGAGGATCCCAGTTGCCTAAAAACAGATATGGCGCGTAACGAAGAAGAAGACCCAGAGAAATCGCGGTTGAAAGTGACGTAAGGCTCTGATTTGCCGGAATAAGTGCGATAAACGGCAGGATCCACACCCAATACCACGGAAGCACTTCACGCGTAGCTATAACCGCAAGGAGTCCCCCTATCATGAAAATGAGCATCCAGTTTCGCCAACTTGTGCCTTTTCTACTAATGAAAAACCAGACAGGGATAAAAGTGATCGTAATGAGTTTGGCTGCAACCGAAAGAGAAAAAACAAACCAGGAGGCGAGCTTTTTCTTCTCCAGGAATAATACTATCGCCCACACGGCAAATGCCATCATGACGACGTCGTTATGGGAACTGACTAAGTCCTCGATGATGATTAAGGGGTTAAAGGCAAAGATCGCCATGCCGAGCACTTTATACTTCGGTTCGACTTTTTCAAGGATTTTCCCAATCCCTACGATTGTCGCAATGTGAAAAACAGCGACAAGAAGCTTAATACTCCACATGGTCGTAAGGAGAAAACCAAATCCCAAAAGATAAGCGGGGATCGTCAGGAATATCCAAAACGGCGTGTAGGCGCTGGGAAGATGCGTCCAGCGCATAAAATTAGTCCAAACATCGATATCGGCAAATTGTAAGGGGATTACTTCGTAGGGATTTTGGTGGTAGACCGCAATGGTTTTGGCAGTAAACATGTAATTAAACATGTCATAGGAAAATGCGGGGTAAGAAGAGATCAGAATACTGCTGGTTAGTATGACTATGCGCCAAAATCCCCGCTCCCCCATATCTCCCCGACGAATTGATCGCAAGAGTAATGAGTAAAGAATAAACAGTATGGCTAAAATACCAAGATACAGTGCCGTGGAAAGCGGACGCTGGTAGTATCCGATATTTTGAAATATTTTTTGTGCTGACTGGAGTAAACCCACCCGAGACAAGGTCATGTTGAGATCGATTTGCGTGAAAGAGTAGAGGAAAAGAAGGAGCGATGCGATTATATAAAAAATAGTAAGTGTGTGAACTCGTTTCATCAGATTGTATATTTTCCTGTTATCGCGTTTACTCGGATTTTAACTATATCAAAAAACCCTTGCCAGGAATCCTTAAGTGGGTTAACGCGTCGGGTTTCTACATAGTGCCATTCAACTGGAACTTCTTTAATATTGTAGCCCAGGCGCTTGGCGATATAGAGCACTTCTATATCAAACCCAGCCGTCACCATAGAACCGCTTGCTTTTGACTGTTGGCCATAGAGCTTGAGTTTTGAAAAAATCTCCCGGGCAATACTCGTTTTAAAAAGCTTAAATCCACACTGAGTGTCTGTGATGCCGTGAAGCCCCAGGATAAGGCTTCGCAATATCATAAATCCCCGTGCCATGATGAGACGTAGTAGTGGCGACCCTTCCCTTCTTCTGTTTCGCGATCCGATGACGATGTCATAACCTTTATCAATCCAGAGACTAAGCTTATCAAACTGCGTAATAGGTGTAGCCTGATCCAGGTCGCTAAAAAGAGAAAGCTTGCCCTTGGCAGACAAAATTCCCGCTATTACCGTCCCCGCTTTACCCTGATGCGGATTATCTATAAGTCGAAATCCCCTATTTTCACTAATAAACTCTTCCACGAGTTCCTTGGTTCTATCAGTGGATCCGTCGTTGACGACAATCACTTCCCAACCATAGCTTTTGTGTTCAAAAAAGCGCGCAACTTTTTCAAGCGCGCCGAGACGGATATTAGTTTCTTCGTTATAGGCCGGAATGACGACAGAAAGAAAAATTTGATTCGATGGTTTCATATCATTTCTTTTCCCGAGGGGATCCTTCGCTACGCTCAGGATGTCGCATTACGGATTGTAATGCTCCAGCTTAAATATTGTAACAAAAGAAACGTCCCACTGCCCAATGATATCAGCCCTTCCGAAGCCTGCGATTTCCCACAAGGGGTGGCCGAGCGGCTTACACTCGCTCTTTGGCAGTTCACATATGACGATGAGCTGATCTGTAACTGTAATTCTGTCTGGATCGATCACTTCATTTTCAATCGTCACTGGCGGCTGGCCCCAGATTTCAAAAAAGTAGCGATACGCGTGATCGGAATTATTGCCCGTGATAAGAGCGAAGTTAAGTGGTTTTCCTTCTGTCTTTGCTAACGCCTCAGTAGCAATCATTTTAGCTTGCCTCAGCTGATTATTTGGGGGAAAGCGATACGGCATCCCTTGCAGATTAAAGTAGACTAAAAACCCAATAGTCGCATACGCAACTAACGTTCCGATGGGTTTTAGCCGAGACAAAAACCATAACGAAGTAGCGATCAAGATGAACGGAAGAGCGAACACAATGCCGAAGTAGTAATCATATATACCGCGCTTATAAAAACCGAATAGTACAATCACTACTCCAAACCAAAAAAGTAAAAGTTGAGATGTTCTTTTCGTTGGGGTAGTCGTTTTTTTCTGGAAAGCGAGCCAGAGACTTGTTCCGATGCTCATAAGTATTGCTAGTCTCGTGCCGATTAGCCACAAAGCTTGCTGCCACGCACTAAACCTGTCCCACCACTCCGGTTGCGGAAAACGAAAGAGGAGTCTGCCAAAAAGTCGAAACGTCACATCATTAATGTTTTTTATAAATTGCGCAAACTCAAATCCTGTTTCTTTTCCCTCCAAGAGAAACCGAAAAAGTGTTTGTGTATTTGGAAAGCCGTGGCGAAGCTCGAAGAGTAAAAACGGCGCATAGCCGACCAGAAATCCACCTATCACGTACGCAATGGCTTGCACGAATTGCGTTCGGGGAACCGCAAAGATAATCCAGAGAACGGTCACGACGCCTAAAAATGTGAAGAGATAATGAAGCTGTAGACCGATACCCAACGCTATACCTGCAATTAATACGTCACGCGATCTCAGATTTGTTGCAATGCGTAAAAGAAGATAGATAAGAAGTGTTGCAAAAAACGGAACAACATTGGGGTTCCATGAAGATCGTGAGTATGCAATGACAAGCGGTGACACCGCATACAAGCTTGCGGCAACCAGACCTACCCAGCTACTGATGAAGTCTTTGCCGATGCGGTAGACAAGGTACACCGTGGCAACTCCAAAGAGCCCGACCATGACCGACGGCCCCGTGGGGTCAAGCCGCCACAACCATAAGAACGGTAGCATAAAATAGTAGTAGATTGGCCCCAGGAAAAATCCGCCGACAGATGCAGTGGGCCCGAGAAGAGTAAACTTATGATCGACGATCATGCGTTTCACAACCAGCATATCCCGACCTTCATCTCCCAAAAACGTCATGTACTCAGACACCCGCCAAAGACGAAGATACGCGGCAACTAATAAAATAAGGATTAGGAAAACCCACTCAAGAAGATTTTTTTGTAGTAAAAACTTTTTCATTCATTTCTTCCAAATAACTTTTTTATACATTGTGTAATTCCACATGAGTCCTATGCCCACGCCTAGGATATAAAATGCTCGGTATGCTTCCCGTCCGAATATCCATGTACCGTACGCGACAGTTCCTGCTTGAATCGCAAGTGCGCCAAACGATGTCGCATTAAATTGGAAAAATTTTCTAAGTTGCCGTGTGCCAGTGATTTTTTTATGTCGAAACGTCCACGCGTTGTTAAAAATAAAATTAGATACGATCGCTAGTTCCGCCCCCAGAGCACTCCCTGTTACCGGATGAAAGCCAAGCCACACGAGAAGTTCCAATACAATCGTGTTTATGATAAATCCTACTGAGCCGACGACGAGAAATTTTCCAAACGACCCGGTGATGGCAAGCCTCATGCGAGTGGAGATAACATATTCGAAAACGTGACGGATATATTCTGACGGCGCAATTTTAGAATGACCAAACCTGCGATCGGTAAAATGAATCGGCACCTCAGCAACTTTTGTTCCGGCGAGAATGGATTTATGAAGAAACGCAATTTGAAAGACGTACCCACGGTATTTAGCAAGCTCGTCTTTGGCAAGTTCAAAATATCTTCTCTTATATGCGCGGTACCCGCCGGTCCAATCATGAACCTCCGGAAATCCCAAGCCAAACCGGACAAAGCTGTTACCGATGACACTATAAATTTTCCTGTACGGAGCCCAATTTTGTGGAATGGATCCACCCGGAATATATCGGCTCCCGACCACGAAATCCGCGCCCTGATCAATGGCTTTCAGGAACAAAGGAAATACCATCGGATCATGAGATAAATCAGCATCAATTTGTCCCACGACATCAGCTCCAAGTTTCTCTACGGCTACGTGCATACCGCGCAGAATCGCCTTACCAAGTCCTTCTTTTTCTCCTGTTATGAGATGCACATGAGGATGACTTTGTGCATACTCTCTTACGAGTTGAGCTGTCCCGTCGGGTGAATTGTCATCAACGACAAGGAAATGAAGCGTATGGCCGTCGATTTTTTTCTTAACAATCTCGAGCTTCGTCAGAAGTTCTACAATATTTTCCCGCTCATTGTATGTGGGGATAATGACAACCACCTTCATACCTTGGAGTTATACCCTTTCCCGCCAGTAGTTGAGGAGCTCTTCCATTGTTTTCTCGAAACGGATCTGCGGCTTCCAACCCGTTTTTGCAACAAATTTACTGTTATCTCCGGCTAAGACCGGCACGTCCGAAGGCCTCATTCGAGCCGAATCCTCTTTAATTTCCACTTTCACTTTACTATAGGAGAGAAGAAGATTCAGCATGTCTCCAATGCGGATGGATTTTCCGGTACAGATATTATAGACGTCACCGACATCACATTTCTCTACCGCCAAAAGGTAGGCATTGACCATGTCGCGGACGTCTGAATAGTCCCTGCTCGACTGGAGGTTTCCGACAAAAATGACCGGCTCCTGTCTGCCTTTTTCGATTAAAGCGATTTGTTTGGCAAAGTTAGATTCAGCAAATGTCTCACCACGCCGCGGACCCGTGTGATTAAATCCTCGAGTGCGCACAATCTTCATCTTGTATGACTGAAAGTACTGATACCCCAGGTAATCCATGGCAACTTTTGATACAGCGTACGGACTTAAAGGCCGAAGGGGATTGGTTTCTTTAATCGGAATCTCCTCAGGTTTTACTAATCCGTATTCTTCCGAAGAACAGGCAATCTGAATAACCGGATCGATCCCTACCTGCCGCACTGCCTCAAAAAGATTAGCTGAACCCACGACGTTAACCTCGAGAGTCACCGATGGTGACCCCCAAGAGGTCGGAACAAACGATTGGGCAGCCAGATGAAAAATGTAATCAGGTTTGATCCGTTGGATCATGGTGTAGAGACTGTGCGAATCCAGAAGATCCGCGTCTTCTAAGTGAAGTTTATTGATGATGCCTTCTATGTGGTCTTTCTTTGTACGAGAGCGCGAGAGACCATAGACTTCATACCCCCTAGAGAGGAGTAACTCAGCGAGGTGGCTCCCTGCAAAACCTGCAATACCGGTAATAAGTGCCTTTTTCGCCATATTAATTTCTTCCTACTCCATAATACATGAAGCCAAGTTCTTTCACACGCGCTGGTTCGTAAATATTGCGACCATCAAAGAGTACCAAACTCTTCATCCCTTTCGCAAGACGTACGAGATCAAGCTGCTGAAATTCGTTCCACTCCGTAATAACTGCAACGGCATCGGCGCCTTTCGTTGCAAGATAGGCATCTTTTGCGTAACGGAGAGCCGCAGGAAGTACCTTTTTTGCATTCTCCATTGCAATCGGGTCATACGCCATGACCTTTGCCCCCAAACGGATAAGGTCTTTAATAATCTCAATTGAGGGTGCTTCCCGCATATCGTCGGTGTTGGGTTTAAACGCTAATCCAAGAATCGCAATAGTTTTGCCTTTGAGACCCCCGGAAAAATGGCGGACAATTTTATCAACAAAATTCTTTTGGGCGTCTTTGTTGACCATATCGACTGCACGAAGGAGTTCAAAGTCATATCTATTTTCTTTTGCAATCGCAATTAATGCTTTGACGTCTTTGGGGAAACAGCTTCCTCCGTACCCGACGCCCGGATAGAGGAAGCTTCTGCCAATTCGTTTGTCTAATCCGACCCCTTCCAAAACCAGCTGCACGTCAGCTCCCACTTTTTCTGAAAGAAATGCTATGGCATTGGCAAAGGAAATTTTGGTCGAGAGCATGGCATTACTTGCATATTTTATAAGTTCAGCGGTTTCGACGTTGCACCAGACTATCTTTCCGTCGATGGGCTTATGAAGTTCATGGAGAATTGCCTTTGCCCGATTGGACGACGTGCCGATAACCACACGGTCTGGGTGAAGCGTATCGTCAATTGCTGATCCCTCACGGAGAAATTCAGGCACGGAAGCGATTGCAAAGGAAGATCCTTCCGATTTTACGCCATTGAGTATTGCTTCAACTTTTTTGTTCGTACCCGGGGGAACGGTACTCTTTATGACAATGACTTTATATCCGACCAGTGCCTTTCCTATCGCCTCGACGGCGCTGAAGACGCTTGATAAATCCGCCTCGCCGGTTTTTGCCGATGGAGTACCGACACAGATAAATACAACATCAGAGGGACGAACCGCTTCTTGATAATCAAGCGTAAACAGGAGTCTTCCTGCTTTGAGGTTTCTGACGACAAGTTCTGTAAGGCCGGGTTCGTAAAAAGGAGTGATTCCGCGCTTGAGTTTCTCGATTTTCTCTTTGGTTCTCCCAACTACCCACACCGTGTTACCGAGGTCCGCGAGCACCGCTGCAGTCACTAAACCGACGTATCCGTGTCCAATAAATGCGACTGTCATAACCTATTATATTCTATCTTTTGAATCTCACGCAACCCTTCTTCAAATGTCCGCATGCGCACGCCAAGTGTTGAAATTTTATCATTGCGAAGATTGGCGTGTTGAGGAATAGGTGCACGATCCTTAAAAAACTCCGCAAATGTGGTTTCTTTTACCAAGCTCTCAGTAAACCCCCAAATTTTTGCTATACGTTTTCCTGCTTCGTAGGGGGAAAGCGCCGTATTTCCGACGACATGGAATAACCCGGAGCTATTCTTTTCTATGAATGTTTGAAGGGCGAGGACAATATCGTCAACATAGGTTGGCACGAAAATTTGATCCGTTGCTGCCGTAAGACCCTGACCTTGCTCTAGTCTCTCAAGCATTTTATGCACAAAGTCTTTTTTCCCTACCGGCTTGGCGCGGTATGGATTGGCAATTCTCATAACGAGCGCCTGCTTACCCAGCGTTAACACGCGCTTCGCTCCTTCATATTTTGTCTTTGCATACCACCCTTGTGGATTGGGCGCATCTTCTTCAGTATAGAATTCCTTTTTGCCGTCAAAGGCGTAATCCGTATCAATGTACACAAGTTTTTTACCGGTTTCTTTAGCTATTGTGACAATGTTTTCCGTTGCTCCGACGTTAATTTTCCACACTATGCTTTGTTCCCCTAATTCTTTTTCTTTTTCCGCTCCTTTGACATCGGTGTATGCTGCAAAATGGAAAATCCAGCTCGCGGGGGAAGCTTCCATCCTGGTTTTTACCGTATCGAAGTTTGTAATATCGACACCCGACTCAAAACTCAAATCTTCAAAGTCGTGTTTTTTGGATAATAATTCAACAACGCGGGAACCGACTAAGCCGGAAAGGCCCGTCCCAATTATGTTCATGCTTTATATTCTCCTGATTTTACTCTACGCCACCACAACCGATTCATCATGTACCACTCAATAGTTTTTACAATCCATGTATCAAAATCATGAAGTGGCTCCCACCCAAGTTCACTCTTGGCTTTTGACCAATCCATCGCATACCTTCGATCATGCCCGGGTCTATCGTTCACGAACTCAATCATGGATTCGTCTTTCCCCATGTGAAGAAGTATTTTTTTCACGACACTAAGATTATTAACATCTTGAGAAAGTCCTCCCAAACAATACGTTTCTCCTACTTTTCCTTTGGTGAGAACTGCGTCGATGCCGCGGCAGTGGTCTTCAACATACAGCCAATCCCGCACATACAGACCATCTCCATATATCGGCACTTTTTTGTTTTCCAAAATATTCGTAATGGCAAGAGGAATAAGTTTTTCAGGGAATTGATACGGACCGTAGTTATTGGAGCAATTCGTTATAGTAATCGGAAGACCATAGGTAGTGTGGTACGCTCGAACCAGGTGATCAGAAGCGGCTTTACTAGCTGAATATGGACTTCTGGGGTCATAAGGTGTTCGTTCATTAAATTTACTCAAATCAGAAAGATTAAGCTCTCCAAACACTTCATCTGTTGAAACGTGATGAAAACGTTTTATTTTGTGCCTGAGTGCAGAATCGAGGAGTACCTGAGTTCCTACCACATTCGTCATGACAAAAGGGGCGGGTTCCATGATCGACCGATCGACGTGTGTCTCCGCGGCAAAATGGACAACAGTATCAATTCCTTTCATAACACTATCCACCTTGCTTCTATTACAGATATCTCCCTTGATGAATTGATAGTGAGGGTTTTTCCCAACCGAAGTAAGATTTTCTAGATTCCCGGCATAGGTGAGCTTATCCAGATTGACAATGTCATCATCTGGATGATGTTTCGTCCAGTAGAAAATAAAATTAGATCCGATAAAACCAGCTCCTCCGGTTACGAGTAATTTCATGGAAGTTACCACTTATGCCCATTGACTCGCTCAGCTACCTGAATATTGGCGTTAAGTAGCTCGTCCGGTGAGGTTCCTGCATCTATCCACCAATCGATAATCTCACATCGGAGTGACCCCTCACGAAGATATACGTTGTTGAGGTCAGTGACCTCCAATTGACCACGCTTCGAAGGTTTAAGCGTTTGTATGAATTCAAAAACTCTATCATCGTACGCGTAAATCCCTGTTTGAGCTATATCTGATTTTGGAACTTCTGGCTTTTCCTCAATGGAACGAACTCCCCCATCTTTATCCATTTCAATGACCCCATATTGTCGCGCGTGGGTATCAAGATGCACACCAAAAATCATTGCCCCTTTCCCTTTTTCTTTTACATCAGCCTCAAATTTACTCAGCAACTTCCGCAAATCAAAATTAAAAATATTGTCGCCCAAGATAACCAATATTGGCTCTTTGCGAGCAAACTCTTTGGCTAAATTCAAAGCCTCCGCTATCCCTCCGGTTCTATTTTGTTGTATCGCATAATAGAGGCGTAAACCAAACTCTTCCCCAGACAGAAGTAGGTTGGCAAAGTCTCCAACATGTTCTCCCGCAGTTGTCAAAAGAACTTCTTTTATACCAGCGCGCTGCATCGCCTCTAACGGATAATAAATCATCGGCTTGTCATAAACAGGCAATAAATGTTTATTCGTCACTTTTGTGAGGAGCTGTAATCTCGTCGCAAGTCCACCAGCAAGAATTACGCCTTTCATAGTTTTTTTATAGAAGCATCGTAGTAATGAGAACAATAGCGATACTCCCGATGAGGATATATTCTATCACAACTTTCGCATGTAAGTCCCCTTCGAGAGCATGATGAATAATTCCCCACGCGATATATGAAACGGACGTTAGGATACCCACAACTATCTGAAATGCGCTATTGCCGCGTGCAGAAACAAACATAGTCGTAGCGCTAACCAACAAAACAGCTAAAACCAGACTGTGAACGTGGCGTGCTTTCATAGTAAACTTCCCCGCTCGGCAAGAGACAAAGCGACCGTTATTGCGACAAAAAATATAACATGGGCAATGTTGTGACCCGTCACGCGGACGACGCGCCTGCGCGACACCAAAAATGCATCAAGCACGAGGACTATCATCATAACACCCACGAAGATATAGCTAACGTCACGGGAAACCGTGGGTATATTGAAGACTGGCTTTTTCGATACTGCCGCAAATGCGCTTGCCACAGTTTGAATAGAAGCGGGCTTTGATTCAACTTCTGGGACAATTACCGGAGATTGTGCTATTTGAGAAGCAGCCTCCGGTATTTCAACCTGTTTCGTCGCTGGAATAGCTGCCTGAGGGGTGGCGGAGGCAGCAAACGTTTGCACAACGAGTGTCGTCTCTTCACCATTGAGGCTCCCATTGACCACTGCAAATCCGACATCGCGATAACTTGATTTCAAAATATTTTCCCTGTGCGTGGGCGAAGTCATCCATGCATCAACCACGTTGACGCTGGTTGAAAAATTTTTGGCAAGGTTTTCACCCGCTACGGAGTAGTGATATCCCGACGCTATGATGAAGTCCCACGGCGTTTTTCCTTCGGGACTGGTATGAGCCCAATAATTTTTGGCAAACATGTCGACAGCCTTTTGGGCAGCTGCATCAGAAAGCTGCGCATTGAGCGAGAGAGCCGACAAACCCTGGCTCTGCCGCTTTTGATTCGTTGCCTCAAGGAGTGCTTCGACGCGTATATCCGTCGCATACCCCAATACATCAGGAAACATTCTATGGGTAGTCTGAAGCCCGAAGCGAAAGACAATAAAAAGCACGAGATAGACCAGTAGTGCATCGATATGGAGCGCCTTAGGTCTATGATTATTGCTCTGGTGCGGCAAAAAGAAATGCGTGACAAAAGATGCCATAGAACCATGATAGCGAGGCTCAGCAAGAAATGCTAGACCATGGGCTTAATCCAATTTAGATGGGCTGTAAAGAGGAAATACTAATGCGCCGATAGGACGATCATTAACGGGAATCTGAAGCATAGTTCCCAGAGTATTGGCGACAGCAATGCCCACACGAAGTCCTGTAAATGAACCTGGACCGGTATGTACCTTTATCTCAGTAATATCCTTAATTGTGAGCTTGTTATCCTTTAATAGTTCATCAATAAGTGGCAATACCATTTGCGCCAAAGCAGGCTTAATTTGCGTCTTTTTTTCAATTCTAGATCCGTCGATCTCAAATGCGACCAATACTTCATCGCTTATTGATGTATCAATATGCAATACAACATCTTGTTTTTTCATTGTGATATGAGCTTGACCGCTCCTTGACGAATAATTGTATATGGCTCTGTCGAACAGTCAACAACGGTCGACGCTTCTTTGAGAGTGCACTCGCCCGGGACCACGAAATCAACTAAGTTGATTAATTCCTTATTAAGGTCTGCTATCCAATGGGGAGTTGGTTCTCCATGAAAGTTCGCTGACGGTCCTAATATCGGTACCCCGACCCCACGGATAATTGATAAGGCCGCCTCATGATCAGGCATTCTCACCCCCAAATTTTTCCAGCCTCCTCGGATAGGGGAGTAGATAAGATTTTTTTTGCAGGGAGCAACAATTGTTAATGCCCCAGGCCAATACTCGTTCATTAAGCGTCGCACAATAACTGATGGGGAAGAGAGGTAGGCGAGTGACATCTCAATTGAGGCGACAAGAACCGGTGTTGCCTGCGTGAGCGGACGTTTGCGAATTGTAAATAATCGATCAACAGCCTTGTGATCATCAATCCTACATCCAATCCCGAATGCCGTATCAGTCGGATAGATGACAATTCCTCCCTTCTTGAGGACTTCCACCGCTTTTTGAACGTTTCTATCCATAGTATTATACTTGCTCCTTCATGGTAATATAGTGCTTTCCTTGATCATCTACCTTAAACCAGATATCAAGTCGGTTATCGGGAAGGTTCTCTGTCAGCTTTTCCGCCCATTCTACTAGTACCATAGACTTAGAATCAGAAAATATTTCTAAGATTCCAAGAGCCTCGATTTCCTCTTTTTTCTGCAAACGATAGAGGTCGATATGATACAAAAAACCGGAAGAGTTCGATAAGGAATAACGTCGCACAATGATGAAGGTGGGGGAGAGGAGGCGGGAAGTTATTCCCAGACCTTTTGCAAATCCTTGCGCAAATGTCGTCTTCCCGCTCCCCAGTTCACCATATAAACACACAACTGTTGCACCGCTACTCTCTTTTTCAATGTACTCCCCTGCAGTTAAATAATCTGCAAGCTTTTCGCCCAACTTCGCAGTCTC
This sequence comes from uncultured Gammaproteobacteria bacterium, assembly GCA_964432705.1. GTDB lineage: Bacteria > Patescibacteriota > Microgenomatia > UBA10105 > UBA927 > 01-FULL-43-11b. The sequence continues at coordinate 12,268 of CAYSOR010000005.1, forward strand.
ATGGGCGCTTTTGGTAATAACTGTTTGAGGCTGTACCATGCTGCACTTGCTCCAATCGTGTCAATTATAACATCACGGACTCTTCCTTCTCTGGTGGGTACGAACGTCTGGTGTATTTCATCGGTAATTGCATACAGTATGGTCAATACAAAAGCAGCAAAAAATATGTTCGTCTTTCCTCTCATTCTCGACGAGTTTCTGAGCGCTCGAACGTAGAGAACAAAAAGCATTGCATATTCAAAAACATGAAGTGTTTTAAAGAACATAAAATTCACCAGATCATCAGGCGACACCTCTACCCGTTGCCTCGTTGAAAAAAGGAAAATAATCACCATCCAGATAAAGGGCGGCAACCAAAATCTTATGAGTTTCATGGCTATTGTTCCTCCTTTGGTATCATTGTTTTTCGCTTCTTCCAGATAAACAGAATAGACAGAAGTGCCAAACCCAATCCGATAAGAAGCAATGAAACAATGAGTACTCTCGTTGACGCATTACCTGTTGGCGAACTTTCTATTTGAGGCGCAAGATTAACCGCAGAGAGCACTTCCGCTGACTGTGTCGTTTCTCCAAGCGTGGAAGGTTGTGAGGTTGGAGTAGGTGTACTTGTAGATTTTTTGGTGGGTGTCGGCGTCTTTGAAGGTGTTTGAGAGCTTAATGTAATTGTAGGAGTGGGAGCAGGTGTAGCTGTATTGGCAGGAGTTGGAGTTTTTGTCGGAGTCGGAGTTTGCGTTGGCGTAGGAATTGAGGTCGGCGTAGATGTGGGAGTCGGTGTGGGTGGAGCAATGCACGAAACACCGTTGATATTGAGTGTATTTTGCGTTGGACTTGCATACGTTGTAAACCCGCCGGTTCCATCAGGATTTCTGCCAAATGAAACGCCGTTACCCGGACTTGACGAAAATGAATATTCATCAACCGTCGTTGTTCCGTTTATTAAACGCGCACTATCACTCGAGGCAGTATTCCAGTTAAAATTACCGCTCGAAAAAGAAATGCAATTGCCGAACTCAAGCATTGATCCTTGAGGAATCGTAAATTTTTCCGTTCCGCCGTTATCATCAACAAACCATCCGGATATATCCTGTGATTCTGGTCCTGTATTGTAAAGCTCTACCCACTGAGACGCTCCGGACGGCTCAATTTGAAACTCATTGATGACTACAGAAGCATGCACAGGGGCAATGGGAAAAGCGAAACCCAAAACCAATATGCCTAGCAAATATACAATAGGAAATCTCATTACCGCCTCTGAAACTCATTGTATCAGAATTTTACGTGCCTTCATGGACACAAAATCGAATTGACAATAAAAGAAACGTATGTGGTATAGTATGGTCATGAAAAAGACTGCTCAAGTTATCGATACAAAAGGTATTAAAAAAGCCGTTAAAGATGCCCTTATCGAGTTGGATGTTCCCTCTAAAGCGGACATCAAAAAGTTATCCCAAAAAATCGACCGGAATCAGAAAGCCTTGAATCAGCTCGACTCAATCTCTACCAAAATCGACCGAAACCAGAAGGCGTTGGATCAAATTGATGGTGTTTCCAAAAAACTTGACGATGTTTCTCAAAAAATTGATAGAAATCAAAAAGCGTTGGATCAACTTGATGATGTTGGGAGAATTCTGCGGGATAACGAGCAGAATCTCAAAAATCTTGCAGGATTACAAAACCGATTGGATACGCTCGACAAAATAATGGTATCTGTCGACAAAATTGCAGGAGATACACAATCATACCGACAAGAACAAGAGTTAAATTCGAATAGACTTGCAAATCACGAGGAAAGACTGGGAACCATCGAAAAACACCTCAGTCTTCCAACTGTACCTTGATGTACGTTAGTTCTTCACTGAACGTGGAGATAAAAACTTAACACTCCGTCTCCGTGATCGATGTACTTGATTTTAATAATGCTGCTGCTACCGCAGGGTTGACTGCTACTGTAAAGCGTTCCTTCTTTCGGAGCGCGAACGACATCACCACTAGTAGAAACCATATCAAAGCCCGTATGAATGCCTCCGGAATATGCATAGCGCCAGGAATACGGAGTTTTTCCGTAATGTTGAGTCAGACGAATAGTATCGGCAAGCGGCCAATCCCAACTCCCCGATCCGATCGTTCTACTTCCTCCATTTTGTTCATCAATGACATTTTTGCTCGAGAGATATTCTGACGGATCTGTCCAAGAATTATTCTTTCGAATTTCGAAATGAAGGTGCGGGCCAGTAGAACACCCCGGATAGCCGCTATTACCCACAAGTGCTATGGGGTCACCCTTGCCCACCGGACCGACCTTGACGGCATCGACGAGCGCCCGCTCGAGTGCCTGCTTTTCTGCAAGTGCTTGTGAGAGAAGTTTTTGATAGGTAACCTCACTACTCCTGGTTTCATCGAGAAGCACTTGTTTTTCCCGTTTCTGTACTCCAAGCGATCGGTTTTCTGCTTCGAGCTGGCGTTGGAGCTGTTGCTGCTTCGTGCGTTTATCTTCCCGAAGCTCTTTACGAGCACCAAAGTGATTCTGCGTTGCTTTGAGTTGAAAGAGAAGCTGGGCATCCTGTTCTTGTACGCTTGAAAGGTACTTGACGCGGGAAAGAAAATCAGAAAAGTTTTGACTCAACAGTAGTACGCCGAATTGTGGTGCCACCTGACGCTTATACGTCGCTGGAATCCTGCGAAGTACCAGTTCGGAGCGCTTCGTTAACAATACCTCTAATCGTTCTATTTCCCCTGCCAACTCATCTATCTCCATCGACAGTGTGGCAATTGCCCCACTAATATTTTTTATTTTTAGTGTCGTGAGGGCAATGTTGGAATCCAAAAGTTGTATTTGTTTCCCAAGCGTATTCTCCTGACTTTGAAGCTCCGTAATCTTTTTCAGGAGCTCGGTAATCCTGCTGTCAACCTCACTCGGAGCCTGTGCCACAATGCGGACAGTAAGAATGAGAGAGATAAGGAAGAGAATAATAATCCGTAGGATGATCATTTAAGGAAACGGCCGACGGCAACCAAACTTGCCATACTACCCAGAAGAAAACCGGTCGTCAGAAGCCCTGCGAGGAAGATAACGACCGCAACCAAAAAAGGCGTTGAGGTAAAATTAGCCAACAGTCCGAAAATTAACGGTATGCTGCCGAGAAATGAGAGCAAAAATGGCTGCATCCAGACGGTCAGTAAGGTAATGACTATCCAAGCCAAAAACGCACCAACAGACCCATAGAGTCCTCCCTCCAGAAGGAACGGTAATCTGATATACCACCTCGTTGCCCCCACGAGCGTGAGAATCTCTACCTCTTCACGCTTGAGTGCAATCTTCATGCCAATAACAGTCATGACAACAAGAAATGAGTTCAATGCCAAAAGCCCCACCAGTATTCCCCCGACTATTCGAACGGCACTGGTCCAGGATAAAAGCGTCTCGACGACATCCTTTTGGTACACGACCTCTTCGACACCGCTCGCTTTTTTTATAATTGGCTCGAGCTCCTTGAGATACTTTGGATCGGTTGCCGATACTTCAAGCGAGGCGGGCAAAATATCGGCTGTCACCATTTCGAGAAGGAGCGGATCATTTTTGTTCTGCTCTCTGTAAATAACTAAGGCCTCTTCTTTCGTCACGTATTGTATTGAGGAGGTTTTCCCTGTCTGCTCAAGCGTGTTTTTGAGGTTATTAGCCTCTAACTCGCTTGCCTTATCGACAAAAAAGACTGTAATTTGCGGTTTACTTTCAAAATAATTCAGAATAACACCTGATGCGAGACTGATAAGGAAAAACACGCCAGCCAAAAGAAACGTTACAAACATCGTCAAAACCGCGACCACGGCTTGATAGGGTGATCGCCGTATGTGCGTACGAATGGTATTACGGGTTCCCATGGTCTTTTTTTGGTTTAGCTTTTAACAACCGATACGAGCCTTTGGGTTCGTCACTTACTATCTTTCCGTGCTCCAGAGCTATGGTTCGTTTTTTCAGATGATTCACAATTGCTGCATTATGGGTCGCCATAAGTACCGTGGTTCCTAAAGAATTTATCTCACCTAATACCTCCATGATACTCCATGCGGTTTGGGGATCTAAGTTTCCTGTCGGTTCGTCTGCCATGATTATTTTTGGTCCTGCAACGATAGCCCGTGCAATACCGGTGCGTTGCATTTCACCCGCAGATAGCTGAAGAGGGAATAAATATCGTTTCTCCGTAAGTCCTACAAGTTCCATCACTTCGCCAACGCGTTTTTCTGTTTCTTGTTGCGCTCGCCCGAGAATTTCCAGTCCTATGGCAATATTTTCATACACCGTTCTGTCCATGAGCAATTTAAAATCCTGGAATACCATTCCCACTGCCCGACGCAAGAAATGAATGTTACCGGGAGCAAGAGAAGCGACGTCCCAGGTGTCAACAAAAATTTTCCCCTTGGTTGGAGTGAGATCGCGCGTAATCAGCCGTAATATGGTTGTTTTACCGGCTCCGGAGGGACCGATAAAGAACACAAATTCCCCGCTACTCACTTCAAACGTAATATCGTTGAGAGCGGCAAGAGTTGCAAAGCGCTTGGAGACATGGTCAAAACGAATCATTCAAGTAGTTCAATTTTTCCGACATCCATCAGCCAACTGGCTTTTTGTGCTGCAAAGGTTTCTCCGTATATTTTTACTTTTTTACCGATGTACTCATCAAGGTCTATGACGGATGAAATAAGAAATGCAGTTTGTGACGGACCGCCCTCACGAATGAGTCTGTGGGTTCCCTCCCCGTCCACACCATCCTTTTCTATTGTTCCCTCTGCACTATCACGAAACGTCTTTGTATCTGTGGTTCCGATGACCTTATCGGTTTTAATAAAACCAGGCTTTTTTCCGAAACCCGAGTTAGTAAGCGAGATTTTTTGCGAAAGGAGATAACCGGTTCCTACTCCCAGGAGGACAAGAAGCGCATAGACAGCTCCTATCACGAGCTTTTTTTTGGACGCTGTCAGCGCGGCAAATGATGGTGGTTTCTCGATCGGATGAAGCACTTCTTGCGGTGACGTATCGGGACGAACGGGTGGAACGGTTGTTTTGGGAGATGTCATAGTATCCTCCATTATCAGCGCTTACGTGGTTTTTTTCAAGTAGGCGATGATAAAATCCTCAATGTCACCATCCAGCACTCTGTTGGTATTACTCGTTTCATGCTCAGTACGAAGATCTTTGACCATGTGATAGGGGTGGAGAACATAGGAGCGAATCTGATTCCCCCACCCGGGTGTTTTATAGCCGCCTTTCAAAGTTTTTTCCTTCTGGAGTCGTTTTTGTTCTTCAATTTCCCATAGCTTTGCCCGCAATACCCGAAGTGCATATTCACGATTCTGACCCTGATAGCGCTGCGCTTGACTTGTCACAATAATTCCCGTGGGTTTGTGGCGCAAGCGAACAGCTGTTGAGACTTTATTGACGTTTTGCCCTCCCTTTCCGCCGCTTCTGAAGAAGTCCCATTCTATCTCATCGTCTTTGATCGGAATTTCCTCTCCTTCCTCCACGATAGGCAAAACTTCTACCATGGCAAATGAAGTTTGGCGAAGTTTATCCGCGTTGAATGGTGATTGACGAACGAGCCGGTGGACCCCTGCTTCAGTCTTGAGGAAGCCGTAAGCGAACCGGCCGCGGACTTCATAGGTTATGCTTTTTAGTCCTGCTTCATCTCCTCTCGTCTCATCAATAATTTCACTTTCCCATCCTTTCTTTTCGATGTAGCGGCTGTACATACGCGAGAGCATTGCCGCCCAATCCATAGCCTCGGTTCCACCTTGACCTGCGTGAATCGCCACAATTGCATCGCTCCTGTCATACTGCCCGGACAAATAGAGAGCAAATTCTAGCTTGTCTAGCTTTCTCGTGACGGCTTGTTCATCTCCTTCGGATGCGAGAAGTTCAAACATTTCTCCTTCTTCAAGCTCCTTTTGGACTTCGGCAAGCTGCTTCATCTTTTTTCCAGCGGCTTGAGAATCCTTCCAAAATCCCTCTTTCATCGACTCTGCCTCAAGCTCCCGTATCGCACGACGCTTTTCTTCAAGATTAAGCTTAAGGAGTACGTCTTTGGCACGTTTCGTTATCTCTTCATTCATGGAGCTCATTGTAACAAATAGATGAGGGTTACCCCAAGGACGAGGGCGATGATGTGCACTATTGAAGAAAGTCTGCTTCTACGTCGGTGAAGTTCTGGAATAAGATCGCTCATGGCAATATAGAGAAAGTTACCGGCCGCAAACGGCACGAGGTGCGGAACAAATGTTTCTGTGACCGAGGATATTGTCAACACCAAGATAGCTCCGACAATTGCAGTTGTCGCCGAGAGAAAGTTGAAAAACAGCGCTTTTGCGTTGCTAAATCCGCTATGAAGAAGAATAGTAAAGTCTGCAAGTTCATGCGGTATTTCGTGCGCAATAACTGCAATTGTTGCCGATATACCAAGTGAGGGAGACACAAGAAACGCCGCGGCGATGATCGTTCCGTCAACAAAATTGTGAATACCGTCACCGATAAGAGACAAATAACCGACTGCTTTACTTTCTCCTGCGTGATCACCCTCCACGTGATGGTGCCACTGCAACAGTTTTTCAAGTGAAAAAAACGACACAATACCAGCAATAATAAATACCATTGCCTGATCGGGTACGAGTTCCATGCTTTCTGGAATGAGGTCAAAAAACGTGCTTCCTAATAGCACGCCCGAAGAAAAAGCCAAAAGCGGAGACATAATGCGCGTGAGCCACGTTCGTTTCAAGACAAGGAATGCCGCTCCCAATAAAGAAAGGAGACTGACGATGATGACCGCAACAATTGCCTGCGTATACATATCTTCGTGCCTGATTCCGGGAATCAAGCGGTCAAACTATATCACTCCTTCTGTGTACATACCGCTTGCTCAAGTGTTTTTCGCTGTGCGTCGGGTAGTTTATCAATTTGAGAAATAATTTGTATTACTGCCCGACTCGTCACTTCCTGAGCAACCTTTTCCGTAACGACATTTCCCGCTTGTTGAGCCAGTGACCCGGCAAGCGAGGAAACATTGATTGGCTCGATACTCGCTTCATCGGAAACGCCCAAAATAGTTGCGGCTTGCTGACCAATGGGTGTCTTCATCACAACTTCCCTCACTCGCTCAAGTTGTGGTGGCCTGGGTTGTTGGGTAAACCTGGGCCACAAAAGGCTGACGGTAGAAACAACAAAACCCGTACCAAGCAAAGCTGCAAAAAATTGAAACATCATATTCTTTAATAGTAAGTATACGCTATTCGTGTGGAAAACTTCACTCAAGCATGTTATAAACAGGTATCATGGTAATTTTTGGAGTTGATCCGGGAACTGCGCGCATGGGGTGGGCAGTGATAGAGTCAGAAAAAGGTAAACTTCTTGCTCGAACGTACGGCTGCCTTACCACACCAAAGGAGTCACCACCGGAAAAACGACTCGCGAGTCTTCACAAAGAACTTCGATCACTTATAAAAACCCATAAACCAAATTTTGTCAGCGTCGAGGATCTTTTTTTTGCAACAAACGCGAAAACCGCTATTTCAGTTGGTCAAGCACGCGGAATAATACTTCTTGCTGCCGCGCAACTGAACATTCGCGTCGCTTCCTATAGCCCGCTCGCAATTAAGCGCATGATTTGCGGCATCGGCAACGCAGACAAAAAATTAGTGCAAAAAGCAATTACCAAACTCTTTCATCTTCGTGAAGTTCCCAAACCCGATGACTGCGCAGATGCGCTCGCCGTAGCTGTAGCTCATGTCTATGCACTCAACGGGGAACATCAACAAACAAAACCAGTTAAAAAGAAGGCGAAAAAGTCTTAACATCACTTGAGGGATTCGTTGACAGCTGTCTCCATGTCTTTCCAGCTGTATGCCCCGGCAAAGTTCGTTTCGTTCACATAATATCCGGGAGTGCCCGTTATGCCGATGCCGGAGGCAAGTTTTACGTCTTCAGCTAACCTCTCGTCGTATTTCCCGCTATCCAGACACGACTTCATCTGTGCGGAATCAAACACTGATTTGAAAAAACCTGCGAGCTCTCCGGATTTGGCTTTATCATTTTTTATTGTATTATTTAGGAGATCATATCCCTTGCTTGTCATCAGGAGGTCATGAACTTCCCAAAATTTACCTTTCTCAAATGCACAATACATGGCCTTCGTTCCCATTTCTCCGTTTCCATGACCCGGCGTGTAAATCCAGGCGAGTGCAGCTTTCCCGCTGTCGACGAGTTTTTTCATTTCCGGAACCGGAGCAATGTAACTACCGCCGTCAGAAACAAGAGTAAATCGATCCCCAACCTGCTTATTGAGCTCTGGATTTAAACCTACGGCAACATGGCAATACGGACAACTGGGATCAGCGACTTCAATAAATAAGACTTTTCTCTTGAGGTCACCAAATTTAATCGCACTCTTGTTAAATGCGTCCTTTACCTGATCAAGAGAAACAGTGGACTGTGTCGGAGCTTGTCCGGAGGGTTGTTGAGGGGTCGTACCCGCAGTAGTTTTACTTCCTTTTTCAAGATATTGAACCTTGGTATAAAGGGAGCCTATCAGGAAAGCACATATCACAAGAAGCGACCAGAGGAATATTTGCGGAATATCTCGACGTTTCTCTTCTGCCATAGAACCCTATTCTAAAAGGAATATGTGAGAAAACGCAAGAAGCAAACCATACCAAATCCAAATCGTAGATGAGTTTTGTTGCAGTTTGGAGTATAATACGGCTCTGCATGAAAAGGATTAAGAAATTGCTCAAAAAACGATGGGTTATT
>CAYSOR010000006.1:0-20994 GCA_964432705.1 uncultured Gammaproteobacteria bacterium
GGATAGCCACCAACTGTAGTTTGTGTTGTCGTAAACGGACGGCCGGCTGCATCAGTAATGATGGCACCCCTTATGTAACTCAAGCCCTGATTCGTCCCACGCGCGGCCACGGTAAATCGGCTGCCACCCGGTAAATACGTCCCCTGCGAAACACAGCTTGCTCCATCACACATAGGGGCAAGGACGTCAGGAGGAAGCTCAAAACTCACTCCACTAACGGGAAGCTTTGTTCCCGCACTCATAACCTCGTATGTTTTCCATTCTGAACTCTTTGTTGCCTCCGGACCTACGGTTGGTTCTCGTGTCACGGTAGGAGTAGGTATTATCTCAACTCCAGCGGGCAAAAACTGACGCAAGATTGTACTTAACCACATGCCAATTGCAAAAAGTAGAGTAAAGAAAAAAAGATTCCCGATGAATCCAAAAAGTCTTCTAAAAAATGATGGCTTCTTTGGCGTCGTCGGTAGTTTACTTGGTTCTGATAGAGGAGGAGGCGCTGACTCCTTGATAGGCTCGATAATGGGCGTTTCTTCGTAGGTTAAAGGTTTTTGAGGAATGGCAGGTTCATCCATACCTTTATTGTACCGAAACTATCGCCAGACAAACAAGATGGCATTGGGAAGAGCACGGCCTGGGCCGACTTTATAGCCCTCATTAGTTTAACTTGTGCTTTATGTTAAAATGGCAGAAGCCTTGTTGTTTTATATTATGTCTCCGGATAGAGAAAAGGTAACTTTTGTTCAGTTTAGTGACAAACTCCTAACCCCTGATTCCATCATGCGAGATTACTATCGAAAAGCCTATACAAAAATGGACGGGTATTATTTCCCCGAGCATTACATGGAAATTCCTTTCTGGATTCCTACTATTGCGGGAGCGCTTTCTTCAGATACATATGAAAAATCATTTCACATCGTGGAAGATTTAGATGCTTCGGTGGATTTATTGAGTAAAAAACCAAATTCAGAACGAATTCTCTTTTCTGTAATGGACGCAAATGTACAACAGGTTCATCATGTCGCCAAGACAGTCGATCGCAACATGATATTGGGAGGATATACAGATCCAACTGATTTTTCAGGCTACCGTCATGTGCGATATTTGAATGCCATTGGTGAATTGACCGAGGTTCTTGAAGTACAGCTTGATTCTCCTCCTGACTATAGCTTATTCAAAGGAGAAAAATGTATTCCAAGGCTCATGCTAAGTGATGGATGTTTATTCCTCTGTTCTTTTTGTACCGTCCCAACGACATTAACTATCGCAAGTCCTGGAAAAATAGAAGAGCAAGTGGAGGCGCTCAAACCTCTTGATTTTAAGCTTATTTTTATCAATGATAAATCGTTTGGGCAAGCCAAGAACTGGCGGTCCATCGGAGAAGTTTCCGAACAAGTACAGCAATACAATCAAGATTTCTTAGGATTTATTGTTCAAACACCTCCCAGCTTAGCTTTAAAAAACGGCTTGATGGAAGAAACAGTTAGCTTGGGAGTAAAATATATGGAATTCGGTGTAGAAACAGTAAACGACCAGCATCTTGAGTTATTTAATAAACCATATAGATTAAAGCATTTAGAGGAAGCATGCGAACGAGCAAGGAAATTAGGATTAAAAATAATCCCTAATTTTATCCTTGGTATTCCGGGAGATGATTATAAAGCGACTATCGAATGGGTAACTCGAAATAGGGATATAATTCCCGTAGTAAATATTAATTTTCTGGCAATTCATTACGGGAATGAGCGCGGCAGACTTCCATGGGAAGCGCAAACAGTGGGAGATCGAGATCAAAACGTCGCGGAAAAATCCTGGCTTTCACAGGATGATCTTGTGCGCATGAAAGAGGCAATGGAAACAATTTATGAAATCACTGCAGGGAGTAACTCATGAGTATATTCGACTTTGGGTTCGTCATCCCTTTGCTTGCTGAGGCAAAACCCCTATTACAACAGGTAACAAATCGCAAATATTATAAAAGGGGCTCACGGGAGATGTATACTGGAATTTTTTTTGATAAGAAGATAAGCCTCATCATTTCCGGATGTGGCAAAATTAAATCAGCTACCGCAACACAGCTTCTTGTTGATACATTTCCAGCAAAACAATATATCCATTACGGTACTGCAGGAGCAATATCGAGCAAACTCAAAATTGGAGATATTGTCGTCGCAACACAAGTTATAGAACACGATGTTGTGGAATTATTTCCTCACAAGGCTCCTCCACCCCGCTATAAAATTGCACCTCTCGTATTAAAGAATACTGTACAAAATAATGACTTTTCTCTCGTATGGGGGATCATATTGTCGGGTGACGAAGATGTCATAAATACAAAAAGAAGAAATCAATTAAACAACTTGTATAAAGGGCTTTCTGTTGACTGGGAATCCGCAGGATTTGCATTAACGTGCCAATTAAATATGGTACCTGGGCATATTTTCCGTGGTATTAGCGACTATGCCCATGAACATACATCTTCTGAATACAAAAAGAATCAACAGACGGCTGTAAATAATATCAGTCGTCTACTTACGGATTTCTTTAGCCGCTAAGTTGTTATTTACTCACAAACAAGATGGCGTTAGGTAAGTTGCGTCCCGGCCCGACTTTGTAGCCGCCTGCCTGCGCAGGCAGACCGGACCAAAGTGCTGTTGATCCTCCGTTGTCGAGATTGAGCGCGTTTTCCATGCCCATCGCTGCAAGGACGTGTGCCGCCTCGGCAACAGTCGCAGAGTGGACAACGCCTATATAAACTATTGAACCGCGATTGGCAACAAAACTCCTACCCTGTGCAAATTGTTGGGCAATAGACAATTTTTTAATTTCCGCACGGTTCACCTCCCCGCGTAAAAATACAATTGCTATCGTAGCAAGACCTGCGACAATCGTTGTACCAAGAAGCTCAAAGGCGAGGTGTTTCCGAGAAGGAATAAATTCTGAAAACCATTTCGGCGCGGAAAGCTTCATGAGGTTAGTGTAGAGGGAAATACTGAAGTTAACAACTAACCTCCTTCGCCGCCGCCATGTCCTTGGGGGTATCTTGGAAACCATCCTGGAGAAGAAACATGGGGATGTATAAAAGATGCTGCAACAGAGCCGACAAAGATATCCGGATTAGCTAGCCATTGCTCTCGAGTAATGACTCCACCGTCGCCCGTACCAATACTACAGTTACCATCTAAATTCCCTTTTAAATCAAAGTATATGTAGGAATACTCACCAACTCCTCTATTAAGTAGTCCCCATTTAGAAATAATTTTATCTGGTAGAATAATGCCGGAATCTAAACTAACCCCCCTCCCCCACTCCAACTTTGCAGTGGCAACGGTGTTATATCCAGAATAACTAATTTTTAGTGCGTGTCTTTTAAGCCTCAGTTCTTTTTTTGCAATCGCATTTAAGTGCCGCAACACCCCGCTTTCTTCGAATATTCCATCAATTTTATCCCGCCTGACTTGCTCTCTGACTCTTTCTTCGTCTTCATTTTTTCTTTACAATTGAGCTTGAATATCAACCATTGTTTGGTTTCCTTCTTCCGCGGCTCTCTGTTCTGCTCTTAATTGTTCTATTCGTCGTAAAACCATATGCTTGTATTTTACCACTATAAGTCAAAAGGGGGCAATTTGTAGCGCTAAATCGTCAGCAATTCTTTGCTTTTCGCCAGCCGGCGGAGACGGCGTCGTCTTCCGTGCAAAACCACTGCTCTCCTTTTGATTCATCAATAGAAGTCTTGTCGTATGATCCGCAACCTGGAAGATGGTAAATCTTTTCTCCGCTGCTTGAGATATTACCCTTGATCACACAGGAACTACTCAAGCCGCTTGAAGGGGTCTGGCCTTGAGGTGTTGTAAGGCCTGACCCCGAAGAATTTTCAAAAGTACAACCAGCCCACAATCCCCGATTATTCTCTCGCGCTTCGCGCTCCGCCTCTAAAAATTGTTGACTATATTTCACATCCGGCGGATAGGTCGAGGCGTGCGCAAATCCAAGGCGGATTAAGTAATCATTAACGAACACGTCGCCTGCCTGCGCAGGCAGGCCCACATACAGATACCGAAGGAGTCTTCCGTATTTGTCTGTTTCAGAAATATCTTTTTCAAGTCTTACTGTCCTACCATTCACTAATTTCTCGTTTTCTAATTTCGCCTCTCTCCCAAAGCACTCAACCGGCTTTTCCGGATGTACAATCTCCGGCGTATCAATACCAATGTAACGAAGTTTTCTGCCGTCAGATAGCTCCACCGTATCTCCATCAATCACACGCGAAACAATAGTAGATTCCCCATCTCTTTTTGTGATTGCTGTAGTGATACTCGTCGGCTGTGGGGTATTTTCAATTGACGTGTTGGTTTGTGGAATTTGTTTTTGAGATTGAAAAAGAAAAAATAATTGACTGACGCCGATACCGAAAAGAAAAACAGAGAGAAATGTGAGAACTTTCCGCATTAACCAAATTTTACTATACCCTAAACCCTATCACCTAACCCCTCTCAAGGTATTCTCCAGTCTCCGGGTCAATACCAATGGTGTCGCCGGCTTTTATAAAAAGGGGGGCCGTCACTTTTGCACCGGTCTCAACCGTCACGAGCTTCGTTCCTCCACCGCTTACAGTATTCCCCCGAGCGCCTTCTTCTGCCTCCGTCACCTTGAGCCACACTTTTTTGGGAAACCTGATCCCCACCGCATCTTCGCCGTGAACGAGGACTTGATAGGTATCATTGGGTTTGAGGTACCTCACAAAGTCTTCGAGCATACTTGCTGGAATGTGGTACTGCTCATATGTTCGGTTTTCCATGAAAACATAATTTTCACCTTCCTTGTAGAGATATTGCATCTCATGGGTTTCAACAGGCAACTCCTGCGCAGATTCTCCGGATTTAAAAGTAAACTCCTGAACCTTTCCGGATTTAAGACCCTTCAGCTTCGTCCGAACGAAGGCCGATCCTTTACCGGGATTGACAAACTGCATATCCACAATCTGATGCGGCTCGCCTTTAAACTCGATGAATATGCCTTTTTTAAACTGGGCGGTGGTGATGTTTGCCATAGAACAAAAATGCCCCAATTTTATGGGGCTTCATTATCTCACGAACGAATCAATTGTTCAATTGTTCAAACAAATCTTCTACCGGAAAAAACATGGTGTCGGCAATATCGGTGACATCTGCAAAAAGCATGATTAGGCGATCAACGCCAACAGCGATTCCGCCGGTTGAAGGCAAACCGACTTTGAGCGCATCAATAAAATCTGTATCAATGGGATGAGCTGTTTTGCCAAGCTGTTCTCGCTCTTTTGTTTCGCTGGCGAACCGCTCAGCTTGTTCTTTCCAATCGGTAAGTTCGCTGTATGCGTCGCCCAATTCCAATCCCTCGATGTAAAACTCAAATCGTTCTGCAAACCTAGGGTCACTCTTTTTCTTTTTCGAAAGCGCAGCAAGAGTGACGGGGTAATCATAGATAATCGTCGGTTTCCCTCTTCCCAGATGCGGCTCGACTTCGTTTAGAAATATCTGCAAAAACAACTCTTCCCAATTGTCGTTTTTGCCAATGGTGTATCCTTTTTTCTTTGCGACCACAAAAATCTCTTGTTCTGTTAATGCGCGTTCCAAATTTACGTGAGCATATTTTTTAAACGCTTGGGTTACCGTGAGTCTTTCCCACGGAAGAGCAAGGCTCACTTTTTTGCCTCCATAGATGATCGTTTTTGTATCCATTGCGCCTTTTGTTGTTTTCGAGCGAAGGAGGTACGTATTAATAAACATGAGGAGATCTTCGCAATCCTTCATAATATCTGTGTAGTCAGCACCAACCCTATACCACTCAAGGATCGTAAATTCCGGGTTATGCGTTTTACTTTGACTTTCGGTGTTGCGGAAACTTTTGGTAATGCTAAAACAGTTACCAATGCCAGCAACGAGAAGCTTTTTGAGAAATGGCTCAGGTGAAGTCGGAAGAAATGCACGCGTGGCCTGACGCTTTCGATCAAGCAGTTTTGTTTCAAAAACGTCAACGTAGGATTCGGGAGGCAAACTACCTGTCAAAAAGGGCGTTTCTACTTCGTGGAATCCTTGATTAATGAAAAATGTACGGATCGCGGTGATAACTTTTTCTCGGACAAAATAGCGCTCCCACAGCGCGGGGTTGTTGCGGAGTTTCTGCCAGGTCTTCATTTAGAGGAATCGCAGAACTTTTGCTTTCTCTTTTATCTCCAAAAACCACGGCTGGATTTTTTCACTTATTTTCGTACCAAGAATTGTATTGCGCGCTTCCTGCCGCAGCGCTGCGGGCTCAGTTGCCGCAAGTGTTGCGCGGTTAGTCGCAATAAAGGCATCTATGTCTGATTCTGTAATCTCGATGTCTTTACCCAAAAGTTTTTCGACGGTCAGCTGTAGACGAATTTGACTTTCAAAATCAGTCTTCGTCATGCCCTGAAATTGCAACACTTCCTCAAGCTTCACGTTTTCTCCAAGGCCTTTGACAACCTCTACAACTTTCCCGTCAACCTCTTGACTTGAGATAGTGACACCGGATTTTCGCGCCGCGCCAACAATGAGTGCCTCAGAAATCATGCCCTCAAGCGTCTGCTTGCCAAACCGGGACACAAGACTGTTGGTAAGCTCCCAGCGGAAAATCGGGCGGCCGTTGACAACTGCCGCAACAAACATGCCTTTCCTCACCCCAAAATAGCCAAGCACGATAAGAACCACAATGATACCAAGCCAGCGTCGGGAAAATTTCGGAGGTATCGCAGGAGACTCGTGTGGTGTTTCTATAGAAAATTTTTTCTTCGCTGGCATAGTTTAGAGAATAGCATAGAGAGTCTTACGCTCGCAACAAGGAAAAACAAGGAAAAAGCTACACTATTATGCGCGCGGCGGGACAAAGCTCAAGGAGAATACAGTCGCTACAGCGCGGGTTTTGGGCTTTACAGACTGCGCGGCCGTGGTCAATGAGGAGATAGGTGGTTTTGAACCAATCAGCCTTTGGAATTACTTTCATTAGCTCGCGTTCGATCTTTACGGGATCGGCATCTTTTTTATAGTCAACTACGACTTGATCTTTACTTAAGGCCACCCCTTGCAGTCTCGCAAGGGGTGGCCTTTTAAAAACGAGCTCTTTTTTCCCCCCGATTGTAGCTAAGTCAACCAATTGTAACCTTTGGCTCAGACGTAGGACGTGGGTATCGACAGCTATTCCTTCAACAACGCCAAAAGCGTTTCCCAAAATGACATTGGCGGTTTTTCGCGCAACACCGGGGAGAGTAAGTAATTGCTCCATGGTCTTGGGCACCTTACCGCCGTATTTCTCACTCACGAACTTTGCGGCTGCGAGAATGTTTTTAGCTTTATTGTGGTAAAATCCTGTCGATTTAATGTCTTTTTCAAACTCAACAAGGCTAGCTCCTAGGTAGTCATCGAGCTTTTTGTACTTCTTAAACAGTCTATCGGTAACCTTGTTTACGAGGATATCAGTACATTGGGCGGATAAAACCACGGAGACCAAAAGCTCCCAGGGACTACTATGGTTCAAAACTATTTTGGCTTGAGGGTAGGCAATCTTGAGTAATGCGATAATTTTCCCTCTTGCATTGTGCTTCATGGTGTAGCTACAGTAACTATACTGCCACGGTTCTCCTATGATCAAGCTTCAAGTATTCCCGCAGATTATCCGAATATTCTCCGCAACTCTCCTTTGGTTAACCTTAATTACGCTTATAACAGTTAATACTATGAACGTTTCCGGTGTCTCAACCGATGTCCTAGGAGTCTTTTCTAGCTACCAAGAAGAACGAAACCAAAGACTATTGGAGAGTAAAAAGGCACGGGAAGACTATCATTTCTGGCAAGGAGTCGTGAGAGAGAAACCAGACTACAGAGACGCTTACATCACTCTCGCAGCCCTGGCCTATCAATTGTCAAAACCAGAAGAAGCAAAAGAATATCTTGTTCAGGCAACGAGCCTTGATCCAAATAGTCAGATTGTTGAAAAACTTTCCTCGCTTTTACCTTGATGGGTTCACTTCTTTTCTTCCTGGGGCTTCCCAATGGGGGTAGCAGATTTTTCTTCAGCTTTAGGGGCAACTTTTCCTGCTTCTTCTTTGGGAGCACCTTCAGCAGATGGTGCGCCTTCAGCAGGGGCTACTGTGGTAGCCTCAGCAGCCTTGACTGCAGCTGCCGCTGCTTCAGCGACAGCCTCAGCTTCTGCTTCCTTCGTTACGAGAGCCCCAACCTTCACGACTCTCACCGTAGGCTCAGAAAGCACAGTGACACTACCGGGAACTTTGAGATCAGCAACCTTGAGCTCTTGATCAACTGCTGATAGTCCCGACACATCCACTTCTATTTTTTCCGGAAGATCTGTTGGCAAGGCTTCTACCTCAATCTCACTTAGAAGCGTAAGGAGTACACCTTGCTTTTGGGCAACTGCAGGAGATTCACCAATAAGCTCAACGGGCACACGGGTTTTTACTTTTTCTTTGAGATCGACTTGGTAAAACTCAACATGAAGTGGGGCATCGGAAACCGGGTCGAGCTGGACATTATGGATAAGCACGGGCCGCACGTCTTTGTCGAGGTGGAGCTCTACAAGCCCTGTTTCCCTTGCCTCTTTATAGATCTTGCCAAATTCGTCGGTTTTTACCTGAATAGAGGCGCTTTTTACTTTTTTCCCATAGATGGTCGCCGGGAGAATAGACTGGACTCGAAGAGTCTTGCTTTTACGTCCGACGAGACTTCGTAATTCAGCTTTAAGAGAATATTTCTTCATTTGAAAAATTGGAAACGAATAAGCTTGTCTTGCGACAAAATGGTATTGTACTCGAGACGGCCCTCTTTTGCAAGGAATGCTTGCGGTGTGTCTCCCAATAATTTTGCCTCCCAAAACACCGGGTACTCAACGATAACCTCAATAGGCGTATCGCTCACCCCAGACTGTTTTTGCATAAAAAGTTCGTACGTTGCTCCGTCCGGGCCTATCTGAAGCTTCGCTCCTCGGCTATATTCGAGCGTAAGTTGTTCAGCTCCTGACGCTGGGATCTCCACGGCAACTCCCAACATCCCCGGCTTGTCCGCATACTCGGCATACGGAAGAGACGGCGGTGTTAGTTGCTTAGTATCACGTAGCGGCACGTTCACACCGCTCAAACGTACATAACTCACGGAAGCGTCCGGAGGAAGGAGGTACCTGATATAGCTTCTGTAGACTCCGCCGCTATCATCCGGCCGGCCGCGAGAGGAGTTCTCGAGCGTTAATGTTATTGTTTCTTTCACCCCTCCATCCTGCTCAACCCGTATCGTGCGGGTGAGTTGCCTACCCACAAAATAGTTTGCTTTATTCACTCCCAAATTTGCCTCCACCACCATAAGCGGATCGGAGAGACACGTGCCCGAAACGCCGGCACAAGCGGAGACAGGAAAAATATTTCCCGACCACCCGAACTGCGTCACCATGCTTTGAAGCTCCGGGTCGGTGAAATAAAAAAGCACATCCCGACGTTCCAGGGCGTCGGTGAGCGTACGAAAAACACCGACAGGATTGAGCGTCTTGGATGTCGTCAGTTCGTCAAGAAGAATCCCGGTCAGGCTCCCTAAAAAATCTTTTTTTTGTGTGGATCCAGGAAAAAAATCTTCCTGTGTGTAAAAAAGAGATTTTCCGTAAAAATTTTGACTTGTGATACGATCGTTGTAATCAATAAGCGTCAGAGGCCCTGTGAGTGCGAGAAGATCAACGATAAAGGGCGTACTTATGCCGATGACGCCATCAACGCGCACGCCTGTTTCCTTTTCGTAAAACCAGGCCGCCTGAGCGGCGGAACGGGAAAAATCAGGATCCCAATTGCTGTCACGAAGATACCAGTGCTCCTGACCGAGAAGTTCCCGGATTGGAATGGGAGGATCAACGTGTCCCTTGAGTTGTCCGTCAACAACATAGACATCAGAAACCTCCAGGTCGCTCATTCGTCCGTCTTCTACCGACACACGCGCAATACTCCCAATAAATCCTCCTGTCGGACGAAGCTCCGTACTGTTTTGGAGTAATACGAGGTAGACTTGCTTCTCTCGAAACCCGGTCATACGCGGATACAATAACAAAAATTTATCGACACTAGAGATGCTGTGGCGATACCGGGCAAGCGCATCCTCTCCCCGCTGCCCTAATCGTTTGGTGGCAGCAAACCAAAACGGGAATGATGAACTCTCGATAAGCGCGTGAAGTTCAGACTGCGCCAGCCCCACATGGTTTTGAACGGAAAATAATTCCGTGCGCAGACCCGCTACTTCCCGGGCAGGAGAACCGGACGTTTCACTGTCTCCGGCTCGCGAAAGCAACTGCCCGGCAAGCGTTTTTCCCGTCGCAAACACACTGCTCACCCCGTTGGTTGCCGCTGCAATGTGAGAAAGAAGCGACAGATACCGCTCCTGCCCGTACACGCTCTCTTCGCTCACGAGACGAATTGGCTGACCGATGACTCGAAGGGCTTGGTCTCCTTGATCCACCCAAAATCGCGCGAACCGGCTTACCGCAGATGCTGATTGTACCTTGCCGCTACGCACTAAAAACGCAGCGTAGCCTACCGTAAGCGTTCCTAGTGCAATACTCATGCAGTACCACAGAAATGGGGAAAGCACAAAAAACAGTACAACCCCTCTCCACAATCTGGTTCCTATTTTTTTTGACCGCTTCTTCTTGCTCGTCTGTGGAGAGAAAAGAGACTGCACAATGTCGTTAATGCGCTTCGTATCGTTTTCCATAACCACGCGCTCTTCTTCCTGGGACTCTTGTTTAACGTGAGGCATATGGTTGGGCTGACGTATACTATCTGCGCGTACGTGTTTTTTGGGATTTTTTCTCAGGTCAAGTTCGAGAGTTTGCGAAGTAAAAAAGAATTGAAACATGCGCTCGATGTCATCGACAGTCAGTGTGCCCGGTTCAAAAAAAACTACTTTTGTGAATGGCGGAATTTCTTCAAAGGTTTCAGCAGTAACGTCCATACTGATCACCAGGCGCTTCCCTGCCGATATCGCTAGTGACGAAAAAATTTGTTTCACATACCAGTTGTCTCCACAGACTATATGGTAATCAACTGGCGCTGAGCTCGGCCGATTGACAATAGTCTCACACCCAAATGAACTGAGAAAATCCCGCACTGGGATGATGAAACTCTCGTCTTGTGCGTCAATACGAGCTACTGTCTTTTGAATAGATTCTCCTTCAATTGAAGGGTTTGTGGCAGGTGTCATAGAATTTCGGAAAAACGTGACCGTATTATGGCAAATGGGCCAGCCGAAAACAACCGGATTCAAATAATTCATCAGCGCGCATTACCCTAGCACGAGACATGAGCACAATAGTTCATGGCAACACGAGTGGCCTTGCTGGACTTACTTGCGTTGCTAATTATCGAGGGCTTGATTGACGAGGAAGTCCGCACGTCTGTTTTGCTCGCGGGGCACGAGATTGTAGTGGATCACCCCACCAACTTCTTGCTCGAGAATTCGTATTTGCGAGAGAAGTTCTCGCAGTTTCGGCTCTTTTACTTTAAACCGGCCGTTAAGCTGTTGGACGACTAAATTCGAATCCAGATAAAAATCAATTTTTTTACTTTGGTCATTGAGTTCTGGGACGAATAACCTGCTATGCAGCTGAGATTTGAGGTAGTTGAGCCCCTCAATTACCGCTCGGTATTCGGCAACATTATTCGTTGTCTCGCCTATCCGCTTACCGAACGAGGCAAGCGTTTTTCCGTTCCTTTCAACCAAAACGCCGATCGCTGCGGGTCCCGGATTTCCTCTCGCTCCCCCATCGGTGTGAACCAGTAAGTGCATAATCTACAAATCCGACAAATACACAAATCCGACAAATAAATGAACTAGTGACGCAAATAATTTAATCATTTTCATTTTACTATTTTTTCTCATTTACCCATTAATTTGTAGATTTGTAGTATTTGTAGATTTGTTTATTCTACTCTGTTAGCCGAAGAAAGTAGACGAACAAGAAGAGTACCAGAAGCTAATAGTACTACGCCCTCAGAAAAAACAGTCACCCACGCTGCAGCTATAAAACCGTGAAAAGGAATAAACCAAAGATTGAGTGCGAGATTGAGAAGCATCGAGAAGCCGTAGATGACAACGAGCGCGCCTTGTTTTCCTAGCGCAATAAGCGCCCACATCGTGCCCGATGAAAGGAAAAAGAAAGGAAAGCCAAGAATCAAAATTCGAAGTGCAGTAACGCTTCCTGAAAAATCGCTCCGTATGAGAGTGAGACTCGGAGAGGCAAACCAAAATAAGATGACACTTCCCAGCGAGGCAACCAAAAGGGCGGCGCCTGTTTTTTTCAAAAACTCAGTAAACTTTTTAGTTCCTACTTTTTGAATGAGCAACGGGTACACTGCATTCATAAAAAATGTGGGCGCTACCAAGACTGTTTCGAAAATTTTATACGCCAAACCATATACGCCAACTTCGGGAGTTGGCCGGCTGAGAATCAAAATAAAATTATCTATCCGAAAGTAAATGAGATTAAAAATGAGTATCAAAGCCAATGGAACACTGTGAGACAACAGTGACACCATTTCTTTTGCATTAAGAAAAAAGACAATAGTGCCTTTTAATTTTCGTGCGATCACCAAGGCAGTGATGCCAGTTGCCATGGTTCCCAACATGAGCGCACTGATGGTGCCAGTTATACCGATTTGATAATTTGTATTACGGAGTGAGATAAGACTGAATACAAGAAACAGTGTAGATCCGGCAACGAGCGCGAGAGCTGAAAGATCGTAACGCATCTTTTGTTGAAAGTATCCATTCGCTGAAGTCAGAAGTCCCTGAAAAATAATTGCCGGCAGGAACACAATAATGCCAAGACGAACAAATGGTGTGTACCCGGAGGTAGTTCCCTGAGGCAAGAAATTAAGGAGCGCGAGCGCAATAAAGGTAATAGCGAGGCTCAAAAAAAATCGTAAAAAAACGAGCGACTCCCACGGATATTTCTTTTGGAGAAAAACTGCATTCAGGCCAAAATCAGAAAGTAAGTAAAACGGCGCGATGTAGGTTAAAATTTTTGTAAATTCACCGTATGCTGCCACACCATACAACCGGGCAACAAGGATGTTCACAAGAAAAATGCTTCCCGTTGTTGCAATTTTTCCTACGATTTGACTCCCCGTATTCCAAACAATGACACTGCGCGTCGACATGTGGATTATTTTAACACAAGGAGAATAGTGAGAAGCAGTTGTCCTTGCTGGAGCGTGATGGGGTAGTGGTCGACGAGACCGAGGAGAAGCAATGTGATAAGTGATATGTGATATGTGATATGCAAGGCGTTTTTGTTCTTGCGTCTCACGTATCGCGTGTCACGTATCGCTTTTTCCCCAATAACCCACAGGAGCCATAGAAAGAAAGCTAATCCGATGATTCCCGTCTCAGCCAGAAGCAGCAAGTAAATATTGTGTACCGGCTGTAAGAAATATACATCGCGACTCACGAGATGTTTCGGCAGCTCAACCAAAAAATTTCCGAGCCCCACGCCGAAAAGGGGAGAGGATTGCCACATGGATAATGCAGCGACATTGAGCTGTTGACGAACGACGAAAGATTCTTCGGTGAAAGACACCGTGATACGTGATATGTGATACGTGATAAGTAGCAAGGCAACTGAAGAACCCACAAATGCAATTTTCTGAAAAACACCTATTCTGTGAGTGGCTCGATATTTGTTCCAAGTCACCCACACGCTCGCAAGTATTCCAACAATAATTGCACTCCGACTAAATGTTAATAACAATGCGATCATAGCCAAAATAATTGTGACGAGTTTGAACATTGAAAATTTCTTCGTTTGATTAAAAATTTCAAATTGAAAATTGAAAATTAACAAAGGCAACGTCGCCGCTAGATATCCTCCCAACACGTTCGGGTGAGGGAATGTTGCATACGGTCGAAGAAGTTCTTGACCCCAGCTAATGCGCGCGATGCCAGGCGTATCGACGGAAAAACTTCGCTCGCCCAAAAACCATAACGGCCCGCCAATGGAGTGTTGGAGAAAAAATTGAAAAATTGCGATAACTGAAGAGTAAAGAACACCAAGAGACAAGGGATAAACGATCCGCGATAAAGAGGGCTTTGTTTTAATAATGTACCAACCGAGTGCAGTAAACTCCAAAACCTTGAACCATTTATAGATCGCAACCGGTTTACTCGGTGCATAAAAAATATTTACTCCAACAAATAAGAAAATTAGCGCAAGTTTGAAAAGGAATATTTGAAAATTTTTTCTTTTGATTGAAAATTTCTTCTGAGCTTCAATGAACCACCTCGCAAGAAGACAAACAATAAGTATATCAGTGAGGTATATGGTTGGTGCAAGGTAATCCACGCGCCTCCCAAGTACCATAGTCCATTCCGGCCAAAAATGGAAACCGAGCTGTGTGGGCAGAAGTGCTAAAACTAAGAAGAATAGCTTTTGATGAAACGCCATTACTGTTATTATAGCGCTTCTGAATGAAAAAGATTGATTTGTGATGTATAATCTAGCCCGCTATGTCAATGTTTCTTAGGAATGAAGGTCCTCCTCATGATTCTTCCATTTCTCTTCCTTTGTGTATGGAAAATGCCTTTCTTAATCAATCATTAATGGACCTGTCCTCGAACAACCTTGTCTATGAGGAAAATTTGCTGACAATTCTTCAAATGTTGGCGGCAGCCCAAATGGATTACTCAAAAAATCTTTAATTCTTTGTGTTATGCCTAATCGCATTTGACGAATTTTTTCCTGCATATTATTGCTTTCTCTAAAAAACCCTAAGAGAGAAAATGCTTTGCTACTTTTTTTGTATATCTGAGAATATAGGGCTGGACAGACCGAGTGCAGGCAACAATGCCGGCACGGGAAAACAACTGATATGGTTTACCTTGAAAGTCGGTGACTAGACCACCAGCTTCTAGAACCAAATGAACCCCAGCTGAATAATCCCAAATACTCGGGTATGCAAAGACAAGTCCCTGGAGATTGCCGCGAGCAATAAGACCAAGAGGGCCTGCTCCTCCCGAAGTCATCTGAAGGAAACGGACTCCCAGAGATAAATCCGGTGCGAGCTCTCGCATTGCTACCTCCCGTTTTTTATTACTTGGATCTAAAGCAAGCATTGCGCGTTTGGCTGGTCGATCATCAACATGAAGTCTTCTCATTCCAATGTATGCACCCTTGCCGGTTTCTGCCCAAAGAATTTCATTCGTTGAAGCTAGATAGAGTGCAGAAGAAACAAGTTGTTGACCATAGAGATACGATAATGAAACTGAGTAAGTTAGAAGCCCTGCCGCAAAACCTTTTGTTCCATCGATGGGGTCGACCACCCAAAGGTTTTTCTCGTTTATATAATTCACGCTTGAGCTTGTTTCTTCAGAGAGAATAATGTGTCCTGGGTATGCACGTAAAATTTTCTTTGTAATTATTTCTTCTGATAGATAATCACATTCCGTGTTTACTGCATGAAACGTTCCACCCCGCTTTCTTGTTTCATTATGCCTTCGGTCAATGTTTCTTTTAAGAAGTGCTACTGCTCCTTCTACTGCCTCTATAGCAATCTTTGTGGTAACGTTCATATTGGCCTGAGTATATTCGTGCGGCGAATATTTGTCCAACCTATACCTCGAACTATCTATAGCTTTCTCCACGGTTTTTATACCATGTTTTTGTTCCTTCGTCATCATCGTCGACATATACTCCTACCTGTTCATGACCGTGCGCTTTTATTCGTTTCATTGCTTCTTTCATCAGCTGTTTTTCTACTCCACGTCCTCTATGAGTGCTTTTCACCACCAATCGAAAGATGTAGGGATAAAAATCGTCGACAAGAAATGCATTTCCAACAATTTCGCCATTATGAACCGCAAGAATTAGTATCTTACTCTAATTGCAGTCAAAGAGGGAAAGAAGGCTATTTTGGTTTGACGACGAGGATACGACTCTCACCTTCGCCAACTGATTCCGTCGCGACCCGTTCATCGCCGGAAAGAGTCAAGTGGATTACGCGGCGTTCGCTGGCAGTAAGCCTTGTCAGTTCCACGGGGCGGCCGGAGGCTATCGCCCGATCCGCTGCTCTCTGAGCCATGTACATGAGTGCTTCTTCCCGCTTTTCTCGATAGTCGCCGACATTAACGTAGACCCTCACCCAACTTTCAAGTTTTTTCGAAACAATGATCCCCAAAATAATTTGAAAACTTTCGAGCGTTTTGCCATGAAAGCCTATGAGAAGTCCTGTTTCTTCTGTATCAATGTGCACGCGGTAGGCACCCGTCTCATCCACATCAACGGAAACGGTGCCGGAGATTTCAAGTTTAGACAAAAGATCGTCCGTTATTTTTTTAACTTGGTCTATGTGTTCCATATTTCAATAATCTGCAAATCTACAAATGGCAAATATTCAAATAAATGTTTTAATTTTACAAAATGTATTTTAATCATTTTCTCAATTAATTTGCAGATTTGTAGATTTGTTTATTTGTAGATTACTTTTCCCTATTTATTGCAAGCTGCTGCAGCATGCCCATAACGCCAAAGACGTTCCAGTATAGTGCGAGTCCCAGGGGGAATTGATAGGCAAAAAACCCGAACATAATCGGCATCATGATCACCATTTGTTTCTGCATCTCCGCCGCCGTATCTGATTTTTTCTCTTTTTCATCTTTCTTGTTAATTGTTAATTGTTGATTGTTAACTGTTGGCGAAGCCTGCGGCATCATGAGTTTACTTTGGTACCACTGCAAACCACCTGTAATTACTGGTATTGCAAGAAGCCACCAACCATGGGTCTGCCACTGACTTGGCTTGACGCCCAAATTCGTTCCAAAAAACGTAAGGTCAATCGTGGTGAGTTTCAGAATCGGGAGATAAACAATGCTATTCAAGTCGCTCATGAGTTTAGTAAGATCTCCATTCTGTAGTACTGCATAAAACACATTGTAAAGAGCAATGAGCACGGGAAATTGGATAAGAAGCGGGAGGCAGCCGGCAGCCGGGTTGACGCCGTGTTGTTTATATAACTCAAGCTGTGCTTGCTGAAGTTTCGTTTTGTCGTCTTTGTGTTTGGAACTAAGCGCATCCAGGTGAGGCTTGAGGTTCTGCATTTTTTTCGCAGAACGAAGCTGCGCGGCCATGAGAGGATAGAGGAGAAAACGAATTGCGATTGTTAAGGCAATCACGGCAAAACCTAAGGGGCCGGGGATATGCAGCCACTCAAAGAACTTATAAAAAACCAAAAGCAGATTGACGATGGGCCAGACAAAAAATTGATTCCAGAATGTAGGTGAGGTCATAGTTTTGGTACCGGATCAAATCCACCGTGAGACCACGGATGACATCGAAGAATTCGCTTGAATCCGAGCCACGATCCGTAGATTATACCATAGCGCTCGATTGCTTGGTATGTATATTCGCTGCAGGTAGGAGTAAACCGGCATGCCTTATCCGTGAGAAACAAAAACTTAAAAAATCCCGTGTCAAACGAGAGGTATTTCTGATAAAAACGGATTGATGCGAGAATGAAGCGACGCATAATTAAGTAGGGCTTAGGGTATAGGATTTAGATAACCAAAAAGCCTGCGAACAAGGACTTCGACTTCTCGCTGTGAATCTGGCAATCCTTTTCGAACAAAAAAAATACAGTCCCATCCGACGGAAAATGCGGGGAGGAGCTTTCGAAGTGATTCTCGTACCAGACGTCGTGCCCGATTACGAGCAGTTGCCCGCTTATCAAAACTCACCGCTACCACAACGGCAAAACGCGAAACATTGAGTGTATTTTTTTTGAAAACCATCTGAAGACTACCTTCCCGCACTCGCTTTCCTGTTCGACTAACATCACGAATAAGTGAAGCTGGAAGACGATGAGAAGAGGGAAGCATGGACTAAATGGTAAGTTTACGACGACCAACAAACCTCCGGTGTTTCAGAACTTTTCGGCCGCTATAACTTTTCATGCGCTTGCGAAATCCATGCGTGCTTCTTCGCTTTTTCTTTTTGGGCTGATACGTTCGTTTTGGCATTAGTTCATTATATCATATAATACCCACGCATGGACAAAACGACCAACGTAGCTATTGAAGCAGCAGGGGAAGCCGGGAAACTTCTCAGTCGTCTGGTAAAACAAACGCATACTGAAAAAACCAAAGGCCACTCGGCTGATATTGTTACCGAAGCAGACATTGCCTCCGACAAACTCATTACCAACATTATTCATCGCCAATTTCCGAGCCACGCCATTTTGTCAGAAGAAACACATGAGGTAACCGATCCAACGAAACACAAACACCTCTGGATCGTTGATCCCATCGACGGCACGATTTCATTCGCTGCGGGCTTGCCGTTTTATACCGTATCGATCGCGTACGCACTCAACGGTAAAGTCGTCTCCAGCGCCCTATACATGGCCGACACACAAGAGATCCTGTGGGCACAAAAAGGCAGAGGTGCATTTTACGGCAAGAAGCCTATTCATGTTAAAAATCTTCCGTGGGAAAAATGTGTCATTGGCTTTGATTACAGCATCCGCAAACGCAAAATCGCCATGGCCAAACTTGGAACCCCTCTTGCACAGGAAATCCGCTGGCTACATTCAAGCGCAGGCTCTGCCTACATGCTGGGGCTCGTTGCCAAAGGCAGTCTACAGGGATCAGTCGCTGTGTATCCGTCTGTCTGGGATTTTGCCGCAGGCATCCACATTGTGAGAGAAGCAGGAGGAGTAGCCACTGATTTCTTAGGCTGTGATTTTCCGCTCTTTACCGAATCCGGCTACGTCGCAGCAGCCCCGAGCGTCCTTCCACACATCCTCAAACACACACGGAAAGTGGCAAAGTATTTTATAGACTAAAAATACTATGTACCAAACGACCAAAGTCGCGATCAAAGCAGCAGAAGAGGCAGAAAAACTTCTTGCGAGGCTCGTTACTCAAACGCAGACTGAGCGCGTCAAAGAGATTGGCGTTCCGGCTGACATTGTGACCAAGTCTGATGTCATAGCGGAAAAACTCATTATTGACCTCGTTCACAAAACATTTCCCAACCATGGAATTTTATCCGAAGAAACGAGCAAAGATACTAATCCCCAAATGCACAAACATCTCTGGATCATAGACCCAATTGACGGAACCATCGCATTCGCAGCGGGGCTTCCGTTTTGGTCAGTTTCCATTTCCTACTTTGTCGACCAAGAGCCTGTTTCTTCGGCACTATATCTTGCTTCAACCAAAGAAGTGTTATGGGCAGAAACAGGGAAAGGTGCGTTTGTTGGCAGCCGACAGCTACATGTGCGGAATCTTCCTTGGGAAAAGAGTGTGATTTCCCTCGATCAAGGTATCCGCACGCGCACCATCAATATGACGAAGCTCGCACCGAATCTTTCCGGCTGCCGATCGCTCGTGATGACACCGGGAGAGGCGGGGAACTTGGGACTTGTTGCACGGGGAAACCTCCAGGGACTCCTCTGTTCCCATCCGAATACCTATGATTGCGCAGCGGGTATTCATCTTGTGAAAGAAGCCGGGGGGATCGTCACTGATTACGCCGGAAATCCCTATCCCTGGTTTACTCGTGCAGGTCACGTAGCGGCTTCTCCCACAGCTCACCCTCACATCATCGAACACACACAAAAAGTAGCGAAGTACTTTCTCGAACGATGAAATTTGCAGTCGTCTTTGATGCCCATATCGGCCCTTACCGCCTCGACTATGGCATTCACCGCAAAGGAACGATTTACGCAGAAAAACTCCTTAAGGACTTTGTGTGCAAAATGAACACCTCGTTTCGTCCTGACTTTGTTGTGCAGGGTGGGGACTTGATTGAGGATGAAAATAGAGAAACTGATATTCGAAATTACAAAAAGGGGCTGGCGATTCTTTCAAAATTAACTTGTCCAGTCTACCATCTCGTCGGCAACCACGAAATGCGCCACCTGACTATTTCCGATATGAAAAGGTTGTTGAAACATAAGAAACTCTGCTTTTCCATTGATCGCGGCGATTTTCGCTTCATTTTTCTATTTACAAAACCAGGCTGGCCTGAAAGCATAATCCGTCTCGACTCCACTCAACTTACTTGGCTTAAGGAAAAAGTTAAAACTAATAAAAAAATCGTTCTTTTTTCTCATCACTCGCTTATCCCGGTCAATACGAAGGGGAACTTTTGGTTCAGCAAGACCCCGGAAGCAACGTTTATCAAAAATCACCGCGAATTTATCCGGATTACTAAAGGCAAAAACATCGTTTTAGCCCTCAACGGCCATCTTCATTGGAATAGGAAAAAGGTGGTAAATGGCATTCCCTTCATTGCGGTCCAATCGCTCGTGGAAAACGACTCGAGAAAATTCGAGGGTCCACCCAGCAATACCTATGCACTCATAACCCTCACAAAACATTTCATTTCAATAAACATCCTGGGCCGTGAGAGAATGAAATACAAACTGAATAGCTAAACTCATCGCAGTTTTAAAAATTCGTCAGGAGAAAGATTCACGTCGCGGAGAATCTTACGCAACAGGCCTATTCCCACAGATTCGCCCGAGTGAATCGGAACAGACGTTTACGGACAAGATTTTTGCCTCGAATCGGAGAAAGTTTAGGCATATCGAATGAAGAGGTCTTCGATACCAAAAAAGCGGGGGGAGGAAATCGGCGATTTCATTTTTGCGCGTCGGGCGTCTTTGTCTGTCCCGAGAACAAGCGCAATGACTTCTTTCATGCGACTCCTTAACTCTTCAAGGGTTTTGGCTTGCGTATAACAACCGGAAAGTTCTGGAACAGACCCAACGTACAGACCCTCTTCATCCTGTTCTATAACTACTTTAAAGTGAAGTATTTTCGTGGTTCTTGCCATAGGGTTTATTATACCACTTCTCCCAACTTCTTCACCCACTTTTTAAACTGATTTCCACGATCTTCATAGTCTTTAAAAAGATTAAAACTCGCTGAAGCAGGGGAGAGGAGGCAGATTTTTCCT
>CAYSOR010000007.1:0-20795 GCA_964432705.1 uncultured Gammaproteobacteria bacterium
CAACGCGTGGAAGGTGGGAAAAGATCTGGCGATGAACGCCGCGCGCGCCTCGCGTGCGTAGAAGGTGGCCTGCCATTCCTCGCTGTCGGTTTCTGTTTGTCATTCCGACCGTAGCGGAGGAATCCCTTGCTGTTGTGTTCTTGTTGTCATTTCGAGCAAAGCGAGAAATCCCTCGCTTTGCTCTTTGGTGGTGCGTTGGGGGTCACATGAAACGTATTTTTTCTCTCTTCTTCGCGCTTATGTTCATTGCGATGAGTTCTCAAGTTTTCGCCATGACCCCGCCCAAGAAAAAGGCGGTTGTCCCACCTGAAACACAGCCTTCAGAAGAAGCAGCCGCGCCCACGCCGCAGGCTGCTACAGAAGCTAAGGACGACCTTCCCGACGTGCTCGACCACCGCGAACGCCCTTCACGAAATTACATAGGCGAACTCGATGTATTCTTCGGCGATTATCTGGGTGACGAAACGAAGAATACGTGGGGCACCGGCGGTCGCGCGCTGTTGCACGTGAACCATCTCATTTCGTTTGGCGCCGAGTATGTCTATGCGCCGATGAGTGTGGATGCGTCGTCGGTGTTCGGCACGCCCAATTACAACAAGAATCAACATATCGTGAGCGGCCAGGTCATCTTCAACAACGAGGCGGCGATCGCGTTTGGGAGGAAATCGACGCCGCTCGATCTCTACCTCACCGTGGGCGGCGGCATGATGAACATCAACAACCAGTGGAAATGGCTCGCGGTGGTGGGCGGCGGACTCAAGATATACCTGGGTCCTGAGTGGTTTGCGCTTAAATTCGACGTGAACAGCTATATCCATCCGATTCCGAAAGCCTCCGGCGATACCGTCAACGGTGACATGGCCATCTGGCTCGGCACGGCCTTCCATTTTCCGAATAAGAAGGCAGAGGCGAAGAAGGTGGGAGACGATAATTAACCAGCATTTTTTCATTGTGGCCAAACATTATTCATACATATCATTGACTTATACAACATACCTCGTTAAGGTAATAATTATTACTTTAGCGTATTAAAATATTGATCAATTATCTTCAAATATTGATTGAAAATTGATCGTATTTGTGTAGAATCGTTATCATGATACGCCGCACGCTGTCCGATAAATTCATTAAAATACTTAATAACAAACAGGAATTTAACAATGTCCTGCTCATCGACGGGGCTCGTCAGGTGGGCAAAACCACTGTGGTCAGAGAGGTGTTGACTGAGGCGGGGCTTTCATATCGTGAATTCAATCTGGAAGAACGCGGCGAGCTCGCGGAAAAAATCGACCATTGCGCCAATTTCGAAGAGTTCACCGAACTCGTGACCACTGAAATGCGATTCGCCATTGGTGGAAACGAGCTGCTGTTTATTGATGAGGCGCAAGAAAGCAGGCTGCTTGGCGGGTTCGTACGTTTCATGAAAGAAAAGTGGCAGAATACGCAAGTTATCCTGTCAGGCTCGATCATGTCCCGCATGTTCAGGGATGATGTTCGATTTCCTGTGGGGCGTGTCACCCCCCTTCACCTTCACCCCTTTTCGTTTTCCGAGTTCCTCACGGCGCGGGATGAGCCGTTCGCGCACACGCTGCGCACGTCGCGACAGAACATATCACCAAATACTCATCACCGGTTGCTTGAATATGTAGAACAATATCTCGATGTCGGCGGGCTTCCCGAGGTGGTAACAACCTTTGTTGGTGGCGGGGACTGGCGCGCGCTGCGGCGCGATCTTCTTTTTGGCTATTACAACGATTTCAAGCGCGTGTTTGGTGAAGATAAACAGGCGTATTTTATTGCAAGCATGCGGGCAACCGCGCAGTTGCTCGGGCAACCGTTTAAGAATAGCCACGTCGCACAACTGATGGATGGAGCGAAAAATAAAGAGGTAATAGAAAGCTTAAGTCAACTTGATGCATGGAACATGCTTTTTCGAATCGAGCAGCGCGGTATGGCTCCCGAGTCAGGTTTTCATCCCAAGCGGTATCTCTTCGATATCGGGATTGCGCGGCAACTCAGAGAGGCGGCCATGCCTTCCGCGCGTCTTGTGGCGGCGACAAACGACTTGCAAAGGACTTCCTTGGGAGGATTGATTGAGAACGTCGCCCTCTTGAATATCATCGAGGATGCCCCCGAGCTTAGCGGCTGGAAAAAGGCGGCATCGGGATCCGAGGTGGACTTTGTCGTTAAGCATGAAGATAGCGTTTTGCCTATTGAATGCAAAGCGGCCATAACCGTAAAAAACAGTCACATGGGTGGTGTGCGCGATTTCATGCGCATATATAATCTTCCATTCGCGATCGTGGTCGGTCTCGCACCTTTTGAAGTCCGCGTGCTTCCCGAAGGTAAAAAAGTGCTCATACTGCCGCTCTATCTCATCGAATATTGGCGGGAGATCATAGACGAACTGAAGGTCTCTCTCAGCCGAGGTGTTTGATAATCGAAATGAGGTTCCCGTCAACGGCGACATGGCCATCTGGCTCGGCACCGCCTTTCACTTTCCGAATAAGAAGGCAGAGGCCGACAAATAAAATGTTAGCTTGATTTGCAAGTAGGCCGATGTGTAGAGGCAATCTTTCGTATGCAGGCAGCGAGTTTTGGCAATGTTTTTTGCACATCGCCAAGACAGACCGCATCGGATCCATCAAGATATTCAGGAATCGTTGCTTTCGAAAGGGTAAATGCAATAATTTTAAGGGAGGGTTTGTACATTTTCATATATTGAATAACAGCCCTGTCGTCTCTGCTTAATCCAACGGTGATCAGCAATTCCGCTGATTTCGCTAGTTTTTCAATTTTCTTAAATTCATTTCCTGACGCAAGCCGAATAAGATTTCTTCTGATTTCGGCGATCTCGTGCTTCATATCGGCATTTTCTGTCAATACAACCGAACCGCGTTTTAGCCTTACAATTTGTGCAAGAGCACCGTGCGCGGGGGTGGAACGGCTTTCCATTAATTGCGTTGAGAAGCTTCGCAGTGAGTTGACAATCCTATTCAACATTGGCCGTTGGTAGCGCAACAATGCATCAATCAGTCTCGCGGCGCCATTGCCGAG
This sequence comes from uncultured Gammaproteobacteria bacterium, assembly GCA_964432705.1. Lineage (GTDB taxonomy): Bacteria > Patescibacteriota > Microgenomatia > UBA10105 > UBA927 > 01-FULL-43-11b. The sequence continues at coordinate 3,058 of CAYSOR010000007.1, forward strand.
TCCCAACCGTTTTTGTAAGGTTTCATGATCCCACACGGGCTTGAGGCCCCCATACGAAATTCCAGCACCCGTATAAAATGCGAGTTTTCTGCCGTTCATATCAGATATTGTTTTGGCAACATTCATTACGGTGTAGTTGTCTGTCAAAGATTCATTATTGAATGTTACGCGAGGTGCCAATCCATGCATAAAATAGCATTGAGAATCACGGCCAAATGATTTTACACGGGTGCTCAGGTTTATTGCCGAGGACTTCGCCGGATAGGTAAGCGTCCTTCCGTTGCATGAAACAAGGTATGAGTTGGGAATGTTTTTAAGATACTTGTTGCGGATGTCGAAACTGAAATGCACAGACAGTTGCACATCGTCATCAAATCCGACGAATCGAACACATAGAGGTCCCCATGTGGACGAACACAAATTATTATACGAGAAATCAAAATGGGTGGTCATTGCGTTCCATTGCTGAGAACAACAACCATTCTCACATTGTGTAGCTATGCCGGTTAAGTTAGTATGAAAATATCATGAATAAACATCGATGCAAGAAGATGTTTCTAAAAGAGGCGCCTAGCTTTCAAGTGCCGCCACCTCATCAAAGCGCGTTAGGGAGTAGAAAATATAAAGCAGCGCTATTGTTGCAGCAATATGTTGATGCTGGGTTTGTCCTCCATGGCACCTGCCGCAATGTGATGCGAATCAGGCTTGATGAAATCAGCACTCCTGCTGCAACGACACGCGATCCGGATAGCGCAATTTTTATGGCGATTTCGGCAAAGGCCGGTTCGCGATCAGGAGAGCTTCGCTTCTATTATACATGGGAAGGGCGAAGGAGATTTAGGACTTCAAGTGATGTAATCGAGAAATTAACCGCTGGTTATGTATACGCGATTCCCGCTGACTATTTAAGTAAATCTCGTGGGAGGCGCTATTCGGTAATGACGGTTAAGCCGGTTGCGAAATTGAAAGTAACTCCCGCGGATTTTAATGGTGACATCTTAACCTTGCCCATAGGGAACGGCTATAGCGGAAGAATGTTTTCTGATGAAGAAATAACGGTCGTGGCAGCTCTCTGTCTTTCATTTTACAGAATGAAAGACGACACTCATGGTCGTGACCATGTGTTAAGCGTAATCGAGTATGCAAAAACTATAGCGCACAAGGAGTGTAGAGAAGAATTTAACGATGTCATTGTGGGTGTTGCCCTCCATGATGTCGGCAGAACATCCAGCTCAAGCGATAATGATCATGCAAGGCGGGGTAGCAGGATAGCCTTCAATATAATTAAAAAATATTGGCCCGCCCTGGCTAGAAAAAGAATTGCGGAGGCAATCTTATATCATTCGCAAGGCATGGTAACCAAAGATCCGTTGATGGGAGCAATATGGGATGCCGACAGATTGGACATTCTTAGGTGCAACTATCCAAGAATCAAAACGACTCTACTTTCGACAGAGACAGCAAAAAAAATTGCCCGCAAAACAAATGCAAGAATTTATAAAACTAAAAAATAGTGCAAGAACCTTACCCCACATCTAAGCAGCGTATTTTTCTTTTTACTTCGTTTCTATGCTTATTAAGGTATTCGTAAAGCATCGATATTGTTTCGCAGTCAGACGCGCACTTAAAATATTCTCCACCTTCGCCCTGCAGCGGGCAACCACCCCAGCAATACTTGAGCCATTTGCAGTTCTTATGGTCGCGTAGGATTGAATCGCAACGGTTAAGCAGCTTAAGACGACTCGGATGATTTACAATTTTATCAAAGCGATCCTTAAAGATATTCCCAAAATTCTGATCGTGAATTGCCACATTCCCCGAACAATCACAGGAGGACACTTCTCCTTCATGCTGAATACAAAGATTGTATTGTGCACACGCTTTGCTCTGCCAGCAGTTCGAAGGTGAACCGCAAAGCAAGGTGCGCCCGGAGTGTAGTACTTGTCCGCAAAAAATATAAGGCAATGTGTTATCCTTTAACCAAAGATCGGCAATAGTGATAAGCATCTCGCCAAATTCACGCGCGGTTGTTTCATGCCTCTTCATAGAGGGGGTGTGGGCAATCATGCGCAGTAAAGAGAAAGACACGCCGTATCGTTTGAAGAAAAAATAAATTTCCTTGGCTTTGTGAACGTTTTTCTTCGAGACCACGTTGATAACGGCCGGATTCAACCCGTGGTTCTTAAGTAAACATATATTCCGGAGAACTTGCTGCTTCATGCTTGTGCCATTGCGACTTCTGCGCAGCGAGGATCCGAAATCGTAAGAAAAACCTGTGCCTACTCTCCAGCGTTTAAGGAGTGGCAAATACGAATAGAGGGGAGTTGCTCCATTTGTTTGTATGCAAAATGTTGGTTCGTAGAATGTATCGAAAAAAACTTCATCCGCAGCAAGAAAAGAATCCCGGAAAAACTGGGGTGGGTATAAATAGGGCTCCCCACCATGTAGTATAAAATTAAGTTGCAGGGGGCCTTGAACCTTCAAACGCAATAGCCCGTCGCGTATATTGAAAAACATGCTCCGCATTCGATCTGAAGTAAATTCTAGTGTCGTTCGAGATGGTCTGACTGGATGTTCGTAGCAATAGGCACAGCAAAAGTCGCACTGCTTTGTGAGCTTTGTTATGAAGTTGATGCATGCCATGTGTACTCCTCTTCTCTTCCAGCAAGGGCTATGCTGGTCAAGCGATACTTCGCTCGCAGTTGTGCAGAAACCACATTTTCTTACGCTAAATTATTTTGTGATATCCATCAACCGCAGACAATACAAATGATACTCGATCATAGCCGTTATACCTTAACAAGTTTTCAACAAGAGGTGGGCAATATTGGTAAACAAGTAGAGTTTTTTAAAAAAGAGAATCCTATTTCGTTATTCTCATTATGAGAAAAGGCCATGAGCAAGCTATCATCGCAACCCGTCTATATCAAAAGAGATTTTAATTTGTAATAACATGCCTAATTTGGCACAGTGCTTGCAAGGTAAAGGATTGACAAATAGTTAACCCTTTCAAGGAGGAAAATATGACGATTCCAAAGAAAGCACTTGTTCGGCAGAAGATCGGAGCTAAGGTCGGTGCTCTTCCGGGGCTTGGACCTAGGGGCGGAGTGGCAGCAGAGGAAGGCTGGATGAAGTGGAGTGCGGACTGGTTAAAATCTGGTTCTACTAGCATGGCTGATCGTAACCAGATGGTTTCGCGTCCAGTCGGAAATATGAATATACTCGGAAAGGCGGGACTAAACCCCCTGAAGAAAGGGAAATTATAGAGCGGTACGTCTTTTTCGCATTGATGAAAAGTCCCCCTGAGCGGGGGCTTTTTTATTCGTACGGGTTAACGTCGTTTCTTCGACCTCAGCCCAAGTTCTGGAAGGGGGTGTCGTAGACAATGGTGGCTACCAATTCGGTAGTCGCCACTCATGCCTATGTTTTTGGCGAATCTTCCGTTCACCATGTGAAGATCGTCATTTCCATCGACACCAACCGCAACGACTCGTTGCAAAGCTACTTCTGGATTCTCCCCCTCCAGCATTGACTCAATAAGGATGTCTTTTTCAATGAGCGTTTCGGGGTATATAGGTTTTCCGTCGGACGTTGTCGTGATAATTTCTATCGGATATAGTGAGGTGTTGATAAGTGCCCAACGACCATTTTCAAGCTGTGCGAGTACCAATTGATGGCCGGACAGTGCCAATACTTTGCGTTCTGGGTCTGGGGTTGTGAATCGTCCTTTCTTACAATACTCACGATTGTAATCGAAATTGCTAATTGATGATACCAACCTGACGTTACTAAAACCGAGAGCCTTCGCAAAAACCATAAATACAGTCGCGGCATGACCACAAAATGAGCCGATTTTATATCTTAAAACCTCATGCGCCGTAAGATTCCATGGGAAATGGGGATTATTGACATAAAGCCTGTATGCATCATCATCCAATGCTTCGTCTGAAATTGCGCGCTCGACGTTGATGATGTCTTTGTCTTGTACGCGGAGCTTCCACGCAATGTTGAGCAGATGTTTTCGATTTGAAAAAACTCCGTATGTTTTAAACATAAATCGCAGAATTTCATGAAACGTTCTGTAAGGTCCGTGCCATGCTTCGGAGCCGATTTTTTTTGTGAGCTGCTCGATAAAAGGAGTTACCTCTAACCGATTTCTTCGCTTCCCATACGCCCCGTCGGGGAGAAGTCTGTTTATGGGATTGAATCGTGCAACATTCGCTTTTAAAGCAGGTGCATTTGAACGACATATCTTCTTAAATTCGTATAAAGAATTTGGACGCAAGAAAGACCGTAACCAACTGTATTTATTGGTGATGTTCGTTTCATTGTTGAGAGCACCGCCGTTGGCTTTAATCGCGCTGGTAGTGGGTTTGACGCACATGTATCGAGAATTCTTATCTATTTTGTGACTAATCATATGGGTTCCATTACAGAATAATGAATTTTTGGACTACCCTATATAGTGTATCGGCAGAAATAAAAAAAAGTTGCTAAAAAAAGGCGGCTGCAAGGCAGACCCTTTAAATTAAATAAGGATTGAGGACACGTCTCGAGGAGATGCGCCCCCATGAGTTTTCGTACATGCTGCCCATTCCGCCGTACGGGATCGAAGGGCTCTTATCTTCCTTCGGGAGATTGCGACCATGTCCTGGAAGCATCGAGGAGGGTTGCTCAAATAAATGGGTTAATGAGCTTGCGAGGAGAGAGTGTATTAATGCATTTAAGGCTCTACTTGCTCTTCTTCGTACAATCATTTTTTGAATATCGCCCTTCAATTGCCAAGCTCAAGTAGCTACCGTCCTCCTCGATCATAAGATCAGCTTTGCAGAGCTCATCTAAATAAAATTGAACGTCATGGGCGGACATAATCTCATCATATTGGGCAATGATGTCATCTCGCGATCTAATACACGCACAATATAGATACAATTCCTTTACAGGATTCTCGAGTGTATAACTTACAACATCTCCGGAAAGCCTCGCGTCCTCTATTACAAGTTGATTCCGCTGATCTATGTAATAAAGCGAAGGAGTTTGACTTCCTGACCAAGACTCGTCAACTCTCTTACTGTTTCGCCGGGATAACTGATTATCAAATTAAATTTCGTTTTAAATCTATACTTAGCAAATTTAAGCGCTTGTATGTTTTGCAACGCTGTTGTGCCCTTATTCTAGGAGTGAAGAAGAGAGGCTCTCAACACCGATTTGAGCATTTGTGACGCCCACTTTTTGCAGAGCCTCAACTTCTTTTTGAGAAATAGATGCCCTTAATTCAAAGAAATAAGTCATTTTATTCCCAAGAGACGGGAATGGCTTAATCAACTTTTTCAAGAGAACATATTGAACGTAGTCGACGGTAGCAAAATTATAAAACCGATGTCGCTTAGATAATGTTGAAATTGTTTTAACAATATGCTGCGCCGAATACGGTCGATATTTGCGCGCGTGGGCGCGATTATCAAACAGGGCCTCGAAGCGATGAAGGGCCGCTTCGAGATGATGAAGGAAGTGCGCGGGCGCGGTCTCATGATCGCGATCGCGTTCGACGAGCCGAAGAGTTTTACGCTCAAGGCGGGATGGAAACTCGTGAATCTCGCGAACAAGGGACTGTTCGGCCAGATGGTCGTGGTACCCCTCATGAGCGAGCATCGCATTCTCTCGCAGGTTGCGGGTCATAGCGTGAACATCGTCAAAATTCTGCCGCCGCTGATCATCACCGAGGACGACGCGCGTTATTTTGTGAGCGCGTTCGAGCGCGTGATGGAAGATTGCCACAAATTTCCCGGCAACGCGTGGAAGGTGGGAAAAGATCTGGCGATGAACGCCGCGCGCGCCTCGCGTATGTAGGAGGGCTGTCATTCTTCGCCATTGTTTGCTTGCCCCGTGGAGGCGCAGCCTCTTTACGGGGTCATTTCGAGCGAAGCGAGAAATCCCTCGCTTTGCTCTCTGGGAGTGCGTTGGGGGACCACATGAAGCATGTTTTTTCTCTCTTCTTTGCACTCGTATTCGTGTTCGTGTTTATTGTTACGAGTACCACCGCCTTTGCCATGACCCCGCCCAAGAAAAAAGCGGTGCCCGCGGAAACACAGTCCTCAGAAGAAGCCATCACGCCATCGCCGCCTCAGGGTGCTACAGAAACTACGGACGATCTCCCCGACGTTCTTGATCACCGCGAGCGTCCCTCACGAAATTATATCGGCGAATTCGACGTTTTCTTCGGCGATTATCTTGGGGACGAAACGAAGAATACGTGGGGCACCGGCGGTCGCGCGCTGTTGCACGTGAACCATCTCATTTCGTTTGGCGCCGAGTATGTCTATGCGCCGATGAGTGTGGATGCGTCGTCGGTGTTCGGCACGCCCAATTACAACAAGAATCAACATATCGTGAGCGGCCAGGTCATCTTCAACAACGAGGCGGCGATCGCGTTTGGGAGGAAATCGACGCCGCTCGATCTCTACCTTACCGTGGGCGGCGGTATGATGAATATTAACAATCAGTGGAAATGGCTCGCGGTGGTGGGCGGCGGGCTCAAGATTTATGTGGGCCCCGAGTGGTTTGCGCTCAAATTCGATGTGAACAGCTACATCCATCCGATTCCCAAAGCTTCCGGCGACTCCATCAACGGCGACATGGCCATCTGGCTCGGCACGGCATTTCATTTTCCGAATAAAAAAGCGGAAGCGAAGAAGGAAAGCGAGTAGCTTTTTGGTCGGTTATCTTTGAGCAAGTGACGATTTTTTCAACGTACCTCGCTGCGAAATTTTTTAAAATTTAATATTAACAAATAATTGCGCACCGACCTCGTGTTGTTTTCGTGTCATATCTTGCTGATCATAACGGGTGTTTCTGTACATTCCTTGGAATTCTAGCCAAAGATCCGGTTTTCTTATGAGGCGGCCGCCAATGACCGACCCAAGCTTCACGGCTTGTTCGCTATATGATTGATAGCCAGACTGTTTGCTGAAAATATACGCCGCTAAGAGCATCAAACGAAATCTGTCACGTGCGCGGTACATTAGAGAGGATTCCACCCAGCCGGTATTAAACGTTTGTTTCTTTTCGAGATCTTTACGGTTTCCTTCAACATTAGCGGATAGATTTATTACAAATTGTCCTGGACGGAACGCAATTTCCGCTGATCCTAACCAACCCGGAAACCATCCGTTAAAATCTCCCTTGCTGTAATTTGCGTAACCATCAGCGTTTAATTTTATATCCAACCATTTTTTTGGTGAAAGAAGCATTTCAAAGCGTCCATGGACTTCTGAGCTTTCGACGTTGGTTACGTTCGATTCGCCAAGAAGTTTTAAAGACTTATGCCATGAACCACCGCCTCCGCCCACCCGAATATAACCACTTTGTAATGGGACATGTACCAGCGCAGACGGCAAATGTTTTTGTTTTGATTCGTGATAGAATGATGGGACGGTGTCGTTATTTTCAAAATCATAGGTGACTACCGCACCAGCTTTATTGAACAGATAGGATGCTTCGACATTTGAGGTGATGTTGTTTTCTTTTCGTGAATTAAGCGCTGGATTGATTGGATCTGCATAACTATTATTTTTCCAATCGGTCGATGCCTTCAAAGAAAATTTCGAATCGAATATATTACGAAGATTTAGCAGCCCTCCAAGACGCGCACCGGAACTTAATTGGTCAGCCAAAGGATTCCAATATTTATCTAACCCGGCCTTAAGATTTAAATAAAACTTTGAATTACGCTTCATTACCTCGAGGGCGGTATCCGCAGTTACGCCCGGGTAATTCAATTTTATTTTATTCGTGATGGACCCGTTGGGATCGCTTTGTGTTTGCCCGATCTCTCCCAACGTTTCGCTCCCTGCAATGCTCGTTCTGGATTTAAGACGCCACTGACGAAATGGTACATTTATATCGAGTACCCCAACTCCCTTAAATTGATGAACCGCATATCGTTCTTTTGATCTAGCGCCCTGTAAATTGATGTTGGCCCACAGCCCTAACGTAAAATACGATCCGGTTACTTCCCCCTTCACATTGCGATCCGAGAAATCATAGTGAAGTAATCGACTAACAATTGGTTTTAAAGGAGCGGGGATCGTTTTAATATCAATTTTAACAAGAGCGCTTCTGATAGATTCCCACATGTCATTTTGAATGGCGTCAACAAACTGTGTGAGAACGTCTCGGTCGGTCGTGTGTAACAGTTGGGAAATAAAGCATTTAAATTGCTCATCGGTCATCTCGTTTCGATGAAGTTTTTTATCAGGAACGACGTCATAACGATTAAAATCGTTTGCTTCCAGTGACTTAGTGCATTTTCCTACGGATAGTGTCATAAATATCCTCGGAATAATAATCGTGGTTTTCCCAGTCTCTGCCCTGTAATTTAATTATCGTCAAATATTTGAAAAAGTTGCGTCCAAAATGCAGTTTATCGGAAAAAATAGGAAATGAGAGGGTTTCTTGCATTAAAAGTTGTTGAGCATCGAGGGTATCCCATGGAAAAAATTCGAAAATTCTATTTCTTCGTCAATAATTACTGCAACCTCAACTGCGAGTTCTGTTTTGAGTTGTGTAATATACCATTTAAAAAAGATTCTCCATGGGTCGAGCGCCGTCGCAAGTGGGAGGTATCCATTGAAGATGCAAAGTTATTTTGCGAGCGATTTAAGGGAGTGAGCAACCATAAAGCGGTCACGTTGATGGGCGGTGAACCAACCGCTTTACCCCTCGAGAAACTACATGCCATTATTAAGATAATGAGTGATTACAACAGAAAGGTAATACTTTTTACCAATGGCTACAACCTCCTTTCAATCAACAAAAACCTTGTTAAAAAATGCTTCCAGATAACACTTGTCGACCACGGCATAAACCACGCCCACATAATGAGATGTAAGGAGTACCTTAAAACGTTCTACGAGGGAACGGTTCGACGTAAGCTTGTGCTATATCATTATGATTTAGATTCGATCAGAAAACTTGAAATCAATAAGGGCAAACGTTGTCAAACGCCCATCATGAAAAGCAATGTTGAAATAGTGGTGCTAAAAGGTGTTGTTTATCCATGCTTTGCAATGACGGCTATTGAAAAATTGAACAATACTACAAAGCTCAGCGAAGAACTAATAGGGTCTGGTTGGTTTTTGAAAAATCCTTCACTGATCAGAATAATTAGAGACTTCAAACACACTTTGCCTAGCCACATAATGGAACAATGTCTTAATAACTGCTCGTGTCCAAATGATAGTGCAATGCCGGGGAAAAAAATAACGTTAAAACCTCATGATGCTATTATGAAAATAACAGCGAGAGCATGATTGTGCGATTACGCGGGTAGTCGAAAAGGAAGTCGGGGCTAAACGTTGACATAGCATAACCTCCCATTATGGTGAGCAGCCATTGTGAATGGAGTTGCATATGCAAAAAAAAGTCGCATGCTATCTCAAATCCAGCGCAAACAAATTTGAACAGGAAATGATCGATTGGCTCAAAATTGAAAGCATCTCGAGAGATTCGACGAAAAACGCTGAGACGCGGCGTGCGGCAAATTGGCTGGTGAAGAAGCTCAAGGACATTGGCATCGAGAACGTCATGCTTATTGAAACAGGCGGCCACCCGGCTGTCTATGGCGACTGGCTTCACGCGGCGGGTAAGTCTACCGTGCTTGTCTATGGACACTACGATGTCATGCCTGCGGATCAGGACGAGGAGTGGACGACGCCACCGTTTATACCCACGATCAGGGATGGCAACATCTATGGGCGCGGTGCCTCAGACGATAAGGGGCAACTCCTAACGCATGTCTTTGCGCTCGAGGGTTTCCTGCGCGAGACGGGACAGTTGCCGGTTAACGTCAAGTTCTTCATCGAGGGTGAGGAAGAGATGGGGAGTGAATACTCTGTGCCCTTTGTCGAGCAGAACGCGGATCTTTTGGCATGCGATGTCGTGACGATCTCCGATACGAGTTGGTGCTCCGAAAAAATCCCGACGATCATCTATGGGCTCAGAGGGATTTGCTACATGGAGTTCATTGTGAAGGGTCCGAATCGTGATTTGCATTCGGGCATGTACGGCGGCACGGTGCAAAATCCCTTGAATGCAATGGCGAAGATCATCGCGCAGCTGCAGGACGACAACGGTGTAGTGCTGGTGCCGCATTTCTACGACGACGTTGTGCCGCTCACCGCAGCGGAGAAGAAGACGTTTGCGGTCATCAGCGATTCCGACGAGGATCTCACAAGTGAGCTGGGACTCGCCGCGCTCTGGGGCGAGAAGGGCTATACGACACTCGAGCGCAACTGGGGACGTCCCTCGCTTGATGTACACGGCGTGTGGGGCGGTTATTCTGGTGAGGGTGCGAAGACGGTGATTGCGACCCACGGCGGTTTCAAGGTGAGTTGCCGGTTGGTGGGGAATCAGGATTCGATCAACATCAAGAATCTTGTAGAAATGTATGTGAAGGATGTCTGTCCGCCGGGTGTGACGGTCGAGGCGCGGTATCATCGCGGCGGCGACCCGACCCTTGTGTCGATTGATAACTTTTATATTAAATCGGCGGCAACGGCGCTTGAGAAGGCCTTCGGTATGCGCCCAGCTTTCGTGCGCGATAGTGCGTCGTTTATCCCGATCACAGCCGTGTTCGTGAAAACACTCAAAGCAGCAGTTGTATTCATGGGTTTCGGGCTCCCTGATGATTGCATCCACGCGTCAGATGAAAAAATGAATCTTAAGAATTTTCACCGGGGGATAGCGGCGAATGCCTACATGTATGAGGCGTTTTCGAAAAAATAGACTGCTTTCAGTAATGCGATAGTTGATCGCGGAGCGAGGCATTACAGCAGTTTTCTCCATGTTTCTTTTTGACCCTGGGACAATTCAAATCGGATGACCACAAATTATCCGTTAGATTGTACGCTTCTCCCCTGCAAGGTCCCGAACAGGTCTTGCTCACACACTCTCCGCAAGGCCCACTCAGATCGCCACGTGTTATACCGCGCAGGTATTTGAGTGGCTTCGCGTCATGCCAAATTCTGAATAACGATTGTCTTCGTATGTTGCCGCACTTGAGTGATCGAATTTTGTACATTTGATCACAAGGGTAGACATCACCATATGCGTTAATGGCGATCTGACGAATTCCCGCATTACAATGAAGACTTCCTCCTGAATCGGCAGGATGGTCTAGATCTATGCCCCAAGCTTTTTTCAGCAATCGTTTTCTTGCATTGATGGGAAGCGGATCAAAGAAAAGCCAGTGACAAAAATCACAATCACACGAACAGAGAACGATGTCACTAAAGGGAAGGTTCCTCTCTACTTTCCGCAATGTTAACTCGTTGAAAAAGGCTTTCCATTCATCATAACTAATTAACAAATCGTTAATTCGTTTTGTTTTAATAAGGGCTTGTGAAAGCAGCATCACTCTAACCACATCTACACGAAGATCTCGCGCAACCTCTAGTGTGGTATAAAAATGCTTAAGATTTAAAGCGGTTGGAACGAAATTGAGGCCTACAAAGATCTTTCTCCTTTTTAGTCTTTCTATTCCGGCTACGACACGGTTGTAACTATTTTTACTTTGGCACAGGGATTCGTGTATACGCTTGGGTCCATCGAGGCTTACATCTACACGGCTGACGCGCGCCTCCTTTATTTGATCGGCGATATCCTCGGTGATGCACGTGCCGTTCGTATTGATGCGAACCTGAAACGTATACTTTTTAAGCAGGCGCAGAATGTCCGATATGTCGCGGCGCAGTAAAGGCTCGCCGCCGGTAAGCAAAAGATGCGGAATGTGGAGCTTCTGGCATTGGTCGAAAATATTCTTTATGTCTGTAATAGAAAGTAGTTTTCCTTTGCTTGGAAGCGCGGAAACACCGCAGTATTGGCATCGGAAATTACACTTGTGAGTCAGATACAAAATTACATAGGAGGGTACGGAAAGATGTTCCCGAGAGTTTTTTTTCATGTAGCGATCTTTTCGCGATAAAAAAGTGTAGCCGATGTCTTGAGCCCTCGCCGGCGCATCATAACGTGGTAATGTAGCTTTGCCCCTTTGTCATCGTGCGAAACCATTCAAGCTTTTTCCTATTCCAATAACGATAAGCGATAGTGTGCACCCATTTTAGATCTTTAATGGGATAATTCTCGGGCTCAAAAAATGGCTGTGTGTGCGTGCCATTGATCACATTTTTTCCGATCGGTTCTCTGAGAAGCTTGTATTTTTTAGTAACCCATCTATGAAAAGGGGTGCCATAGTAGGGAATTGCCATCCAAAAAACAGCCTGATCTAGACGAGCCTTGCTGTATTCAAATGATTTCATATCGCTTTCGAATGTGGCCCCCGGCAGGCCGAGAATAAAATAACCCAACACAGTAAAATCAAGCTCGTGTGCAAGATCGATGGCGCGCTCTATCACATCAAATTGTTCGCCCTTATTGACCCTGTTGAAGACTGAGGCGTCGGCACTCTCAATCCCGTAGTTAACGCTGCGGCAGCCGGCTTTTTTAAGCAGCGTAAGCAAATGCCTGTTTACCTTGTCGGCCCGCACCCCTTCCAATATCGTCCATGGCAATCCGATCTTTTTTTTAATGACGAGTTTGCACATTTCTTCAATCCGAGCCGTGTCGTGACTGAAGTTCTCGTCCACCACCATCCACCTCTTGGGTTTATACAGTTTTTTTGCCAGAACAAGCTCGGCCACTACATTTTCAGGGGAACGTTTTTTCCATGTTCCATGAGGAAAATTGCCCACAGAACAATAACTGCATTTATATGAGCATCCGCGGCTTGTAGCTATTGGATAACAAAAAATGTCTTTGATGCCTGCCATTGTATAGTCTGGCAACGGCAGCGCGTCCAAATGAAGATCAGCGCCGGGCGCATTGACCTTGCGCGACCTACCCGTTCGATACATGAGGCGTGGAACATCCACGAGCGATCCATTTCCATTCAATGCCTCTGCCAGTTTAACCAGCGGGACCTCGCCATCGCCGTAAATACCGTAGTCAACATCATCATACTGGAGAATGTCGCCCATAATGAGGGTAACATGAATGCCACCCAAAACGGTTATATGGCCGCATTTCTTTGCACGCCGGGCAATCTTAAGGGCCTCGGGCAGATTGACTGCCTCGCACGTGATGCCCACCAGCGTGGGTTCATGATTCTTGAGTGCATCATAGTAGTTTTCATCTGTGTAATTGCTATCAATCAGATCAACGTTGTAGCCGGTTGCTTTGCAGTAAGAGGCTATGGATGCAAGTCCGACATTAGGCAAGGCTCGGTCCTTCAAGACGATGTGGCTAATCAGAATAATCGTTTCTATGTTACGCATATCTCAGGCCTTAACTTCCGTAATCGCCAGTTCGATTTGGCTCTTCTGATTGTATGAAGTCTCAAGGAGAACTTCTGAATTTTTTTTGACGTTGATTGGTTTTTTTAAATAAACGACTAAATTGCCCCAGTGCGTTTTCGGTTTTAGGGGTGATGTGCTCAGGACATTATTTTTAGAAAGGGTGGCTTCAAAGAAAATACAAACGGCATTGCATCGACCACCTTTTTTCATTTTGATGATTTTCTTTGTACAAAAAGCCGGATGCTCAATGGAACTCATATCAAGAGTAGACATGAGGTTTGGGGCAGAGAGCATGGTTGGTTTTACCAGCTGCACATCAAAGCTTCTTCGATAGGTGGGGATTGATTCAAGGCACCGCACGTAGGGGGTGAAATTCAACCCGTACTTCTTATGAAAACTGCGGGATTGCCGGATTGATTTTTCAAGCACATTGAGGAGAGAGTTTGCCTGCATGCAGATGGCATATATCTCAAATTTTGCCGGAATCATTATGCCCCCGGGCTTAAGGAACCGGTTCCGGGCATCAATGGTGTATTCGAGGATTTTTTCTTTGAAAGGGTCAGATCCAAAAAGCTCGGAAACTATGACATCTACCTTTTCGGGAAGTTCGGCATTTTTTGAATTGCACGAAATAAACATTATTTTTTGAGCCGCCTTGTTTGCAGCGGCCATCTTTTTTGCCACATCGATAGATACCGTTTCTTCGATCGCGAACACTTTTTTTGCCCCCGCAGCAACTGCGAACAATGCCAAAATGCCAATGCCACTGCCCAGATCAAGCACGACGTCACCCCGCCCAATTTCATGAGAGATCGCTTTTTGATACGCTAGTGTGCGGACCCTGTCGCTCAACATTTGATGTTGCGCGAGAACCTGACCAAAGACCTTTTGGGCCATGAAGATCTCGCCCTCTTTATCGGTTTCTGAAATCAGAAAACCCGCGTATCTCAATTGGAGGATCGCCGCGTTCCAAACTGCTCTGCTCATTTTTGGAAACTGTGGCTTGATGTTCCGCTCAAAAATCTGATCAGGGAAACAATAGTGATTAAAGCAGCTCAAGGTGTACAGTATTTCAGGAGAAATTCGAGTCTTACCTCTCGCCAGCGTGCTCTCTGCAACAAGGCCTCCGTCCCCTTCCCAATGAATAATAATGTCGTTAGAACGTTTCAATTTCGCCCTCGTTACTGTACGATCTAATACGAGGTGCGCAGGGAAGGCAGATCCTTTTGGAAACTGCAGCTTGGCATTCTCTTCAAAAACCTGATCGGGAAAAAGATAGCGGATCATGTTTGACTGACTCAATGCCGCATTGCTAGGCTGCGGTTGGCCATTCGTTCATTTGTTATTATCGTTATTTAGAGTGTGTGTACGATGTTTTTCTTGAGGATGTCCAGTCTTCAGTTGAGATTCTTTATGCCCCAGAGAAGTGGGCATAGTGATGGGAGCTGACAGGCGGGGTTATGCTGTTTTGACTATTTTCAGAATTTGTTTTTTATTTAATTCGCGCTCAGTTGTTAAGGTTTCAGTTAGTTCAATCAGTTTTTTCCATTTTAGTTTTAGTTTTTTTTGAACCATCGTTTCTATTTTCCGTAGTGCATGGCAAAGATCCTCTTCCCTTTTATATCGCTCTATTGCCTGTTCGTAATCACATTTTAGCCATCCCCAATCCTTGTCACTATTGCGTTTAGGATTGAAGGCCAACTCGCTTATTGATGGATTGTTATATCCAAACAATCTGGTGCCAATAGCTCCCGATACTGTAATCATAAGATACGACTTCGGGGGTATCGATATCGATGAACTGAAATCGGATCGTCCACCGGTGTCTGATATCCTGATAGAATCAGGAACGATTCCTAATTCCATGTAGCACAGGATCGCATGGGCTGCTTCGTGAATGGCGTGATAATGATTGTTCCGCTTTGTGGGAGTAAGTTTCATCGTGAACTTTCAGAAGGTAGAGATGCATATGTTCTTGAGCTGGTTTTAGACGCGGAAAAGATGACTGCCAAACCTGAAGACGCAGAAAGAACATCGGTGCCATAAGCGCATTCGCATGATTCATGATGCAGCACTATTCGCATCAAAAAACGACGGGGTGCCGTTGGCCAGTAATGGCGCGGCCGCCCCGTCAAATATCTAACGACATCACCCTCGTCACGGAGGAAAAAAGACTGAGCTACACCTGACCTGACAACCACATCTCGAAGTCGGACATTCGCCAGATTGTGGCACAACGGCAAATGCTACAATTTACACTATCTGCCGCCGGAGCACCAAAATGAAGCCGCTTGCATCTTTTTATTCATCGCGGCATTTTTCCCGATATTTTTCACCGCATCAAGCTTTGCGCCTACTTGAGCCGCTCCAGTTCTGACGCCAACATTAGCCATCGCTGGCTTTGCTACAGACACCCCTGCTTTTGCAATTACCGGCTTTTGAATTGCTTTTCTCGGTGTAGGCATTTGTTCCTCCTTGTTGTTGGTTAGTAAACATCAACTTGGTATGCATTTTTTGTGCCAAATGACAGAAGCGGGAGTTTGAAATAACCTATTGTAATTATTAGTATAAAACGCAGCCTATTCAGACCAAGATATTCTCAAAATGCGAAACAACCTATATCATTCTCACTCCCATAAGTACACCAAAATTAGGAACAAGAGAGGCAATGGAGTCGGAAACTGCAAGCAACCAATTAAAACCCAAAACGTTTTTGAATCTCATAATAGAGCGCTATGGCATTTTCAAGTTGGGACTGTCTGATACTATACCAGACCTTTTTACCACTCGGATCATTTTTATAGAAGTGGTCGTAAAAGTAAGGACAACCTTCAACATTATATCCCGCCCAAGCGTAGTTTCTACTCGTTGCCCAAGGCTTCTGGAGTGTGGCAAGTGATCTTGATTGGAGATCATGGTCGATTCCTTTGGAGATGGATCCTATATGGAAATGAGGATCATACCTGTAATGGACGCATGGGTAGATATTGCCATCATGGGTGATACAAAGGTGTCTGTAACCTCCAAAACAACATTCAATTCTTATCCCGCGGCGCAAGCTGGCGATCCGTCCAGCAAATCCAAGGTCAGAAATACGACCATTTCTTTTCATTTGTCGCAGGTTCCATTGGAGCAATTTCTCAAATTCTTTATCAATATTCTTAAGCTGCTTCGGTTCGATAGCTATTGTTTTGTCCCGTGATAAGACAATATTAAAGTCTACGGCCTTAAAACCAAGCGCATGGAAATATTTAACATAGCTAAAAATGTGTGTATTGTGCCGTGTTATCGTAATGCACGGAATACATATCTTTAAAAGATCAGGGTACTTTTTAATAGCATCCATGATTATCTTGAATGACCCGCGGCCACCAAGAGAGGGGCGCAGGCCGTCGTGGACTTTTTGTGTATCTGCATCAATAGAGACTTCCACCTTGAATTTAAATTTTTTAAGGAATCCAACAACTGATGGAGTAAAGTGCGTGCCGTTGGTATTTGTTTCAAATGATACCTTAATACCCTTTCTTCGTGCAATTTTCCTGGCGTATAGAACAACCGTCTCAATAATTTCCCAGTTTAGAAAGGGTTCGCCTCCCGTAAAACTGATTAACGCTTTCTTGGTGGCGCAAAGCCCGTTTATATAATAGTCAACCGCCTCTTTTGCCATGTCTTCGCTCATTAAACCGCGATTCCTCGATTTATTGAAGCGCTCCTTTGTCCAACAATAGACGCAATCTAGATTGCACGTATTTGAAATGCACAGCGTGAGACTTGCGAATATCGGTAAAGGAGTTGAATTAATACTCTCCTTGTGGATGGGCGCGGTTGATTTCGGTAGTAATCTGTCCCATTCGTCAGGAGATTTAACCAGCGTTGATAAGATGTGTTTTGTCGCTATACCATGGGGAATGAGAGCGACTCTGGTAAAATAATCATCAAAGATAAATCGATTCCCGAGTTTCTCAATTATGTGATACCTCAACCTTGAATCCCTCTCGGCGGGAAAAGTGTTGGAGGTTTTTGGTGACATGATAACCGCCCAATGAATTCTGATTTAACCTTCGCTCGTGGAAGGCTTTATCACGTAACTTCTATTTCGTTCGACGACATGAGCACGGAACAACCATGCTAGGGATGCTGGAAAGCCGATGGCATCTTGATTGTCCATGGAATTAACATCAATACCTGCATGTACCGAGATCTCAAAGGGAAATCCTAGAAGATGATATATCGAAACATCGAACAACAATGTATCATAACGTTGCTGGATTTGCTAATATCAATGTAGAGAAGTATTCATAAGAGTACACCAAAAATTTGAGAGGTCGTTCATTTTGAGCATTTTTATAGGGTGCCCCATTTTTCAGCTAATCGAGCGCAGTCTAA
>CAYSOR010000008.1:0-5973 GCA_964432705.1 uncultured Gammaproteobacteria bacterium
AATAACAGAATTGGACACGTCATTCGTTCCCAATACGCTGATTGATCAAATTTATAATGCTGCGATTACAACCGCATTAGGGGAAAAACAACCGGAAGAAATGCCGGACTGGGTAACGGCGTTTCAAGAACAAACGAGAAAAACATCAGTGCTATTTGCTCCCATTGCTGAATTGCCAATTGTTTCAGAAGAAGCAGTGTTGCGTCAGGAAGCAGCGAGACTTCAAGCTACAGCACTTAGACAGGCAAAAGCATCGTACAAAAAACAATACGCGGCGGCAATCAGCGAAATTTTCGGACCGGAAAGCGCGATCATTGACGCATTTATTGTCGGTACTTCGCAGGAAGTACTACTACCTCAAATTACTGCGGTATTTGAAAAACACGGTATAACAGATGCGCTTCTTATACAAGCCAAAGAAGCGAAAATACAGGCGGCACTTGTTGGTGAGCAATATACGCTTCTTATGAGTCTTTACGGAGATTTTTGGGAGAAACATTTTAATCTTGCAGAACTTGAACCATTAAAAGGCCAGAGAGTAACAGCATTTTTTACTGATGTGTTTATTAATCTTCCAGATGAAGAAGTGCAATTGGTAATTGATAGTTTACCAACCCCAGTTGATTCTAATTTTTTCGTAGCACTACAAGATGATATTACTCGTCGAAAAGAACAACAAGTAGCAATAGAGAGATACAAGCCACTACTCGCTTTGGTTGATAAACAAATTGAATTATATAGAGCAGGACAGTTACCCGGTCAAAAAGAAGCTCCGAAGCAAGTGCCGTTTGGACTATTGACAGTAACTGTGCCACCACAAACGTTTTTGAATACCATTGTTCAAGCGATTGCGCCGAAGGCGACAAAGCTGCAGCAAGCGCAGATTAAACAAGTGATTTTTACTCTTGCTCCAGGGGTTGCACCAGAAATTGATATAACGCTGAAAATGGATGATATTTTGAAAAAGCCTAAGGTACAGGCTTTTTTGAAAACAATATCAGATAATCTTGCACAAAAAGGAGTTAGGAAGGCTGTCCAAGATTCTCTTGGAAATATAAAAGATAATTCACAGGATTTTCTCGCCCGACTCCCGATCTTTATCAAAGTGATCAGTGTGAGTGAGCCAAAATCAGTATTAGAAAATATTACCGATACACAGAAAGCTTTGGAAGCGCTGGAAAAAGAAGGATCAGGGGCGGATGAAACAAAAATTACTGCAGTTCTTCAAAAAAACAATCTTCAGCCAGGCTCCCGCGGAATTACCCAATCAGAATTTAACCAGCTTGTGAAAACAATCGAAACGTGGGTACGTGGGCTACTGCAAAAAATTTCTCAGCTTCCTGTTCAAAAAGGTTTGTTATCCACAACAGAGACGGATGTAAGACAGATTCTTTCTGAATTTGATACTCAAATGTATCAGGAGGTAAAAACGGTTCACTCATTGTTTCGTAGTATTCGGAGTAATAGCTATGATAGTCTACGTCAACGCGCACCTAGTGATATTTTTCTTGAACAAAAATTGTTTGCTCTCGCACTCCCTGCAATGCGGCAACTTGCAGGACAAATAGATAGTTCTGAACTCCGCCGCGTGGCGGCTATGACAACACCACAAGAAGCAGCTTCCTATACAGACGCCATTACTTCAGTTATGACTCAATTTAAATCGGTGATTGTTGATGGAAAATCTAACTTTACAACCGCAATTTCATCATTCCATACGAATGAAGAGCGGCTTACTGCATTTTTGGTTTTACGATATTTTGCCCTCGAATGGCATATAGACCTGGATAAGTTTTATGACATAAAAAGACATATGGCAGATCGTGCCAAGTGGTTACAAGCAACAGAAGATGGATCGTCCATGACGAATGCAGAGATCATAACAATCTATACAACCGATCCACTATTCCATTTTCCATTTGGTGTTGTCGCTCAACCACCATCAGCACCAATTCTTGATACGCTTGATGTGCGGGTGGCGGGGTATGTGGATGATGCATTTGGAAAGATGGATAAGAGTCAGAGAGATGCCATTATTGCAACGTTTGTACAACAACTGCAGGGAACGCTTCTTGCTGACCACCAAACAACAGTGACTACTGCCAATGCCGAGATGGCAAAATTCATTCTGCAACAGCCATTTACGCGCCATCATGATATATTGGTTAATCAAGCGGGAATAACAGATCAGAAGTTCATTGCGTTTTCCCGTTCGCTTGCTGCCAATTTATTTACTGAAGTAAAATCTACATTAAAAACAGAAGAACCAAAGGCTCGGCTAGCAACTTCGTCAAAATCAAAAACAGCAATAAAACCGGGGAGTGTTACAAAGAAAACTGTACTCAATGACACGTTTCTCCATGTAGTTGCGCAAGGAACTGAACTTCAGCGTACGTATACCGCTGGTGCAGGACAGTTCATCGCATTTCTTTCCCAATTCGTTCCACAAAAAAGTCTTTTCACTGTTCAAGAGTTGCGGGATGAGATCTTAAAAAGGACGCTTTTTGATGGAACGGAAAAACAAAAAGGATTTACTCTTACGAGCGTTCCCGGTTCACTTCCCCGTTTTGCAGCAAAAGAATTACGGGAAATAGATGGGCAAGTACAGCTAGACGTAGTAGCTGCTGGCGGGGGAAGAGCAATAGCAGCAGTGAAACCTACATCAGTTCAGAACATCGCAGAAAAACTGCAACCGTTGGATCGAATTACCATAACATTTGCAGACGGAATAACGACCGGAGTGTATATTCTTCTCCAAAAAGGTGGAATGGGAGTTGATGGCGTGACCTATCCCGCTTTATGGCAAGAAGTGGGGAATGGAGTACTCACAAATACGTTAGTAGCTCCAGAGACAAGCCATACAACAACCATAACGGAACAAGGAGCAGCGCTTTTGAAGCAATTAAATGAAACGTGGTTTTCTAGTGCTGCGTTTAAAGGTGATACAGCAGGCGGATATTTTTCTCCAACCGGAGAAATACCGGTTGCCTTTTTCGAACGATATATCTTTGGATTACTGCCGGATGATACAACTCCGTTTGCTATTCGAAACACACTGCCGCAGGCGTTGTATTCCTGGCTTTTGACACAACGATTTGATGAAAAACCAGTTGATAGTTTTACGGCGATGCGGAATTATCTACAAACACAAGAATTTCCGGTTACAGAGATTTTATCCCTTACCAATATTGAAGACACCAATCTACGAACCGAGGCAGAAGCACTCCTTCAGGTTGTGCAAATTCTCATGGGCTCCATTCCGAGTACAAAAGATTGGACACCCCGGCTTGTGGATCCGGTGAGACGGACTATCGGAGCACTTGTTAATACCGGTGCAGACGCAGGACAAGATGCAGTGGCAATAAAATCACTTGTTACGCTTCTTTCTTTCGGAAAACCAGTTCAAATGGAAGAGGTATACACAATTATTATTGGAACGCTTATAGGAAATCAGCCAAGCACACTAAAATATCAATTAGTAGGCAATACAGCGCTTCTTGAAGGCATCTGGAAAACGGTTTCAGCAAATATTCTAAAAACCCTGCCGCCCGCTTCATCAACGCCCATTGCGCAGATATTTCAAGACGTTTCGCTGCAGCAAAACATACGTACTTCTCTTGCAAAAATGATTTTTTTAGTAAAAGGCGACATTCGTACGGAAAAAGGGCGCGCTGAACTTCAAAAACTTGTTACTCTCGTCATTGATGCACAATTGCGGGCTTTCCTATTGGATCAAGAAGATATCGAGATAGATAGACAAACGATAACAACTTTTGCACGTACGCAAGCAGCTGATGTGACAGAAACTATCCAACGCATTCTTGACGGAAACGGACAAGAGAAAGGGTTGATAGCGGTCATAGAAGAAGCAGCCCGGAAAAGTAGGGAAACTGACAGAAATTACGTCGAATGGGCGCGGGTAAAGGAACACATTCCCGATGCCTATTTCAATTCGTCTTTTTTTGTCTCTTCAGAAACACTTGATATCCTCGGAAAAAGTATTTTCCGATACACAACAAAAACCGCGTTAACTGAACTTGCAACCACCATTCAGCGTCTCCGAACAAATACAAAAGCACTTCGAAGCAGGCTTCCCATCACATTGAAAGGCAATGACACGATTTATAAAGAAGCGCTGCAGGGCGTGTACAGGCAGTTGCGCACGTATGCACAACAAAATTATGCAAAAGAATTTGACGAACAGTATATCAGGCAGGCATTGTGGCTACTGAATGATTTTCCTCTTCTTACCATTTCGCCGGAAAAGAATACAAAAAGTCCATCATTCCGCGTCACAATTGCAAGTGAATCCCGAAGTATTGGCGTTGACAAAGGCTGGGTGAATCTTCGGACCGGAACCAGATATCCAAAGATTCCTACAACAACGGTGCGGTCAAAGGAAAGCAATTTTGATATGCTTGCCCGCATTGTTGAGACACCAGGAAGATATCAATTGGAATTTAAATCACGGGATCCGTCAAGAAAAACCCGATGGATAAGCGTACTATTGGATTCTCCGAAGATGTATGGATTCCAAAGTATTAGAAAAGAAACAAAAGCGCTTGCAAAGGATGAACAACTGGAACAACCTGTTTCCGTACCGTATCTTATTCGTAGGAGAATAGGTGCAATTGCAGGTACGGTTCTTACATCATTGACAGTACTAACTGGAATTGTTGCAACCCATGTTCCCGCTGTCGCGTCTTTGTACGGGGCTGTACGTGTTGCGATGTCACCGCCTGCTGTGGTATTTCAAACAGACGCACCGGTTTTATTTTCCATAGAACAAATGTTGCCGACCGATACTCAGGTTACCTATTCTGAAACAGCAACGCCGGAGGCAGTTGATGCACTGTATCAGGAGTACCTCGCTGCTCCAAATGTGGAATCATTCGTCTATCGGCCGCTGTATGAACGGATTGTGAATGACAGAAGAGCGCGTGCAGAGGCAGAAGGGGATCAATTTTGGATACGCGTTACCGGAAAGAGCGCAAATCAACTGACTGAGGAAGAGAAGCGTCAGGTGCTTGAAGACCCAGTTGTTTCAATCCCGCTGTTAGTGACAGATGATAATTTAGTTGATGCCAACGGAAATCCACTTGATACCCCCGAAAAGATTGCTGAGTCGTTGAAATGGAAAAGGAATGATGTAACCTATATTATTTTTATCAATACACAATCCGGTCAAATAGACATTATCAATTCAACCCGTGCAGTGTATCTTGCTGATGGGTCGTTTATGAATGGAATTCTGAATGACAACGCTGAGAATCCATTAGAAGGCGCAAGGGATAGGCTTGAATGGATTTACGGACATACGATGGATGCGCCATTTGTTACAGATAGGGTATATCTTGCCGTGGTCATTGACGCAGTATTTCCTGATGGAATTACCATTACTGTTCCTGAAGATATGATCCGAGATAGTGGGAAAGTTGAATTTTTAAAAGGAGAACAGACGCTTCATGGATTAGATCTCGTACGATACGTTTCTCTTCGTAAAATTGTAGGTCAAGGTGAATTTCATCGCAACATGAGGGGAGGGCAAGTCATAGGGGCAGTTCTGAAACAGCTCATTCTTGATCCGGATATCAACGGAAAAATCGCGACCGTGGCTGATTTTTTTGAATCGACTCAGGCAAATGGCGGGAGACTTGTATCTCTTTTGGACTTAACCGGCGCTCGAGGCGGGGAAAACACCCTTGAGATCATGGCTCAAAGATTATTATTTCTTCAAAGCGATCGGTTTACTACGCCTCAGCGGATAGCACATCAACAGGCAATTAATGATGATTTAGCACACCCAAAAATACATTATTTCGCCACTGAGGAGTCTTTACGCGCAACTTCATGGAATCTCAAGGTATTTGCAGCAAAAATAGCAGATGTTTCTATTACTCCGTACCCGGTGTTTTGGAGTGCTCAAGCGCATGTAGCTGAAGGAAATACCGCTTCAGTTGGATACTATATGCC
>CAYSOR010000008.1:5983-17374 GCA_964432705.1 uncultured Gammaproteobacteria bacterium
GGGAATTGGGAACAGGCAATACAGTATTATAAATCAGTAAGAAATGTGGTGAGCCAGATTACGAGAGAAAGCAGAGAAACTGTTGTTTTTGCCATACCATTCGTTGAACCAACTCCAATTACACCTGTTGAAGAAGTGACTCCGACTATTGTTCCCCAGTTATTGGTTGTTGGTCGCCCAGTGCGCGTTATGCTGCTTGGAGATAGCCTGATATCCGGCGGGTATATTCCAATAGATATCCGTGACGCACTTGAGGAAAAAGGATGGGATGTTGAATTTGTCGGCAGTCAATCATCTGGAGGAGCAGGGAATGCTGGAGTTCTTACTGAGGGACATGGAGGATTTACCACAAGACATGTTGTGCGGGATCTATTAAATACTGATGGGGATGGTCTTTGGAACAACATGGAAAATCGCCCTCCAACACCAGTTGTTTTGGATGAAAACAATATTCCGGATGTTCTTGTTATCCAGTTGGGAACAAATGATATGGCTTCGGCTCGTGAAATTTCTGATTCACGGGATAATTTCATCAAGATAATCACATTTTTCCGTGAAAAAAATCCAAACATACGCATCATTCTTAATCCTGTACCTCCGATGAACGCACTGGCGTATGAGTTTGTTGATTCAGAAGTTGTTGCTGAGTTTAATGCGATGCTTTCTGAAGTGGCAATAACAATGAATACAGAAACTTCTCCGATTATCGCAGTAGACCCGGAATCGGTAGGTTTTGTACTTAACGAGGATATTGGTGCTGATGGTATTCATCCGATTCAATCCGGTGATGCGAAAATTGCACATGCCGTGAATGAAATTATTTTTGAAATACTTCCTACTATTACCGAACATCCGGAACAAGCACCAACGACTGTTGGTGCAAAAGTACATCCAAAACCGATGCCAGTGGGAAGATTTCAACTTCTTGCCCTGACTGCTAGAAATCAACTGCAGCAATACCAAAGAGATTGGGAAAAAGCCCAGATGCGCATTCAGAGAACTGCTCGAGCTATTGAGAATATTCCATTACGGGAACGGGGAGTGTGGGGTGTACCAGCAAACCCGCCAAGTATTCCGTTTCGATTTGTACAATTTTGGTATAGCGCCCTGCGGAATGTTGATAAATCACTTCGGTATATGGCGGGTGTGGTGTTAAATCCGTTTAACAACGTTCAAGTAGAACTGAAAAACGGCACTGCTCTTGTCCGGGTAACCAAACGTTCTCTGTTTGCTCCCGTTGATAGAGCTATTGATCAAACGGTGAATCCGGAGAAATTGTGCGGAGCCGGTGGCGCGATGCGGCTGATTCATCCTGTGTATGCAGCCGGCAGCAGCCCGTTATCCGGCTGGAGCGGATGCAAAACGTTTGTTGCAAATCTGAAAACTGTTCTTCATGAAGGTATCCGTGCACCGTTTGTGACAATAATCAATCGCTTGCGCGGCGTTTCGTCGTATCAACAATCACTTCAACCACAGCAATCTCAGCCTGCCATTGAAGGGTTTCATCCAACAGGTAGGTCGCCGCCATCGGTTGATGTGATGACCGGTAAAGTTCTTGAAAACCTTTCGATTGAGCTTGATACAGTTCGTACGCTTGACGGAGCTGAAAAAATTATTTCTTTCATCAAGCGCCGACTCATTGACCCGGGATTCCAGAAAATTTTACCCTCCGCCATTTTACCGCAGGATCCCGTTATAACGGCAGAAATTCGGGATCAATACGATGGTAATCGTACCCCTATTCCAGTATTTCGTTCGTTTGTTCTTCCCCGACTGCTTCGAATGGAAAAAGCCGACGGAAGCGACCGATTTAACGTTTTGAATATCGACTTTACTAATATCCGCGGCGCTAATAATGTCGGCGGGTCGCCAAATAATATTGTTGGGGATTATCTTTTGTATGACGTAGTTGATGCGATTGAGAAAGAACTCGGTGAAAACTATATTATTGTCCGAACCGGCGGGGATGAATTTAGTATTCTGACGGAAGAGCCTATTACTGATACGGTGATTGCTCGCGTGCAGACTGCTGCCAGCCGCGTAAAAAGTTTATATAAAGAAAACGGAGCCATTGTTTATAAAGAGGCAGCTGTTCACATAGCAGAAGCTTCGCCGGTTGAACGAAAAGAAGAGGCTGCTTCTTTTGCTGATCTAGATCAAATTCAAAGATCTGTGCTCGTTCAACGATTACGAACATTTCATCCTGAGATGATACCACTTATAACAAGCGTTTTGCCTCTTTTAGACAGCGATCCCTCGGAAGCACAGAACATATTGGAGTTGTTTAGTGAGATGCTTTTTGATCCGGTGTTAAGTAATTTGATTGGGTTTTTACGCGGACAAGGCATTGATATCGAAGAGTCCAACGACAGATTAGACATTGTAGCGCATTTAGAAAAAGAACAACCTACGCTTTATAGAGCGCTGCGCATTGATGTTTCGGGACTCAAGCGATTAAACGATACAAAAGGATATGGTGCCGGAAATGCGCTCCTTACGTATGTTTTAGAGACAATTTCAAAGGAAATAGCCCGACAATTAGGAAACAAAATTCCACAACGCGTATTGCATGACCGTGGGAGTAGTTTTAACGTGTATTTGCCCGAGTCAACCGAGGTGTCAGGCGCTTTGATAGAAGGAATAAAAACAGCATTGCGCGGACAGACTGGCCACTTTTCTTTTGACGGAGAAGAAATTCCTGTTATTCCTGTTATTGTTTCCGCAGATCTTTCTCTTGTTGCCGGCACAGCAGGTGACATAGATATTCATCCGGAAAATGAGCTCGCTTTTTCGCGAAACTACGGAGATCTTTCTGAAAAGCTGTGGGAAGCTACCATCGCAGAGCGTTTGGCGTATTATCGCGGCAGTCCTACAGAGCACGATTGGATTGTGTTGGCAGGAGAGTACGATCCCTATTCGCGCCGAGGAAGTAACGATCTTGCTAGGATGGGAACGACACGAATCGAAGAATTGAAGTCGCACCAAGGCGACCTCGAAGCCCTCAAACCCATCCTTTTGCAGATTTTGGGAGAATATAAACCCGTCCCTGCAGAAGAGCCGCAAGGGGCGCAACCACTTCGGGCCAAAGTTTTTGAGATATTGGCTGAATTGGAAGATATACACAAGGAGTGTCCGATTGTGGAAAATATACTTGTAAAACCGGTCTATGCGGCGGAAGGAAGTACCCGGAGCGGCGGGTGTTTGAGGGCGGTGTGGAAAGTCCTGAAAAGGCCGCCGTGGATAGTTATGAGGAGCATCATTGTTGCTTGGGCAACGGGCGAAGGTGTAACCAGATTCTATTGGTGGAATTTTCTCAATTTTGGCGGGAACACCAATCTTCCGCCGGCTGACGAATTTTTACAGTCTCAATTACAGTCTCAAATAGGAGTCGGTTGTTGGTGGAATAGCTGTAGTGAGGGGTGTAAGACCGGATATCAATGTAATGCGAATTCAGGTTGTTGCAGTGGGATTGAAGGATATACAGATTCTATTTGTTCAACTAACGGAACAGCTGAGATTCAAAGGAAAATGCAGATTGATCCGCTGGGTATCATTGATATCTTTGATGGAGAAGCAAATCTTTGTGACGAACGCGGCTGTCAGAACGGTAAATGCCTTGGATATCAAACAGACACCAAAGGCTTGCCAAAATGTAGCAGCTTGCCGGATTACGCGCTGTCTGATTTTGGTGAATGGAGTTATATTCCGGTAACTGGGTGTGTGAATGACGATGGAACAATCGGTACAAAGGTGGGCATTCCCAGGAGCGATTGGGACAAACTTCACTGCTCGGATGACGGAAAGACAGTGATGCTGGATACGACGGTCGTCAATGTGTGTGACCAGGGGACGACCTGTGCGAAATGGTTTGACACGCCGGATTGTTTTTTGCCCTCCACACTGCTCGCCAATAATATCTGCGGACCCGGTTTAAATCTTACCAATGGTTTTCACTGTACCCCTGAAGGACCTCGCTGTAATCCAGGCGAGCGTCTGCCGTCAACAATTGACACCCCTTGCGAGCAACAATGTATGGCAGATGGAATAACGACACAAACAGCTGTACCGTTTAAGTGCAACCCGACGGCACAAAATTACGTTGATTTGATTTGCGGAACAGATTCAGCAGGTAAACCAACAGTTTATAAAGTGAATGCACTTGCAAGTGAAGCTCCGCGTGATGTTGTCGCAGTTTGTAGTGATTCATCGTGTGTGAAAGGTATGTGTGCCGCCAATAAAGGAAATACGTGTGCCAATGATGAAACGTTTGCAATGCGTGAAGATGGTGCATGTTTATTGGCATGCAAAGGGGGAGTTTGGACTGATATTGAGGCATGTAAGCACGTTGATATACATAGTTATAATAATCAAGGCGTCCAACAGATATATAAAGCACTTGCCTTTCTTCCAGATAGTGTATTTGACGGGATGCATATTAATATTCGTCAAGACTATACACCCAGTGTATGTGCACATTACAATGCTGAATTAAAAATACGAGATGCTAGCGGGTGTGCTCATTTGCGTCATGGTATGGTACTGCCGGATTTATCGTATTCTCTCCAAGAATCGGTAAATCAAGTAGTTATACATGAATTTTTTCATAACTGGGCGTTCACCCACGTTGGTCAACTACCACCTATAATTGAGGATAGCAGAGTGGTTTCCACGCTTACCGACCTCATATCTCAAGGTCAACAAAATTATCAACTTGCACCGAGAGACTATGTTGATTTAACTCATTGTGCCAACAGCGACCGTTCTACATGGTTGCCTACCGTGAGTGATTATGCCCAAACGAATTGCGGGGAAGATTTTGCCGATTCTGCCGAATGGTATGTAACCCGCGCGTGTGAGCTGAAAGAAAAGTCGCCCGAACGCTACAACTATTTCCGCGATGAGGTGTTTGAGGGAAAAGAGTATATCCCGGAGGCAGGATGCGGGGAGTAAACACGCTTGGTTGTAGGTTATGGATTAAGAAGCGGGAGGAGTTTGGTTTTAAGATCCGGAAGTTCGTTTTTCACCACATCCCAGACAAGTGCATAATCGACGCCGAAATAATGATGGATGAGCTTGTCCCGCAGACCTGCAAATGATTTCCAGTCTATATCAGTATGGGATGATTTATATTCATCCGGGATATTTTTTATAGCTTCGCCGATAATCTCTAAACTTCTGGAAAAAGCGCGTTGCCTGACCTCGTCGTGCATAAATTGTTCTTCGGAGACAGATGCGGACTCCTTGGAGAGAAAGACGATTTCGTCTATGATGTGGCGGATGTATTCAGTTGCTGATTTGGACATAGGTTATGTCTTTATCGATATGCGGCTTTAGGTACGGACTTAATGCTTGAGGCGTGACTGCGTCAACCGGACGGTTAAATAGTTGTTCGAGGAAGGAGATGCCGGCGAAAAAGTTTTTGTAGGTTTTTTGCGACGGTTCAAAGTCTAAAAGAAGATCAATGTCGCTTGATTCCTGCTCCTGCCCTCGGGCGAGAGATCCGAAAATGCCGATTCTCCGAAGACCAAATATTTGCAGTTGACGCTTTTGCGCAGTCAATATTTGAGTAACACTTTGAAGATTCATGATATTTATAAGTATACCACAGCGCTACAACTATTTCCGCGATACGATTTTTGAGGGCCGGGAGTACCTGCCGGAGGGAGGGTGTCCGAAGTGAGTTGACAATTCACCTAAATAGGTATAAGTTAGGGGAACAGAGTCTCTCAAATGAAACTTATTAAGAGGAAAATTCAGGATCAAATTGAGGCAAAGCTGTTCTCGGGCAAGGCTATTATTATCTATGGTCCGCGGCAGGTTGGAAAAACAACCCTGGCTCATGAACTTATCCGGCCGTACGGAAAGGATGCGCTGTATCTAAACTGCGACGAGCCGGATGTGCGCCGGAAACTCACCGATAAGACCTCAACCGAGCTTCTCGCACCTATCGGACCGAAGAAAGTAGTGGTTCTCGATGAAGCGCAGCGCGTACGCAATATCGGGTTAACCATCAAGTTGCTCGTGGACAGCACTCCGAGATTGCAGATTATTGCAACAGGATCTTCATCATTTGAACTTTCCAACCGCATTGCCGAGCCGCTCACCGGCAGAGCATGGGAATTTCGGTTGTACCCGTTGTCCATGGAGGAGGTGCGTGATACCCGGTCCCGGATAGAGGCAGAACGGCATATTGAACACTCCCTCATTTTTGGTATGTATCCTGAAGTCGTCCTCAAGCCTCATATTGCCGAGGACATCATCCGGACAATTGCAAAAAACTATCTCTATAAAGATGTTTTGGAATACCAGAAAATTAAAAATCCTGAGGTATTGGAAAAACTTCTCGAAGCGTTGGCCATCCAGATCGGTAACGAAGTTTCCTTTACGGAACTTGCGAGCTTACTCGGTATAGATAAAAAGACCGTGAGTAGTTACGTGCGGATATTGGAGCAGGCGTTTATCGTATTTTCATTACGGCCATTTTCGCGCAATCGCCGCAAGGAGTTGTCGAAACTTCATAAAATTTACTTTTATGATATGGGAATCAGAAATGCACTTTTGAATAATTTTAATCCGCTGACCATACGGACTGACATCGGGGCCTTGTGGGAAAATTTCCTTATCTCTGAACGGGTGAAATACCATGCCAACCGCGGCGCATCTGTCAATTTGCATTTTTGGCGAACGTGGGATGGGGTGGAGATTGATTTGATAGAAGAAGCACGCGGTAACCTTTCTGCGTACGAGATGAAATGGTCGCCGAGATATAAAAAGATACCTAGAACCTGGGCTACCTACTACCCCGACGCTTCCTATCAGCTCATTCATAAAGAGAATTATTGGGGTTTCATTGGGTAAGATTTTGCCGACGCAGTCGCCGGAGCGTTACGACTATTTCCGCGATGAGATTTTTGAGGGCCGAGAATATCTCCCCGAAGGCGGGTGCCCGGAAAATTAATCCGCCTACGATGTAGAGCGTTTCATTTCTAACTTTCCAGCCGTAATCTTAACTGAAAGATTGTCTCTTCCCGAAGTTTGAGTTTGACCCAGGCCTTTTGTTTTGCATCAAAAAGTTCACCCATGCCAGAGAGAATTCCCCGATCGGCTAAATTCTCTAAAGCCTGAATGCAGTTTTGCAGAAATTCCTTTGAGTGTAAGCCTGTCCTTCTCTCAATAATTTTGGTATTAATTGGCCAATGTTTATCCAAGAAGAACCACACGTCATAAATGTCGCGATTTGTCTTGCCAATGCGTTCTAACATAGCCACTAATTTATGGGCGAACATATCTTCCGCAACCATAACTTTCATGGAAATACCCAGGTACGATCTGACTTCGTACTTTGATCCAAAGTCTCGCAGATTAATCTCGACTTTGATGTTTTGCGCACCTTCTATCTTGTCGTCATACCTAAGCAGGTAGAAAATGTTAAACTGTTTCCTGTCGGCTTTTTTGACCGTGCCGTAGGAAACTAACATTTCACGGACTCGCTCAAAAACCTGGGTCCTTTTTTGCGGATCAAGTAAATCAAAATCCAAATCTACCGAGAAACGGTTGAGATCATAAAAGAAATAGGCAGCAGAGCCTCCTTTGAATCCCAGAATTGGTCCGATCGCAGGATCAGTATAGAGTTTTTTCAGAATCTTCACGAGAATATTTTTGTGAATTATTTGATTAAGCGACATATATTTTATTGCTCGTTGTTTTGAACTGATTTTTGATATTGTTTAACCTTTTTCTCCATGCGTTTGTTGCCGCCATAAATCGGCAGAATTTCATGCACTTTTTCCCAGTTGAGACCGGATAAATTATCAAAGTGATAGTCGCAAGCGTGATGCAACACGTCTAAAAATGCTCGTTCGGCAGAAGCAGTCGCATAGTTGTCTGCATGGTTAACGCCAGACGAATTGGTCAAAATGGCATCCCTCATCCGTTTATAGGTGTATTTTTGTCCGTCGGCGGTAATTTCGCGTGTGACGTATGAGGCCGCAAAAATCTGATCGTAATACTGGAACACTACGCCGGATTTGGCTAAAACGGTTTCAAAGCTGACATACGCTGGTGTAAAAATTTTAGTAGCCAGTTCCAGTTTATTGTACTGCTTGTCCTTGGCATACAGTCCCCTCCGAATTCGATAGAGCTCACCGCGTTTTGCGTAGTAGCTTATGCGCACTTTAGCGGCGTTCACATTGGTATCCTGCCACAGAAGCATAATGTCGCGGACGGAAAATACCGTTTGCTTTGCGCGTAAAATGGTTGAGATATAATTGCCCTTTTCCATATATTTGGACTGCAGGTTAGGTTTAACCTTACCTACAGTCTTTATATTAGACTATTTAGCCGTTATGTGCAAGAGCCGGGAAGCCTGAATCATTTTGCTGGGAGGATTTTGCTGATTCCGCGGCGTGGTATGTGACAAATGCGTGCGAGTTGAAGGCAAAGAGTATGTGCCGGAGGGTGGGTGCGGAGAAAATTAGATATGAGACTTGACAAATAGTACTACTTTTTGTAATATGTAGTTTGCATATGTTTTACACCAGAAAGATTTATCCTGAGTTGCTTTCACATGCACAAAAACCCTTTGTCACTGTATTAACCGGAATGAGGCGGACAGGAAAAACAACGCTGGTAAAACAAATTCTTTCAGATATCCCGAATAAAAACTCTTTGTACCTTGATCTTCAAAGATTGGATAACCGAGAAATTTTTCAGCAAAAAAATTATGAATATATCCGCAACGAATTTATCTCGCGGGGATTATCTGCCGACAGGACAATGATTGTCGTCCTTGATGAAATACAACTTGCACCGGAGGCTCCAAGTGCCATTAAATATTTGTACGATCACCATCAAATAAAATTTATCATTACAGGATCGAGCTCCTATTACCTGAAAAATCTATTTTCAGAATCTCTTTCCGGAAGAAAAAAAGTGTTTGAATTGTATCCTTTAGATTTTGGTGAATTTTTAACATTCAAAGAGGTTCCTTTTTCGAAGATCGATTGGTTGAATGGAAGTTTCAATGCACTGGAATACAACAGGCTCTCCTCTTTTTATCAGGAATTTGTTCGTTTTGGCGGTTTTCCGCAAATAGTCTTGTCTGATTCGGAAAGAGATAAACGGGATATTTTGGCGGATATTATGTCATCGTATGTCAACATTGATATCCGAACTCTAGCCGACTTTTCCGATGAAAGAAATTTATACTCACTGGCAAAACTTTTGGCGGGAAGGGTCGGAAATAAAATCAAATACGCCAAACTTTCGAGACTTACAGGTTTATCCCGTCCCACAGTAACAAATTATGTTTCATTTTTTGAAAAAACATATCTCATCCATACGGTAGGAGTCTATACAAAAAATATTGACAGAGAGATAGTAAAGGCGAGAAAGCTTTACTTTTGCGATACGGGTCTTGCAAATACATTGGCAGAATTATCCGGCGGTTCCCAATTTGAAAATACGCTTTTTAATCAGTTAGCAAGGCAATATTCACTTCAGTACTATTCGCTGAAAAATGGAAACGAAATAGATTTTATTTTGAATGGAACGTACGCCGCTGAAGCGAAAGAAACACCGACAGACGACGATTTGTCCCGGCTTTCCCGCGTTGCGTCTATTGCCGGCATACGACAGCGCCTGCTTATCGGAAGAAACATGTCTCCTAAGTTTACAAAGTACGTTTGGGCGGGTACTATCGTCTAAACACGCACGATGGGTTCTACGACTATTTCCGCGATGAGATTTTTCAAGGCAAAGAATATATTCCGGCGGAAGGGTGCGGAGCCTCTCTCGAAGAATATACTACAAAAACTCAGGTTTGCACCTGATTTTTTCAGTATATACCCATCTAATCAGCTTTTTCGCTTAAGAAAGCTGTAAATCTGAGTAAGATGGGTATACCTGCGTAATTGTCGTTTTTTAGACGCGGGTGTAGTAGACCGATCGGCCGCGCCCATGAGGGTAGAGGAGGCCGAGGGAGGCAAGTTTCGTGAGATCTCGCGAAGCAGTTATTTGAGAAATCTTAAAGCGCTTTTGTACTACGCGATTGGTAATGGTCGTTGTTGGATTTTCGAGAGTAGAAAGAATTTTGCTTTGCCGGTCATTAAGGGAAAAAAGTCGTTCAGACAATTGAGAAAGTTCCCTACCGGAGACACCAGATGTCGCTTTTTTGACCTCATTTTCCGTTCGTTCCATAGCTGTAATCAATATCTTGGTATAGTACTCGAGCCACGAGGTAATTGTTGCATCGCGTGTGGCGGTAGTTAAAGAGCGCTGGTAGGTTTCTGGGCTCTCAGCAAAGACAGATTCTGGGGCGATCATACCGCGCAGATTCAATCCGTATTTTGCTAAAACCAAGCTACATAGAGCTCTTCCGAGTCTTCCTCCCGCCCACGGTAGAAGAGGGTCAGCAACGAAAGCGTAGTGAATGATAGCCGCCATTACTACAGGGTGTTCCGGCTTGACGTCTAAGTAGGAAAGTATCTGTTGAATATCCCGGTTTTTCGTTTCCAGTGCGCGAAATACCTTTGCGCGGTCATTGGGGAAAAGCAGGAGCGCGAGCTCTTCAACGCTTGCGGAAGTGATCGTTTTGGGATTTCCGATCCACTCATGCCTTATGAAATCTAACGTACGTTTCGTAGTGATAATTGCCGACTCATCCGGGCTTGGTCTTTTTTTGGGAGAAGCGAGGATTTCGATTATGTGCTTTTTTGTTACTTTTACTCCGCTTAGTGACAACGTTCCGTAAATATACTCTAGTGAAGCCTGCCAGATTAACTTGAGCTCTCGATATGGGGAAATGGGAGT
The DNA here is from genome assembly GCA_964432705.1 of uncultured Gammaproteobacteria bacterium. GTDB lineage: Bacteria > Patescibacteriota > Microgenomatia > UBA10105 > UBA927 > 01-FULL-43-11b. Next base: position 16,793 of record CAYSOR010000008.1, read on the forward strand.
TAATAAAACGGAGCGGCGTAACGTCTCAATAATTTTGAGGTGGTCTTGAAGAAGGGCAGTGACGGTATATGACAGAGAAATCATACCACTATTTTCATATCACAATCTTATACTTTTTGTCAAATGGAAATACAATATAACTTTGAGGCTATATTGCGGGGAAAAATCCTTAATGTGACAAGATTTTGATAAGATTAAAAGGGGACTTGACAAACTGTGAAAATTTGTTCTACAGTAAATATATGGCTTTCACATATAATAATAAACTTGTAAATTCACTTGGATAAACTGTGAAAAACTGTGAATTTCCATCAACGAATAGCGAATCGGTACGAATAAACGAATTCGTATATTCGCAAATATTCGTTATTCGCTGATGTGTTTTCCTGCCTATGCCCAAAACCTACACCGTCAAACAAGTCGCAGACATACTTGGTTTCAGTACCAATAGCATTTATACCTTCCTCAAGGAGAAGAGAATTAAAGGCGTTCGTATTGGCAAAGGCCGTTTTCGTATTCCCGAGACTGAACTTGCGAGGGTTCTCCATTTGTCCAAAAAAACCACAGTAGAAGCCGCGGAGA
>CAYSOR010000009.1:0-16964 GCA_964432705.1 uncultured Gammaproteobacteria bacterium
GATATCATTTGGAATCGACTTCATATTCTGCCTGTCGAATGGTTCACGGGTTCGCTTGATGTTTTTTGGAGCAGCGATTGGACGCAGCCACCGCTTGCTCACGCAAAAGGGATTACGACGATTCACGATTTAACTATTTTGCGCAGCCCCGAAAGTTTTGGTGGTGGCCTTCGTAATATAGTCGAGACTCAAAAGAGAAGACTTAAGCATGCTGTTAAGCTCTGTAGCGCATTTCTTTGTGACTCAGAAGTGACCAAGCGAGATGCACACGAATTCCTTCATATTCCAAATGAGCAGTTGTTCGTGGTTTACCCGGGTTTTCCTTAATACGTATGGTCATTGCAATTGATGGGTATGAAGCAAATGTTGCTAACAGAGTTGGCATCGGCCGATATGCATTTGAGATTCTTCATAATATCTATGCACTCAAGACTAAACACTTCTTTCGCATATATCTTCCATCTGCGCCGCTTACTGACATGCCTAAGGAAACTTCGTGGTGGAAGTATCGAGTGGTAAAGCCGAAAAGACTCTGGACCTTTATTGGTTTACCGCTGACACTGTACACAGATACACCTCACGCGGATGTTGTTTTTTCGCCGACGCATTACATTCCGAGATTTATTACAAGCCCTCGAGTCATTGCCATTATGGATACATCGTACTTAAGGTACCCAGAGATGTTTCGAGTAAAAGACTTACATCAACTTACACGAGGGACTGCATATTCGGTCAAACATGCCAAAAAGATACTTACCATAAGTCAATTCAGCAAGAATGCTATAATTGAGGCATACAGGGTGCCCAAAGACCGAGTGGTAGTGACATACCCGGGAATTACAATGGCAAAAGTCAAAACTCAAAACTCAAAAGTATTTGAAAAATACGGTATACCGGCACATTACATTCTTTCGGTTGGGACGATTCAGCCGAGGAAGAATTATGTGCGACTCATTGAAGCATTCTCGCGAATTCTTCCAAAGTTTGCGGACATGAAGCTTGTTATCGTTGGCAAAAAGGGGTGGCTGTATGAAGAGAGTTTACAGGCTCCCAAGCGATTTGGGGTAGAAGATAGAGTAAAATTTCTTGATTTTGTGCCTGAGGAAGATTTAGCTGGCCTTTATGAAGAGGCGATATGCCTGGTGCTTCCGAGCCTGTACGAAGGATTTGGTTTGCCAGTTTTGGAGGCAATGGCACACAAGTGTCCGGTTGTGGTAAGCAATGTCTCAAGTCTTCCGGAAATTGCAGGAGAAGCAGGAATTTATGTTGACCCAGAGGACGTTGGGAGTATTGCGCAAGGCCTTACGCAAGCTATCAATGAACATGAAACACAAAAAGAATCTGAAAGAGTGAATAAGGGGTTAGTTCACATCAAAAAATTTTCGTGGGAAAAGGCCGCTCGGCAGACACTAGAGGTATTAGAAGAAGTAGCTAAAACGAGAAAGTATTTATGAGATTTTTCATTGATTTCTGGATTTTTGTTTGCACGCTTACTGGACTTATTCCGAGCCATACGATTCGACTGTTTCTCTACCGATACTTCTTTCGTGTCAAGATTGGTCGTGATTCAACCATTCATTGGCTTGCTCGATTCAATAATCCCACGGGTGTAACCATAGGTCACAATACTATTATCGGTAACGATGCATTTTTGGACGGGCGTTTCCATAGAGAACTTAAGATAGGAGAGAATAAAGTGGGGAGCTACATTAAGGATTTACTTGGTTACGGAAATAGACCGCTTCAGATCGGCAACAATGTTTCAATTGCCGGAGAAGTAAGGATTTATACGATGCAACATGACATTGACGATCCTGATTTTAAGGAAGTGGGTGCACCCGTAACTATCGAAGATTATGTTGTCATCGGAACACGGGTAACCATATTACCTGGAGTGACTATTGGTAAAGGAGCAGTTGTCGCTTCTGGTGCAGTCGTTACTAAAGATGTTGCTCCATACACAGTAGTTGGTGGCGTACCGGCAACATACATTCGTAACCGTAATAAAAATCTCCGATATAATCTTAAATTCGCGAAGCTTTTTCAATAAACCTCACCATGGATTTGTCCATCGTTATCGTCAGTTTTAATACGAAACAACTTCTTGATGATTGTCTTGCATCTGTCTATAGAAGTCTTAAAGATTCGCGTGTCGATTATGAACTGATTATTGTGGACAATGTATCAACCGATGGCACGCGGGAGATGCTAAAGAAGAAATATCCCGTGATTCGGACCATCCTTAACAAAGAAAATGTCGGTTTTGGCAGGGGCAATAACCAAGGCATGGAAGCAGCTAAGGGAGATTACATATTCCTTCTAAATTCAGACACCATCGTTCTCAATAACGCCATCGCTAAACTTCTTTCCTTTGCCCGACAGCACCCGAAACATTTTGTCGGACCAAAACTCCTTAATCTCGACCGAAGCGTACAAACCTCCTGCGGGCCGTTTTTTTCGTTGCCGGTCATATTTGCTGCATTATTTGTGCGAGGCGACCGTCTTGGGCTCACCCGTTGGTCTCCGAGTCGCACGCGAAGGGTTGACTGGGTCTCTGGCGCAGCCTTGATGGGGCCGAAAAAACTTTTTATGGACAATCTCCTTTTTGACGAAAAAATATTCATGTATATGGAAGAAATTGACCTTCTCTATCGCGCAAGGAAAAAGGGATACAAGACGCTCTTTTATCCTCGGAGCGTCATCATCCATTTGGGAAGTGGTAGTTCTACCAACAAAAAGAAGGGACCGGTCCTCAATATTTACAAAGGACTCAAATACTTTTATATCAAGCACCACGCTCCATGGAAGGTTCGCATACTTCTGCTCATGCTTAAGGCTAAGGCTGCAATTGCCTGGTGCATTGGGCTTGTTACCGGTAGCCAATATCTCAAGGAAACCTATGCAGAAGCTTTTCGCTTGGTTTAAAAAAAATTGGGAAGAATTTGCCACCCTCTTTTTATTGGTATTTATCCCTCTGTACCCAAAGCTTCCGCTCTTTGATGTCGTTCAGACATGGGTGTACATACGGCTCGATGATTTTATCGTGGCACTCATCGTTTTAGGATTTTTGATTAAAATCTACCGTAGACGGTATATACCGGAAACTCCATTAACAATTCCGATACTACTCTATTGGAGTGTAGGGCTCGTTTCTGTCGCGTGGTCGCTTGCCTTTATCGGCCCTAAGCTTTTGGGATACTTTCCGCAACTCGTATTTCTCCATTACCTGCGACGAATCGAATACATGATTGTGTTTTTTTTGGCAGCAATGACTATCCGCAGTCTCGTACATGTGAAGCGGTACATGCTAGTCTTTTCGATGACGGTTCTTGCGGTTTCTCTCTACGGGTTAGGGCAGCGGTACATGCGACTGCCGGCATTTCTTACGATGAACGAGGAATTTGCAAAGGGAATTCCACTTATTCTTTCCCCAACATCACGCATAGCGTCAACGTTTGCCGGACACTATGACCTTGCTATATATCTCGCGTTTGCCATCACTATATTCGCAAGCGTTTTTTTTGGCCTCCGATCTACACTAGCAAAATTTGGCATTGTTGGGGTCTCCCTTCTTGCAACGATAGTCCTTCTTATGACTCAATCTCGGGTGTCGCTTGCAGCACTGGGCATTGGTGTTCTTTTGGTTTTTTGGTGGCAGAAGCGAAAGCGATGGATAGTTCCTTTCGTTATTCTCGGACTTATCACAATACCATTTGTACCCGGAATATCGGATCGATTTGCCAAAACATTTCGTAGCCGCACCGTAGTGTATGACATACGTGCCGGTATCCCGATTGGAGCTGCAAGAGTACAAAGCGATGGTCAGGTGTTGATTGAAGCGTCTGAGTCACCAGCAAAAGAGAATCTTCCTATTGGATCCGGTTTTCTTCGCGTTCCACTGGAGCCGCAAATACCGCTCATTGCTTCCTTTGCTGCGGGCGAGCTACGAAAGAGAGCTGATTACCCGTTTGGAGAGGAGAAACCGAGTTTGGGTGAGGAACTTCACATGGCACTCGAGAGAAATGCGGTATACTTGTCCACAACCCGGGCAATGGCTACTACATCAGGAGAAGTAGCAAGTATTTCCGGTAGGTTCTATTTAGACCGCGCACTTCTCTATGATATTTCGTTTACAACGCGTTTTCAGGGAACGTGGCCGCGTGCATGGGAAGCGTTTGGAAGAAACTATCTTTTGGGGAGCGGTTACTCTGTGCTTTCGATTGCATCAGACAGCGACTACATGCGAGCGCTCGGAGAGACGGGGATAGCTGGACTCGCGAGTTTTCTTTTTATTCCTCTCGCATTTTTTCTATTTGTTCGGACTGCTATTGCCAGAGCCTCACCGATGGTGCGCTCTTTGGCGATCGGCTCGAGTGCGGGACTTGTCGGACTCCTCATAACTGCATCGCTCATAGATGTCTTTGAAGCGTCAAAAGTTGCCTACGTCACGTGGCTTACGTTGGGTGCAACCGTCGGTGCACTCGGCATCACCTACAAAAAGAAGTTCCCGCTTTGGAGCGAAGCGCGTCGCGTTATAGCCAATCCACTCGTATTCATTTTTTTTCTGGGTTTTCTGGTACTGATCGTCTACAAAGGTATCACCAAGATTTACTTCGTCGCTGATGACTTTACGTGGCTTCGTTGGGCGAGTGCGTCGTCGTTTGCGGAGCTAACTCAATACTTTACTGATGCTTCAGGATTTTTCTATCGACCCCTTACCAAGCTCTATTTCTTTTTTGCTTCTCTCCTATTTTGGTTGAAGCCTGGTGGCTTCCATGCGGTGAATCTAATCCTCCATTTCGGGTCAACGGTTCTGACATACCTTATTGTTCGTAAGATATCAAAGCATACCGCGATGGCAATGCTTTCTGCGCTTTATTTCTTAGTGCTTGCGATGCACCATGAGAATGTTGTTTGGATTTCAGGAGTGAGCAGTTTGGCCTCTGCCTTTTTTGCACTCCTGTCTCTTTACCTGTGGATGAATATCAGCAAACGCTTGTCTGGTATTGCGTGTTTTTTTGGGAGCCTTGCAGGTGTAGGAATTTCCATGTTGTTTTATGAAGAATCACTTTTTGTGCCCATCATACTCATTGTCTACGCATGGATGTTTTGGCCAAAGAAATTCCGTGTACTCTCACTTGCACTTTTGGTTATTATTCCACTCTATTGGTGGGTACGGATGAACGCTCATGCACTGCCACCGACCGGCAGTTATGGCATAAATCTTCGTCTTCTCCCGTTTAATGCCATAGGGAATTTGTTGGGATACATTGCTATGACTCTTGTGGGACCCGCTGTAATTCCTGTGTATAATGTTCTGCGCGAGAGTTTGCGCACATTGCCGATTCTTTCGGGAACGGTTCTTGTTGCTCTCACAACCGCTCTTTGGTTTTTTACACGGAAACATCTCAATCGTTTGCTTCTCCTGACATTACCTCTGTTTTTCTTTCTCTTTACTCTCATTGCACTTTTCCCCTCATTGGGACTCGGTAATATTGCGGAACGATATGGATATCTTGCCTCAAGTAGTATAAGTTTTCTTTTTGTTTGGTTTGTCTTTTGGCTGTATAGAAGACATGGAAAACTTATCGCGTGTATTGTATTTGCAGTCTCATTTTTCTTTAACTATTATCAACTCGGAAGATTAGTTAAGGATTGGCAACAGGCTGGTAAACTTTCTGACAAAGTCCTTTATGAATTGCGAAAAAAATACTACCCGCTTGAACCAAATACACGGTTTATTGTCGCAAACGTGCCAACAAGAATTGGCCGTGCTTGGGTATTTCCGGTAGGATTAGAAGATGGTGCGTACCATGTATTTTATGAACCGACCATGAAACTTGATGTCGTGGGGGCCGCTTCCGATGCACTTTCCGTGAAACGCAGAGATCCACTAAAAACAAAAGCGCTTATCATAGTAGATGACAAAGAAAATCCTGTGAGGGAATTATATGAATAAGAAATGGTTCATGGTAAGCATAGTTGCTATTTTCTTTTTGGCCGTTGTACTTCGACTGTATCGCCTTGATGCGCCGCTTGCAGATTGGCACAGTTGGCGACAATCGGATACTGCTGCAGTCGCCCGTAATTTTCTCAAATTTGGTTTTGATCCGTTGCATCCTCGTTATGATGACCTATCAAGCATTCCTTCAGGACTCGATAATCCCATGGGTTATCGCATGGTAGAGTTTCCTCTCTATCAACTCGTTAGTGCTGGTCTTGCTAAAGCTATGCCTGTGTATTCTATTGAAATATGGTTGCGGTTTGTTTCAATCATGTCTGCATCACTTACATCAATACTTCTTATTCTATTAGTTTCTAGAATAACGGATAAACTCACTGGAGTGATCACTGGGTTTGTGTATGCGACGTTGCCGTACAGTATATTCTACGGCCGTACGATTTTGCCCGAAACATTTGCCGTATTTTGGGCGATGTTAAGTCTTTTCTTGTTGGGTAGAGGCAATAGGGGAGATAGGGGAAATTTGGGAATGATCATTTTAGCAGGCGTTGCAGGAGCTATAGCGCTTTTAGTTAAACCGATGACAGGTTTTTTACTTCTACCATCGATTTATCTTCTTTGGCGAAGATTTTCTCTTTCTCGTAATTTGTTAATTGGATTATTGGTTTATTGGATAATTGGATTATTACTATTCTTATGGTGGCGAAAATGGATTGCCCAGTTTCCGGAAGGGATTCCTGCCTACACATGGCTCCTTAACGGGAACAACATCCGATTTAAAGGCGCCTGGTTTCATTGGTTGTTTGCTAAGCGTATGGGAGAGCTTATTTTGGGTTTCTGGGGACTTATTCCCTTTGGTTTGGGACTACTCGTTAAGCCAACGAAAGAAGAAGGATGGTTCTTTCGCTGGCTTCTTGCCGGTTCACTCATGTATCTCGTTGTTTTTGCCACTGGTAACGTCCAACACGATTACTACCAAATCCTTCTTCTTCCGGTAGTGAGTATTTATGTGGCCAAGGGCTTCGTTTTTCTTTTTACTAGTCCAGTTTTTTCAAAACTTATCACTTATCACGTATCACTTATCACTTTTTTGTTCATGCTCGCTTTTTCGTGGTTTACCATCCGTACGTATTACTGGATTAATCGACCGGATATAGTTGAAGCAGGCAAACTTGCTGACCAATTACTTCCAAAAGAGGCGAAAGTGATTGCCCCGTATAACGGTGATACGACATTTCTCTATCAGACCGGCCGTCAAGGATGGCCGATCGGTTTTGACATTGAGAAAAAACTCAAAATGGGCGCAACGCACTACGTGACTGTTTCGCCAACTGATAATGATCTTGAAACAAAACAACTTGCTGACTGCTATACAGTGTTAGTTCGAAATGATCGTTACGCCATCATCGATCTTACAAAACCTACAAAAGTGTGTACGATTACCAATCCATGAAAATTCTTTTTGTATCAGCGGTCCTGCCTTACCCACTCCACTCAGGAGGGCAGATCCGTATCTATAATCTTCTCAAGCGCCTGGGCGCCAAGCATGAAATTACCCTCTGTGCGTTTGTTAGACGTCCGGATGAATTGCAGTATCTTAAGGAATTACCGTTCTGCCGCTATGTTTACATGATTTATCGCGGCTCTGCTTGGCAACCAAACTATGTTTTGAAGGCAAGTTTTGGACGCTATCCGTTTCTTTTGACAACTTATGATAACAGTGCAATGCGGGAGTTGTTAAACGGACTTCTTACACAAGGACAATACGACCTTATTCATCTAGAACCTTTCTACGTTTGGCCGTCAGTACCCAAAACTCGCATCCCAATCGTAGTCGGAGAGCACAATGTCGAGTATGAAGTGTATCAACATTATGTCCGCCGATTTCCGGTTGTCCCACTGCGCCCCTTACTGTATCTGGATACGCTCAAGCTCAGGTTTTGGGAGGGATATATATGGCGTAAAGCAGATGCAATTACCGCGGTTTCCCAGTACGACGAGCGTGTGATACGAAGGCTAAACAAAAAAGTGTACAGGGTATCTAATGGCGTGGATCTTACTGAGTTTCCTTTTGACGAGAAGAGAATGATACATGAAGACCCCGTTCTCTTATTTGTCGGAAATTTTAAATGGCTTCCCAATAGAGATGCCGCTAGACGGTTGGTTTCTGATATTTGGCCGCTTGTTCTAGAGCGTTTTCCGCGAGCGAAACTCAGAATTGTAGGAAGAACCATTCCAACATGGCTTCGAAAGCTGCGAGCTCAACCCCTGGGGTTGAGCGTGGATGAGAATGTTGTTGACATTCGTCTTGAGTATGAAGGTGCTGATGTACTTGTCGCGCCACTTTCAATCGCGGGAGGTACGAAATTTAAAATACTTGAGGCTTTTGCGAGCGGACTGCCAGTAATTACCTCAAAAGAAGGTATTGCCGGTCTAGGAGTCAAAAGAGATTACCATTATCTTGAGGCAGATACTTCAACTGAATATGTAGAACAAATTAAAAGATTTTTTGAGAATAAGAATCTACGTCAGAAGCTAGCTATAAATGCCCGCCGCTTTGTGGAAACTAGTTATGGTTGGGACCAGATAGTCAAGAAGCTGGAGGTGGTTTGGCAAGATACGTATGCAAAAAACAAAGACCATTGATTTATCAGTAGTTATTCTTTCCTTTAATACTAAGGATTTGACGCGTAAGTGCCTGGAAACCATTTTTGCCTCGAAACTCGGCATGTTCTCGATGGAAGTGATAGTGTGTGACAACGGATCGACTGATACGAGTGTTGAAATAATTCGCAAGGAATTTCCTCAGGTGATTCTTATCGAAAATAAGAAGAATCTTGGTTTTGCTGCCGGAAATAATCCCGGAATTAGGAGAGCAAAGGGGCGATATATCCTTCTCCTCAATACCGATACAGAGGTGCCAACAAATACACTCAGTGTAATGCTTGAGTTTATGTATGAGCATCCGGATGTTGGTGCGTCAACATGCAAACTTCTTCTCCCCGATGAGTCTCTAGATCCCGCATGCCACCGCGGATTTCCGACACCATGGGCGGCATTTACGTACCTGAGTGGGCTCGAACGACTCTTTCCACGTACCCGACTCTTTGGCGAATATCACCAGGGGTATAAAGATCTTACTAAGATTCACGAAGTCGATTGTATTGTAGGTGCATTTTTCTTAGTTAGGAGAGAGGTGATTAAACAAGTTGGACTTCTTGATGAAGATTATTTTATGTACGCAGAGGACATAGACTGGTGCTACCGGATCCGACAAGCAGGCTGGAAAATTATGTACAACCCGACAGTAAGCATATTACATAAGAAAAAACAAAGCGGGCGGGCAAACGTCTTGCGCAAAAGACGAATAATAACAGAAATTTATTTTCACAAATACAACTGGCTCTTTTACAAAAAGCATTATGCTAAAAAATATGGCTCCCTACTTACATTCTTTGTTAATTCTTTCTATACCGTTAGGCTATTCTTTCTCGAACGATTTTTTCTTTAAGACACGTATTAGCATGTTAACACGTTAATATATTAACACATTAATATATGCGGATAGGAATAGATGCACGATTAATTGAGGAGACTGGTGTGGGTCGATACACTCAAAACCTTATTCAAGAACTAGGAGAGTTGGATAAGGCTAACGAATACATTGTTTTTTTGAGAAAAAAAAGTTTTGATCGCTTTACACTTCCCAATCGTCGATGGAAAAAGGTGCTTGCTGACGTTCCTTGGCACACGCTTACAGAACAATTCCTCATGCTAGGAATTTTTCTTGGAGAGCGCCTTGATCTACTCCATGTTCCATACTTTAATGTCCCAATTTTCTATCCGGGAAAGTTTGTTGTAACTATTCACGATTTGACGATTCTCCATTTCGATACCGGTAGGGCAACGACATTGCCATTGCCGCTTTATAAACTTAAGCGACTGGGGTATTGGTTGGAGCTTGCGATTGGACTGCGGCGAGCTCAAAAAATTCTTGCCGTTTCGCAGTCTACAAAACAAGAAATCATTGACCATTTTTACATTGATCCAGCAAAAATTGTTGTGACGTATGAAGGGGTTGATAAAAACGTATCACGCATCACGTATCACGTATCACGGCGACTTATTAAGGGCCCTTATTTTCTCTATGTCGGCAATGCGTACCCACATAAAAACTTGGAAACACTCTTAAAAGCGTTCCAAAAGTTCATAGTTTACAATTCACAGTTCGCAGGTAAGATAAAACTCGTTCTCGTAGGCCCGCGTGACTATTTTTACGAGCGCCTTTCGAAAACCATAGCTGCGACAAAATTATGCGGCCGCTTAATTTTGTCGCAGAACCCCAAAACAGAAGAGTTGTCAGCATTATATAAAGACGCAATCGCTTTAGTATTTCCATCACTTATGGAAGGATTTGGGCTGCCTGGAATAGAAGCCATGGCGATGGGAACGCCAGTAGTTGCTTCGGATATTCCTGTATTTCGTGAAATTTATGGAGATGCTTTTCTACCATTCAACCCTGACTCACCACAAGATATTGCCGATAAACTCAAACGTATTACTGTTGATAAAAACTTAAGAAAGAACTTAATTGATAAAGGTAGAAAACAAGCCGCTCGTTATTCCTGGCGCCGGATGGCTGAAAAGACGGTTGGAGTGTATCTCAAGGCAGTAATATAATATACAAGGTCAAAGGAGGATGTAGTATGATAAAAAACGCAATTGAAGAAAATTTACATCCTTATGGAGCCGAATTTACTAGCTATGATCAACTTCTTATAAAAATTGCAGAAAGAAGAAAGATGGGCATTGTTAATCTTCGAGGTGCAGCGGTGGTATTTGTGAGCGAGGGTGATAAGATTGTACGAAGAGGTGTTAGAGTTATGCCTGATGGTGAATTAAATTTTGCTCATGCAGAATATTTTTAGCGATGCGATTCTTTGAGAGTTAAACTCCTTTTCCATAGATACGATATAATTATTAAGTGAAAATAGCGCTCGTGTATGATCGGGTTAATAAGTGGGGAGGGGCGGAGCGGGTGCTTCTGGCACTCCATGAGATTTGGCCCGAGGCACCGCTTTATACTGCGGTGTATGATGCGAAACGCGCCTCTTGGGCGAAGGTTTTTAAGATTAAAACCTCATTTCTTCAACATATTCCCTTAGCCAAGAGCTATCATGAACTCTATCCATGGCTCACCCCGCTTGCTTTTGAGACATTTACCTTTGACGAATTTGATGTGGTCATTTCTGTTACGTCTGCTGAAGCAAAAGGGATTATCACAAAGCCTAAAACTCTGCATATTTGCTACTGCCTTACCCCAACGCGATATCTTTGGAGCGGCTACGAGCAATATCAGACGAATCCTGGAATGGGGGCACTGAGTGGCCTTGCGCGTGTGTCACATGCAGCGCTTGCACCGACTCTAAGGCGTTGGGATCTTGTTGCTGCCTCACGACCGGATTATTACCTTGCGATCTCCCAACGCGTGGCAGCTCGCATCAAGAAGTATTACAAACGTGAGGTCGAGAGTATTATTTATCCGCCGGTTTCTCTTCGTCATGCCGGACTTGATCCGGCATCTCAACGGGATTCCGGCTCCCCGTATCAAAGTACGGGGCAGGCTCCGGTCGGAATGACAGTGAAAAAGGGTTTTTTTCTCACTGTTTCCAGGCTGGTCGGATATAAGCGGGTAGATATTGTTATTGAAGCCTTCAACAAACTCGGTTGGCCTTTGGTTATTATCGGTGACGGATTACAGAAGAATGAACTCAAAGCAAAGGCGGGGTCGAACGTTACATTTATCGATCATCATTTGACAGAGAGCGAGCTCGTCGACTACTATCGAAATTGCCGCGCATTTGTCTACGCAGGAGATGAAGATTTTGGTATTGTTGCGGTTGAGGCGGCTGCCTGCGGCAAGCCAGTCATAGCATATAGAGAAAGTGGTATAGCGGAGTTTGTAAAAGATGGCGTGACTGGCATTCTTTTTTCCGAGCAGACAGCATCGTCTCTTGAGGCTGCGGTCAAGAAGTTAACACATAGCTCGTTCGACCCTGACGTATGTCGCTCACAAGCCGAGAGATTTAGTAAAAAACGCTTTATGAAAGAGATGAAAGAGACAGTTGGACGTTTGTACAAAACACATCAACCATGACCAGGTACTGAAATTTCAGAAGATTATGAAAGCCATTATATTTGCAGGAGGCGTCGGGACCAGATTGTGGCCTTTGTCACGCAAAAAATCTCCCAAGCAATTTGAAAAGATTATAGGCAGTAAGTCCACGCTGCAACTGGCGGCTTTCCGGCTTCTGCCTGATTTCAAGTGGGCAGATATGTACGTTGCAACGGGTGCTGCGTACACAAAGACAGTACTTTCGCAATTGCCCGATATACCAGCCGATCACGTCATTGGAGAGCCAGAAATGCGCGATGTGGGTCCAGCTGTAGGACTCATGACCGCAATTCTAAAGCGTGAGTCTCCCCACGAACCCATGGTAATCGTGTGGAGTGATCACATGGTGAGAAACGAGGAGCTGTTTCGTAAAATTCTTTTGTCTGCCGGTCGCTACGTTTCCAAGCACACAAACACTATTATTTTTGTGAGTCAAAAGCCCCGGTTTGCGAGCGTTAACTTGGGTTGGATTGGGTACGGGAAAGAGAAAGTACGGGAAAACGGTATTTCGTTTAAGCACTTTTTAGATTTTCAGTATCGTCCGGATAAAAAGACCGCCGAGCGCTACTTTCTAGATAGGTGCCACGCATGGAATTTGGGATATTTTGTGACTACGCCATCGTTCCTCTGGAAACAATTCGAACAATTTGCCCCCAATCTTGCCAAGGGATTATCCGAAGTGGCCCAAGCGTGGGGTACAGATGCGTTCAGCAAAAAACTTTCAGAAATTTATCCGACGTTAGAAAAAATAAGCTTTGATAACGCAATACTTGAAAAACTCAATCCAGATGATGCTCTTGTTGTATCAGAAAATATAGAGTGGAGCGACGTAGGCGCTTGGGAAGCGCTTAAAGAAGCACTTGAAAAATCGAAAGATAAGAATGTTATTTCTGGCAAGGTACTTATGACCGACACAGAAGATAGTCTTGTCTATAACTACACAAATCAAATGGTGACGACCATTGACCTCAAAAGTATGCTTGTCGTCGTTACAGACGATGTGATACTCGTGTGTCCGAAAGGATCAGTTCCCAAAATTAAGAAATTCGTAGAAGGTCTCAGCGGCACTGAAAACGAACATCTCGCATAACGCTCGCTCATCATATGTCTTATTCCTTAACGAAACGCATTATAGATATTGTGGGTTCATTTTTTTTGGGAATACTATTTTTTCCCATTTGTCTCGCAGTCGCCACAGCGATTAAACTTGACCGCCCCGGACCGGTTTTTGCCGACACCCCTGAGCGCGTTGGCCGCAACGGAAAACGCTTTAAGCTTTATAAATTTCGCTCCATGATAATAAACGCACATGAAAAACTTCGCCGTGACCCCAAAATGGCAAGACTCTATCGAGAATACAAACGGGGTAGCTACAAGTTGCGTCACGATCCAAGGGTAACGCGGGTCGGAAGATTCATTCGCAAGCATTCTTTTGACGAAATTCCGCAACTTCTCAATGTTTTGCAGGGAGATATGAGCCTCGTCGGTCCGAGACCATATTATCCGGATGAGCTCGTGGAACAGCAACGGAAGTATCCGCACACAAGAGATTTGGTAAAAGTTGTGCTTTCAGCTAAACCCGGTATCACCGGCTACTGGCAAGTATCAGGGCGAAGTGAGGTGAACTTTGATAAAAGAATTAAGATGGATGCCGATTATGTGAAAAAGAAATCGTTAGCATTGGATGTGTCAATTCTTCTCAAAAGCCCCTGGGCAATGATTTCCGGCAAGGGCGCAGTATAAATTAACAATTGACAATTAACAATTGACAATTAACAATACATATATGCCCGATGAACTTAAAAAAATTGATCTCGCAACGCAAACCGCTCCCGTAGATCCGCCCAAGCGGAAATTTTCACTGAAAGTTTTAGCACTACCCTTGGGAATTTTTTTCGCCTTAATTGTCCTTATCGGGCTCATGCTTTTGCCTTTACGTGGAGTCATTGGGAAAGGTCGGGAACTTGCCTCTTTGGGCAGGGAAACAAGTGAGGCCATGAAAAATCAGGATTTGGTAAAAACCAAAGAGGGCCTGGGTGAGACGCGCAGTAAACTCACAGAGCTCGAGGCTGAATACAACAAAATTAAGCTCCTCAAATTTGTTCCATTGCTCGGACGTTACGTTACCGACGGACAACACGTTATTGCCGCAGCATTTGCCGGTGTGTCTGCCGGAGACAAAGCCATTGAAGCGCTCGAGCCGAATGCAGATCTATTGGGTCTGAAGGGAGAAAGTAAGTTTGTGCAAGGATCTGCTGACGATCGCATTCAAACCGCTGTAAAAACCATGAGTGCACTCACGCCAAAGATTAATGAGATGGCGACGCATATCGATAATTTGCGTAAAGAACTCGATGCCATTGACCCCAATCGCTATCCGAAAAAAATTGGAAAAACAATTATTCGCGAGAAACTGGCAGGCGCAAAAGAAACAGTTGAAGGAGCGGCCAATTTATTTGTGAATGCGCAGCCGCTCCTCGTTAACCTCCCTGGTATGCTCGGTGAGCCACAAACGCGACGCTACCTTATCCTTTTCCAAAATGATAAGGAACTTCGTGCAACCGGCGGCTTTATCACGGCCTACGCGCAGTTTCGACTTGAAAAAGGGAAAATGATTTTAGAAAAAGCAGATGATATTTATAACCTTGACAATGCAAAACGCAAAAACTTTCCCGCGCCTCGAGAGATTTTGACGTTTCATAAGGGAGTGTATAACTTGAACATTCGCGACAGCAACCTTTCTCCGGACTTCAAGCTTTCGATGCAAAAGTTTGAAGAAATCTATGACACGACTGCCGGTAAGGAAAAAATTGACGGCATTATCACGGTCGATACGCATGTCTTAGTAGAAGCATTAAAGATTTTAGGTCCCATGAATGTGTATGGCCGCGAATTTAGCGCGGAAACGGATAAGCGCTGCGACTGCCCGCGGGCAGTCTATGAGCTTGAGGATTATTCTACGCGCCCGGTTGGCTACGTCCGGGATGCAAGAAAAGACATTATTGGAGTTCTCCTTCAGCAGCTTATGCAAAAAGCCCTTGGGGTTTCGCCATCGCAGTACTGGGGGAAGCTTTTCCAAATGTTAATAACCGAGATTAACCAAAAGCATGTCCTTGCGTACTTCCATGATGAGAACGCTCAAAAAGCCGTAGAAAGCTTTAATATGGCCGGTCGCATCATGACTGCATCTGAAACAGCGACACTCCTGAAGTATGAAGAAGAGAAAGGCTGGGATTATCTCCATATCAACAATAGCAACATGGCGGGCGCAAAGGCCAATATGTTTGTGAGCGAAAAAGTGACCAAAGATACCTCCGTCTCTGGTGACACTGCAACAACCAAGCTTACGATTGAGTATAAAAATCCGTATCCGGGTAGTGATTGTGGGCTTGAGAGTGGCGGCTTGTGTCTCAATGCGCCGCTTCGGAACTGGGTTCGCGTGTATGTGCCCACAGGCAGCAAGCTTACGGAAAGTAAAGGAGCACAATCGTCCAAAGACAATAAGCCCGTACCCATGGATTCCTATGAGGATCTTGGGAAAACGGTATTCGAGGGTTTTCTTATCGTCAATCCCATGGGAACCGCCCGGCTCGATCTCACATATACCTCACCGATTAAATCAACTGATGGCAAGTATCACCTGCTTATTCAAAAGCAGCCTGGTACAGACGGAGATGAATGGATACTGAAACTTGGTGGCCGGGAACGCAAGAAATTTACGCTCCAGACGGATACAGAGATAACACTCTAACTTCATGGCAGTCCCACGTATATACAAAGTTGAGGGAATTATCCTCAAACGCCGCAATACGGGAGAAACAGACAGAATTGTTACAGTATTTACGAAGCAGTACGGTAAACTTCGTATTCTTGCTAAGGGAGTGCGGCGCGTGACAAGCAGACGCGGTCCTCATCTCGAGATTTTTTCCCATGTAGTTCTCCTTGTTCACCGGGGAAAAACCTTGGATACTGTTTCCGAAATAGTTCCTATTACGACATTTGAAACGATTCGAGTAGACCTGGAACGAATAAGTGTTGGATACTTTTACTGTGAATTAGTGAACACTTTGCTTGCTGAAAAACAAGAGCACCTAGACGTGTTTTCGCTTCTCTTAAACGCGCTGCAGCAACTCAATCGTGATCACTCTGATAATATATATAATCATAGTAAACATTTTACCCTGGAATTATTGTGGATTTTGGGATTTTTACCGCGGAGTAAATCGATGGGAGGAAAAAAACTTCAGGATTTCGTTGAAAGTATTGCAGAAAAAAGATTACATACCCCTCATTTTGTCCGAAGGCTACTTTCATAGATAGTAGAAACCCTTTATTTTTGTTACAATTTATCTATGGATTCACTCGAAGACCTCGTTTCCCTTGCCAAGCGTCGCGGCTTTATTTATCCCGGAAGCGATATTTATGGCGGAATTACGGGTTTTTGGGACTATGGACCGCTTGGCGTTGAGCTTAAACGAAACCTCAAAAACGAGTGGTGGAAGAGTATGGTACAACATCGTGATGATGTTGTCGGGCTTGATGCATCCATCATTATGAATCCGCAGGTGTGGGTAGCTTCCGGGCACGTTTCCTCATTTACTGACCCCCTGGTTGAGTGCAAGGTATGTCACAAGCGCTTTCGAGCCGACAAAACAGAGGTACTTAGGGAACATGAAAAAGAGCATAAAGAGGCTGTCACGTGGACAGAACAAAAGAAGTTTAATTTATTAACTGAAGTGTTTTTGGGGGCAACTGAACCGAAACAAAAAGCATATCTTCGCGGAGAAATTACGCAGGGAGTATTTGTTAACTTCGAAAATGTCATTG
>CAYSOR010000010.1:0-16792 GCA_964432705.1 uncultured Gammaproteobacteria bacterium
CAATAAAACATCCGGATTTATTAGTTTGTACTTGTTGCCGGTGACTGTCCTTCTTTTTGATTGGGGAAATAAAGGGAAATTGGGGAAATTAGGGAGATGGATATTCTTTGTTGTTGTGGTCGCTGTCCTTTCTCAAGTGTTTTATAGTATTTTGCGGCTGTCGCCGTTTTTCCACATGATTAGTCAAAAAGACATAGTGTTTATCTATCCTTTCTCAGAGTGGAAAAGTCATCCGTTTCTTTTTTTGCAGGGAAACTTAAACGGGCTTTTTGATTGGCTGCGTGGGTATATGACGTTGCCGCTTTTTGCTGCAGCGATTGCGAGCTTACTCATGTTCTGGAAGCATACAAAAGAAAAGCTGCTTCTCTGCTTCTTTTGGATCGCTCCGTTTGTAGGGCTTGCGCTCTTTGGCAGAGTGCTATTTCCCAGATTTATTCTGTTTATGGCGATGCCGCTTTTTATCCTCACCAGTATAACTCTTGATTGGTTATTGAGTCGGTTGAAGCCTACACTATGGAAACTTGCCGTCATCGGGTTCTTTCTTTTCCTGCCTATAATCACGGATTATTTTATTATTGCCGATCCGCTTCACGCACCAATTCCATATGCCGATAAAGGACAGTATATCGATAACTGGCCGGCTGGTTGGGGGGTATCTGAGGTAAACGCATATTTACAAGAAGAAACAAAAAAGGGTAAGACAGCGGTGTTTACTGAAGGAACGTTCGGACTTCTCCCTGCTGCAATAGAAATGTATTTTGTCGGCAATCCTAACATTTATATTAAAGGCATTTGGCCGCTCCCCGAAGAAATACCCGCGGAGATTACCGACTCGGCGGCAGAAAAGCCGACATATTTTGTCCTCAATCAAACGCAAAAAGCACCAACCGGCTGGCCGCTTCGGTTTATTTTTGAATTTGATAAAGGCAATAGACATGATCGCAAGCTCAGGTTCTACGAGGTAGTGCATGAAACGAAATAAGCTTCCTCTCACCCGCGCGACTACATCGCATTTGCTATGGATTTTATTGATATTATTGGCGTGCACGCTCGTCCTTTGGCCGCTTAGTAAACGGGGGATGTTTATCTCCGATGATGGGGAATGGATGGTGATACGGCTCTCCGCGTTTTTTCAGAGTTTGCGGGAGGGGCAATTTCCTGTTCGTTTCCTGGGCCGGCTTAACCATAGCTACGGCTATCCGGTTGCTAACTTTCTCTACCCTGGATTTCTGTATCTGGGCTCTTTTATCCACGGTTTGGGAGTGCCATTTGTTGAGACGATAAAGCTGATTTTTGCTCTCTCTGTTGTGGGAAGCTCAGTTATGGCTTTTCTGTGGCTACGTGTCTCTTTTGGAGCGCTTGCGAGTTTCATCGGCAGCCTCAGCTTTCTTTTTTCTCCCTATATCCTTTTTGATCTTTATGAGCGAGGATCAGTCGGGGAAGTGCTTGCGTTTTTCCCTGCATTTGTCGGGCTTTATAGTATTGCCTCAAAGAAGCGGTGGCTCTTCGCGCTTAGCGTTGCCGGACTTATCGTCAGCCACAATACGCTTGCCATACTGTTTCTCGGTGTATTTTCATTGTATTTACTTTGGAAAGGCGCGTATGAGTTTTTCCTTCCTCTGGCGTTGGGGATGGGAATGTCGGCATTTTTTTGGTTACCGGCCATCTTTGAACGACGCTTTGTAATATTTGATGCAACAATTGTTTCTCGTCCTCTTGAATATTTTGTAATGTACAAAGATGCATCACGCTTGGGCTTTGTGGCAATTATATCTGCCCTGTTAATTCTTTTGAGAAAAGATGAAAAGCGACTCCCCGAAAAAAACTTTTTCCTTATTATTTTCAGTGCAAGTATTATTCTGGCAACTGCGCTTACAACCCAACTGTGGACATGGGAGACGCTCGTCAAACTCGTGCAGTTTCCGTACAGATTTTTGGCTGTTTCTATAGTTACAGGCTCATGGATTGTCGCCTCATTCGTCCAAAATGTCTCGTTTCGGACAAAATGTGGACTCTTTGTTCTCTTTGTAGGTCTTTGGGGTCTCACGCTTTGGTCAACGCTCACATCGATTGAATATAGCAATCAGCCGGAAGGGTACTACACGACTAACGAAGCAACGACTAATGTGGCTGACGAGTACATGCCGCGCTGGGTACGTGAAAAGCCACAAAGAAGACCGGTTCAAAAATTGGAGTTTATTTCCGGACGCGGGACTATTGATATTGAGGGGGGGAGTACGCGAGCGACACGAGTAAAAATTACTGCGCTCGATAGTAGCGTTGTACAGCTTAATACCATTTACTATCCCGGTTGGGGAGTGCTCCTAGACGGCGTTCCGGTGGACATAGATCATGAAAACGAGCAGGGCGTAATGCGCATGAGGGTGCCTTCAGGAACGCACACGATGCGGGCAGAATTTCGCGAGACGCCGGCAAGGCTTGCAAGTGATTTGGTCTCTTTGGTTTCACTCGTCGCGTGTGTAATATTGGCTGTACGAGAGCGGAGAAGACATGTTTAATATGCGCAAAATTATTTTCGGGAGCATTCTCGTTCTACTTTTTTCGTACTGGGCAATCCGGCCGCTTTTTACCTCGGGATTTTTCCCCATGCATGACGACACTCAGATCGCGAGAGTCGTTGCCATGGGAAGGGCACTACGTAATGGTCAGTTTCCTGTGCGGTGGGTGAGCGAGCTCGGCTATGGCTACGGATACCCCATATTTAACTTCTACGGACCACTCCCGTATTACGTCGGCGGCGGCCTCTATGCGTTGGGGCTCTCGGGTCTAACCGCAACAAAACTCATGTTCGCGTTAGGAATTATGGGAGCAGGGGTCGCAATGTACCTTACCTCCTTAACCTTTTTGGGACACGTGGGAGCAATGGTTGCAAGTGCTTTTTACATGTATGCGCCGTACCATGCTGTCCAAATCTATGTCCGCGGATCTGTCGGCGAGTTTTGGGTGCTCATATTTCTGCCTTTTCTTTTTTGGGGATTCTTATCCAAGTCAAAACTTATCGGTGGCATAGGACTTGCAGGCATCATCCTTTCACATACGCTCCTGGGCTACGCAACGACGACACTCCTTATTGTTGGGCTTGTTGGCTATTGGATAATTCGACGTTTACTTCAACATTTTGATTGGTCATTGGTCATTGGTCATTGGTCATTGATTCTGATCGGACTCGGCTTATCCGCTTTCTTCTGGCTTCCCGCAATAACCGAGATAGCGTATACGAACGTGAGAGAGCAAATCAGTGCGACAGCTAATTACATGGATCACTTTGTGTGTCTATCTCAACTTTGGAATTCGATGTGGGGATTTGGAGGATCAACAGCTGGGTGTCTCGACGGCATATCATTTAAGCTTGGGAAAATTCACGTCATCGTGGCGGCAGCCGGGCTTGCGCTGCTTTGGATAAACCGTCAAAAAACTCTTTTTAGCTATGCGCTTACTGCTTTGGGCATCACGCTTGCAGCCGTAGCCCTCCTTCTTCATTTCTCTATTCCCTTATGGAATACTCTGCCGCGGTTAGCGTATCTCCAGTATCCATGGCGGTTTTTAACGTTTGCCATCTTTGGTTTGTCGGCTCTCTCGGGCACTATAGTTGCATGTTCAAGAAACACGATCGTGCGTTTCGGAGTGGCAAGCGCATGCATCGCGGCGGTTATAGTTCTCAATGCCAAGTGGTTTGCGCCGCAGTATGTGTACCCCAAAAATTTAGAATCTTTTGAGACGTCTGAAGAGTTGCGCTGGCGCGTTTCAAAAATTTCTGATGAATATCTTCCGCCCGCGGTGGTTCGGCCTCGCGCTCTACCGGAAGTACCCCAGGGAGCAATCCTTCCCAGAGGTGATCTTGAGGTAGAAACGGAACGAGAGAACGAAATCTATGCAAAATTTGCGCTCTTAAGTACAATTAGTCAGCCCGTTACTATCCACCGGGCGTATTTTCCCGGATGGCGATACTGGGTAAACGGTGTTGAAACGCTCTCCCATCTTGCAGATGGCCTACCGGTACTCTCTGTCCCGCAGGGGAGATCAGTCGTTGAGATGAGATTAACCAATACGCCCGTACGAACATTGGGAAATGTTTTAAGCGCTGTAACAGTCATACTTTTACTTTACGTCTATGGCAAAAAGATCCACTCTTAATGTCGTCATACCGGTTTATAACGAAGAAGCAGAGCTTGAGACAAGTGTCGCAACGCTCGCTGCTTTCCTTGGTCAACATCTTCGGGATTTTTCATGGACCATAACGATTGCAGATAACGCGTCGACAGACCGAACCTTCCAAATCGCACAGCGTTTGGAGAAGGCATACGGCTTTGTCCGTGCATTTCATCTCGACAAAAAAGGACGGGGGAGAGCGGTTAAAGCGGCGTGGAAACAATCCAAAGACGATATCGTTTCGTACATGGATGTGGATTTGTCGACCGACCTCAAGCATTTTCCTCCGCTCGTGCGGTCGCTTATGCGCGGATATGATATCGCGATCGGTTCAAGAAATGCCAAAGGGGCGCGCGTCTACGGGCGCAATATAGTGAGAACCATAACCTCCAAGGGCTACATACTCCTCATTAAACTTTTTTTTGGGGTTAATTTTTCCGACGCGCAGTGCGGTTTTAAAGCGGTGACACGGAGAGTCGTTGATTCGATTATCCCAGAGATCGTTGATAACGAATGGTTTTTTGATACGGAGCTTCTCATGTTGGGAGAGAAATTGGGATATAAGATTTACGAAGAGCCTGTCACCTGGATAGACAATCCGGGCTCCACGGTCCGTGTCCTCAAGACCGCGACCGGAGACCTTAAGGGTCTTTGGCGGCTGTTCCTTACTCGCCCGTGGAGAAAACTTAAACACCATGCAAGACGCTGATATCGCTCTCATTAAACAAAAGTCAATTATTGGTGCAGTTGCTCTCACCGCGAGGACATTTTTCCTTCAGATTGTTGCGTTTGCCGGAACATTTTTCCTGACCATATTCCTTACGCCATCTGTATTCGGCGTGTTTTACGTTGTTTCTGCTATTATTTCGTTTTTGGGATACTTTTCTGATATAGGCCTTGCGGCTGCGCTCGTGCAAAAGAAAGACGACGTATCACGCGATGATTTAGTCACGACATTTACCATCCAGCAGCTTCTCGTTGGTATACTCGTTATCGTTTCACTGGTTGCCTCACCCGGCATCGCATCGTTTTACCGGCTTGATGCGACAGGGCTATGGCTTTTCCGCGCACTCGTCGTCTCCTTTTTTCTCTCATCGCTCAAAACAATTCCGTCTGTAATATTAGAACGGAAACTCGAGTTTCAGAAGCTTGTTATCCCGACAATCGTTGAAACAGTTGCGTTTTACATAGTCGCCGTCGTTCTTGCCTGGCGCGGGTTTGGGATAGCGAGTTTTACCTGGGCGGTATTCGTTCGGGGTGTAGCCGGCCTTGTCACCATGTATTTTGTTGCACCTTGGAAAGTGAGACTCGGGTATTCACGCTCTTCTGCCCGAAAACTTTTACGGTTCGGCATACCGTTTCAGCTCAATTCGTTTTTAGCGCTTGTGAAAGATGACTTGTTGACCATATACCTTGGGAAAATGTTGCCGTTTGCTCAGGTTGGCTACATTGGGTGGGCAAAGAAATGGGCAGAAGTGCCGCTTCGACTCTTCATGGATGGCATCATTAGGGTCACATTTCCGGCCTTCTCCCGTTTGCAGAACGACGTAGGAATTTTGGGAAGGGCACTGGAAAAGACACTCTTTGGTCTATCGGCAACGATACTTCCGATGCTTGTTGGACTTATTTTTTTCATTGATCCGTTGGTGGCACTCATACCGCGCTATATCAAGTGGGAACCGGCAATCACATCTTTCTATCTTTTTGTCATTGCGACAGGAGTAGCCGGATTTTCTACTCCGCTTGTCAATGCCCTCAACGCTGTTGGTAGGATAAAAACGACACTCTTTCTTATGATACTTTGGACGGCAAGCACGTGGATTTTGACCGTTTGGTTTGTCGGGCAGTTTGGTTTTAACGGCTATGCGTTAGCACTTTCGGTAATCTCGATAACACTTGTTCTCGTCGTGTATCTCGCCAAGAAGATTTCCCCCTTCCGTTTTTGGAGGTCTATTATCGTTCCGCTTGTTCTATCGATTGTTCAGGGGTTCTGGTACTTTTTCTTTCGCGGTGGGGCGCCCTATGACATGATGCGAATCGTGGTCGTGGGTGCAAGCGGTGTTATACTGTATGCAGGACTTTTGTGGCTAGTGGACCACGAGCGAATAAAAAGCTTGTTACCGAAAAAACAATGAAGAAAAATCCAACATTGAGCGTCGTCGTGACTGCCTATAATGAAGGAGAGAGACTTGCTCGATGTCTTTCGTCGCTGCAAAAACTTGCCGATGAGATCATAGTCGTCGACAGCTCTTCGACGGATAATACGGCTGAAGTTGCCAAGCGTTTTACTTCAAAAGTTTTCTGCCAGCCCAATTACCCGATGCTCAATAAAAATAAAAATTATGGCTTTTCAAAAGCCACGGGAGATTGGATTTTATGTTTAGATTCCGATGAAGTGATACCACCGGAACTTGTTGACGAAATAAAGCAACAAACGCATCACTCTAACATCGTTGGCTATTGGATCCCGCGTAAAAATATAATTTTCGGCAAGTGGATTACCCACGGACTATGGTGGCCAGATAAGCAACTTCGACTGTTTGTACGCGGCATGGGTAAATATCCTTGCAAACACGTTCATGAATATATTAGTGTTGACGGTCCGACCAAAGATCTCAGTGAACCGTACATACACTATAACTACGAAAGCGTTTCTCAATACTTATGGAAAATGGAGCATATCTACACGCAGAATGAAGTTGAAAATCTGTTGGCAACTGGTTATCGTTTAAGTTGGTACGACGCGATTCGCTTCCCTGTAAGTGATTTTCTCAAAATCTATTTTGCACAAGAAGGATATAAGGATGGTCTCCACGGACTCGTATTAAGCCTTCTTCAATCATTTTATTCATTTCTCGTTTTTGCAAAACTCTGGGAGAAGCAACAGTTTAGAGAGCAGGATATTCCTTTATCCGCAGTTTCAGATGAACTTAAGCGATCAAGTAAGGATTTTCGATATTGGATGATCACCGCCAACATTAAGGAGTCTTCCTCATTTATCAAAAAGTTTTGGAATAAGCTCCGCCGCCGTACGATATAAGCTTCTATGAAGAAAAAAGTTGCCATCGTTATTGTGAATTGGAATGGGAAAGATGATACGGTCGTTTGCCTTTCGTCGATAAAAAAAATGAAGAAATCCAACGTAGACCTCTCGGTTATCGTGGTCGATAATGGTTCTACCAATGATTCAGTTTCCGTGATACGAAAAACACATCCGTGGGTGCGAATAGTCGAGACAGGCAAAAATCTCGGATTTACCGGTGGGAACAATGTTGGAATTAAAGATGCACTCACACATGGAGCGGACTTTGTCTGGCTTCTGAATAACGATACGATAGTTCACCCCAATGCCCTTAGCGTCCTTGATGCATTTAAGGAGCATGTTGGAGTAGTCGGATCTAAGATTTATTTTGCCCCAGGATATGAATATCACAAAGATCGGTATTCGAAAAAGGAGCAGGGAAAAGTTTTTTGGTATACCGGAGGTATAGTCGACTGGGATAACATGTATGCAAGTCACCGTGGTGTTGATGAGGTAGATGAGGGCCAGTATGACAGAATTGAAGAAACACAGTTTATCACGGGATGTTCCATGGTGATGAGCCGGGAAATCCTTGAGAGCATAGGACTGCTTGACGACAAGTATTATCTCTATTTTGAAGATCTTGATTTTTGTTTGAGAGCCATACGCGCAGGATACAGGCTTCTCTACGTTCCAACGTCAATTATCTGGCATGTTAATGCGGGTTCATCGGGTGGAGCTGGAAACCCCATGCATGAGTACTATTTAACGCGCAATCGTTTGCTTGTCGGTTTACGGTATGCTCCGCTCCGAACAAAAATTGCACTCTTTAGAGAAGCACTTCGGTTTCTCGTTGTCGGATCTATCGTAAAGAAAAAAGCAGTTTTTGATGCATTTTTCTGGCGTTTTGGTAATCGGTATGAACCGAAAAAATTCTGACATTTCTGCAATAATTCTTGCGAAAAATGAAGAGAAACGCATCGGTCGCTGTCTCGAGAGCGTTGAGTGGGTTACGGAGCGCATTGTTATCGATAATGGATCAACTGACCAAACCGCTTTGATTGCCAAACAAAAATCAGCAACGGTCATTCGCGCTGACGCGACGAATAATTTTGCAAAACTTAGGAATATTGGTAGGGACAGCGCTCATGAAGATTGGCTTTTGTACGTTGACGCCGATGAAGAAGTGACGCCACGGTTGAAAGAAGAAATTTTAAGAGTAGTTAAGGACTATCGACCCGGTCGCAGCCCAGTTGCATACTTTTTGCTAAGGAAAAATTTCTATCTCGGACACCCGTGGCCATATCGGGACAAAATGGAGCGGCTTTTTTGGAAACAAGGGCTCGTTGGCTGGGAAGGAAGACTCCATGAATCGCCGCGCGTAACTGGCGCAGTGGGTGAGCTTCGTAATCCTTTAGTCCACAACACACATCGAACGCTTGAGGAGATGGTTGAAAAGACGAATGAATGGTCGGAGATTGAAGCTGATCTTCGATTTCGCGCAGGGCATCCGCCGATTGTGTGGTGGCGACTATTTCGTGTCATGATGAGTTCGTTTTGGGATTCGTTCATCAAGCAGGGAGGTTGGCGGGCAGGGGTGACGGGGTGGATAGAAAGTATTTTTCAAGCATACAGCGCATTCATCACCTACGCGAAATTGTGGGAAATGCAACAAGAAGACAAGAAGACAGGAAGACAGTAAGAGAGGAAGAGCCCAAAAATGAAAAAAATTATAGTAAAGTTTTGGCCGGTACTGTTCATTTTTTCCGTTTGGTTCATCTTTGCTTCTCCTTATTTCTTTAAGGGGTTAGTGCCGTTTCCGTCGAAATATCTTGTGACGTTTTTTCCTCCGTGGAACGCCGCTTACGGCATGCCGGTGAAAAATAACGCCATGCCGGATGTCATCACGCAGATTTACCCCTGGAAGAAATTAACCATTGACACATGGAAGAAAGGAGAAATTCCATTGTGGAATCCATACAGTTTTTCCGGAACTGCGCATTTGGGAAATTATCAATCTGCAGTACTTTCACCGTTTAATCTCCTCTTCTTTGTCTTGCCACAGATAGATGCATGGAGTTTGCTTGTTCTTCTGCAGCCGTTACTCGCCGGACTATTTATGTACATATTCCTTAAGGAGATCGGCCGGTCAGACGTGGGAAGCACTATCGGGAGCATTGCATTTATGTTTTGCGGATTTCTCGTGGTCTGGATGGCGTATGCGACGCTCGGGTATGCTGCTCTCTTTCTGCCTTTTATTTTGTGGGCAATGCATAAGGTGAGCGTTAAGGGTTCATGGTGGTATGGGGTGCTGGTGAGCGCCGGTCTAGCGTTTTCCTTTTTTTCCGGCCATTTTCAGATAAGTCTCTATGTCGCCGCTCTCTCTTTGGCATATGCCATAGTTCTTGAGTGGAGAAAACCCGCGAAGATGGCACAACTCATTAGTTATTGGCTGGCAGGCGTGTTCCTTGCTATGCCGCAAATTCTTCCGGCATACGAAGTATATGGAAACGCCGTTAGAAGCGATAGTTTCGTAAAAGGAGAAATAATTCCGTGGCAATACCTCATAACGCTTTTTGCCCCGGATTTTTTTGGAAACCCTGTGACACGCAATGACTGGTTCGGGCACTACGCCGAATGGGCAGGATTTATCGGTGTTACGCCCTTCTTTCTTGCATTGCTAACCTTAGGCGGCAAAAAAGGAAAAGAGCAGTGGTTTTTTTGGACTACCGGATTTATCGCACTTCTTTTTGCTCTTCCGACTCCACTCAATGAGTTTTTATTTCGAGCAAAGATTCCGGCGATTTCCACAAGTGCGGCCTCTCGTATTATTATACTCGTAAGTTTTTCACTTGCAGCGCTGTCAAGCTTTGGTTTTGACAGACTTGTACAGTTGTGGAAAGAGAAGAACAAAACGATTGTATTTTTTTCTTTGAGTGTAGTCTTGTGTATTGTCGCCTTGTGGGGATTACTGTTCATTGCAAAACCGCTACCGGTAGACAAACTTATCGTCGCAAAGCGCAATCTCATTCTCCCCTCACTGATTGCCCTTGGGGCTCTATGCTGTTTTGTTGTAGGTCGCATGAACATCAAGTCGTTAACCAGGTTTCTACCGTTTGTTCTTCTGGTTTTGACTGCGTTTGACCTGGTTCGCTTTGCAATAAAATGGATGCCGTTTGATCCGCGAGAGTATGTCTATCCCTCAATGCCGGTTATTCAATTTCTCCGGGAACGTGTCAGTAATGATCGGGTTTTTGGAAACTTCGGTAATGAACTTGCTACTATGTTTGGAATACCAACACTCGAAGGCTACGATGCGGTCTACCAGCGGCGGTACGGTGAGTTTGTAACAACATTTTCTAAAGGTCAAGTAGAAGACCTTGGGCGTTCAGTGGTTTTAGTCAACAAGGCCGGCAATTTTACCGAGGATATGCTTGAACTTCTCGGCGTGCGATACGTTCTCCATAGGGTCAGTGACGGGAGAAATATATGGGCATATCCAATATGGAATTATCCGTACTACAGGCAGGTGTATAAAGATGAGCAGTTTGAGGTCTATGAAAACACGGAGGCTTTCCCACGGGCATTCCTCGCGTCGTCGTATTACCGCGCTAGTTCGGATGAAGAGATACTGGGAAAACTATTTGATCCCACCACCGATCGTCGTCAGACAATTATCCTGGAAGAGGAACCCATGATAAAACCTCAAGAGGGCAGCGGAGAAGTAACTCTTGAAGAGTACAGACCAACACGAGTTAAACTTTTGGTAAAAAGTGACGTTCCCAAGCTGTTGTTTATGTCCGATGTTTACGACAAAGGATGGAAGGCAACTATTGATGGGCAATCGGTTAAGGTGCTTCGCGCCGACTATGATTTTCGAGCCGTCGCTGTACCAGTAGGCGACCACGCTATCGAGTTTCGCTATCAACCGCAAAGCTTTAGAGTCGGTTTGATCGTTGCAGCTTTTTCCATAGTTTTCTTACTATGGGGAAGCATGAGACAATTACGCTATGCGCATAGGATTTTATAACCCATATTTTGACGGTCTCGGCGGAGGTGAGCGCTATACACTTGTGCTTGCTTCCCATTGGTCTACATCGCACGACGTAGTTCTGTTTTGGGACGATACGGAGATTATTAATAGTGCACAAAAACGTTTCGGAATTGACCTTTCGAGGGTGAAAGTTGTTCAGAATATTTTTCGAGGGAAAAATGTACTCCAAAAGATAGCATTGTCGCGAAGATACGATCTTATATTCTTTCTCAGTGACGGGAGCGTACCGACGAGTTTTGCCCGCAGAAATATTTTGCACTTTCAGGTTCCTTTTGAAAAAGTTGATGCAAACCCTTTTAAGATGATGCGCTATCAGGCAATCGTCTGTAATTCGCTGTTTACCAAGGAACACCTCGATGAGCGTGTATCAAAAAGAGCGCAGGTTATTTATCCGCCTGTCCCGGTTGACAACCGAACGCCTCGCAAGAAGGAGCGACTCATTCTCTCGGTCGGACGCTTTTCTGAAGCAAAAAAACAAAATGTGCTCATCGATACCTTTCGTGAAGGACATGCGAGAGGCGTATTACATGGTTGGAAATTGGTCCTTGCTGGTGGACTGTTGGATACAGATAACGCATATTTCAACGCTCTTAAACTGAAAGCGACGAAACTACCCGTTATGTTTCTCCCTAATATTTCTGAAAGACAACTTATTCCGATTTACGGTAGGGCATCGACATACTGGCATGCGACGGGATTTGGAGAAACGGATCCGAAACGCATGGAGCATTTTGGCATCTCGACCGTTGAGGCAATGGCAGCAGGGTGCGTGCCGATTGTGTATGATGGCGGGGGACTACCGGAAATCATAGAACACGACTCAAGCGGGCTACTCTGGAATAGCATCGATGAACTTCTTACATTGACTGCCGGAATAATTAATGACCAGCCGCGAGCAAAGATCATCGCTCGTCAAGCAAAAGAGCGGTCACACGTGTTTAATGAAAAAGCATTTTGTTCCGCATTTGATTCGTTATTGCTACAGATAAGTTTTTAACCAAAAGCGACAAAAATATGCTGCAATTTATGCAAAAAAGAAAAAATGACATAATTTGCATTATCGGTTTTTTTGTCGTTGTTGCGGTTTTTTTCTACAGGACTTTTTTTACTGGATTACTTCCTGTACCTACCGATAGTCTCGTTGGCCTCTACCATCCCTGGAGAGATTTTTATGCAGTGGAATACCCGAGGGGTATTCCCTTCAAAAACTTTCTCATCACCGACCCTATTCGGCAACAGATTCCGTGGCGCAAGGCCGCCATCGATCAATGGAAGGATGCGAACCTTCCATGGTGGAATCCGTATAATTTTTCTGGTACGCCGTTAGCAGCAAATATTCAAGCTGCAGTTTTTTACCCTTTTAATATTCTTTTTTTCATTTTGCCTTTTCCTATTGCATGGACAGTTCTCATTCTTCTGCAACCAATTCTTAGCGGTCTTTTTCTCTTTCTTTACCTCAGACACCTCAAGCTGACGCACTGGGCAAGCCTATTGGGTGCTCTTACATGGAGTTTTAGCGGATTTAGTATTGCATGGCTTACGTGGGGGACTATGGTGCATGTTGCGCTGTGGTTACCTGTCATGCTTTTGGCGATCGACAAGCTTGTTTTAGAAAAAAGTCAACTTAAACGTTGGTCCGTTACACTTGTTTGTGCGCTATCATTTGCAGTATTTGCGGGACATATACAAATATCTTTGTACGTGATTCTTGTTGCAACTGTTTATGCATTGTGGAGACTGTCAAACTTGGGCGCAGTAGAGAAATACAATGGCTTAAGGATACTTTCTTGGGTTGTTGTTGCCGCCGCGTTTGTTACCATCGTTCAATGGTTACCTTTCATAGAGCTAGTTTCCGGCGCCGGAAGACTTACGGAGTTTGATACGTGGACTAAGGCGGGCTGGTTTGTTCCATGGAAACATCTTGTCCAATTTGTTGCACCAGATTTTTTTGGTAATCCAGCAACGCTGAATTATTGGGGAGAGTGGAATTATGGAGAGTTTATCGGTTACGCGGGAGTGATAGGTTTGGTTTTTGCTGCGTATTCATTTTTTACAAAAAATACCGCTGGACGTTTTTGGAAAGCGGTTCTGCTACTCGCGCTACTTTTTATGCTGCCAAATCCGATCGCAAAAATTCCGTTTCAACTCCATCTGCCCGTTCTTGCAACTCTTCAGCCAACTAGGCTTATGGTTCTTGTGAGTTTTAGTTTGGCCGTGCTTTCGGCTTTTGGTTTTGATGCTTTTATCAGACAGCCTAAAAAATCGATTCTCCTCATTATTTTTCCCGGAATAGTAATAATTGCTTTATGGATAATTATCATATTTTTGCCGGTTGACAATATGGTGGTTGCTAAAAGAAATCTCATTTTGCCAACTGTGTTGTTTTTGGGAGGAAGTATTTTTATATTTCTGCAAAGAACGTTTCCATCAAAAAAAGTTTTTTTGCTTGCAATAATAGGGCTTATAGTGTTCGACCTTTTACGTTTTGGATGGAAATTTACGCCGTTTACCGATTCGAAGTATTTCTTTCCGCAAACGAAGGTAATTGAATTTTTGCAAAGCCAGAAAAAACCTTTCCGTGTTGCAAGCGTAGATTCAAAAATACTTCCGCCGAATACTCTCGCATATTTCGGAATAGAATCTATAGAAGGGTATGATCCTATAACTCTGCGAAGTTACGAGGAGTTTATGGCTGCTTCGGAACGCGGCAAACCGGACATCACGCCGCCGTTTGGTTTTAATAGAATCATTACTCCTCATAATCTTGAGTCACCGCTATTGCCTCTTCTGGGTGCACGCTACGTCCTCGCTCTTGAGGAGCTTAACAGGTCATACCTTAAGAAAGTGTTTCAAGAAGGTGAGACACGGATTTATGAAGATTCGCGGGCACTACCTCGTGCATACTTTGTGGAAGAAGTCCGCTTCGAAAAAAATCGTCAAGATTTATTAAATAACCTCTTTCTTCCAAGCTTCCAACCTCTAAAAACAGCGTATGTCGAGCGTCCCATTTCACTTCTCTCGACGCCGCTTATGTTGTCTGAGGTTGCTGAGATAATAGAGTACAAAGAAGGAAAACTTATTCTCAACGTACAGACCTTGAATCCTCGGTTCCTTGTTATTTCTAATCTATTCTATCCCGGCTGGCATGCGGAAGTTGATGGAAAAGTGGTTGAAATCTATAGAACAAATTATCTTTTTCAAGGGGTTGTTGTGCCCTCAGGCCGTCACACACTTGTCTTGCGATACCGCGGCTAGCGTGGTATCTTCGAGTATGAGATTCCCGGAATTGGTCGGATAAATTCCGGGAATCATCTGTTATGAAAAAGCTTACGATCAGTATTGTTATTCCTAACTGGAATGGCGCGTATCTTATGCGGAAGCACCTACCCAAGGTGATTGCTGTTTCAGAGGGGGCGGAGGTTATAGTTGCCGATGATGCTTCGAGCGATGAATCCCTGGCATTGCTGAAAGAGAAATTTCCGAGTGTTCGTGTTGTAACAAACAAAAAACAGAAAGGATTTGCCGGAAATGTCAACACAGGAGTCGCAGTTGCAAAAGGTGATATTGTTGTGCTTCTTAATACTGACGTAGAGCCTGAAAAAGGATTTCTTACTCCGCTCCTTAAACACTTCAGTGACCCAAACCTATTCGCAGTCGGATGTTTGGAAAAAAGTTACGATCGTGGAGGTACCGTTCTTCGTGGAAGGGGAGAGGCGAGATGGAGAAAGGGACTCCTTGTTCACTCGCGGGGAGACATTGATAAAAGAGATACCGCATGGGTGTCGGGAGGGAGCGGAGCGTTCCGGCGGGCGATATGGAATGAACTTGGGGGTATGGACCCGCTCTACAATCCCTTTTATTGGGAAGACATCGATCTTTCCTACCGTGCACTGAAAGCTGGATATCGATTGATATTTGAGAAAAAAAGCGTGATCGGACACTACCATGAAGAGGGAAAAATTAAGAGCGATTTTTCTCCAGAAGACGTCAAGCGCATAGCCTATCGAAACCAGTTTATTTTTATTTGGAAAAATCTTTCCGATCCAAAAGAAATGGTAGTGCATTGTTTGCTGACTCCCGTTCGACTCCTCCGGGCATTTGTGACAGGAGATTTTCTCATGCTTCAAGGATATATTTTGGCAGTCATGAGGCTCCTGCAAATACTCAACGTTCGTTATAAATCATCTCATTTATGGCGCAAGAGAGACCATGAGATTTTCCATACATGATGTGCTACCTCTGTAACTCTCCGGTCAAGCCGTTTCTCCAAAAAAATACCTACACGATCGTTCGCTGTGATTCATGTGGACTAGCCCAAACAGTGCTCCTCGAGGATTACCTCCGATTCGTCAAGCGAAATTACCAGAAAGGATACTTTACCGGTGATCCAGCGAGAAGTGCCTATGTGAGTTACAAGGATGACAAGCCGTATATTGTCAGAAACATGACTAAGATTTTTCGTCGCATTCAGAGCATAAAACCTCAAGGGAGAGTGCTCGATGTCGGATGTGCGATGGGATTTTTTATAGAATTGTGTCTGGAAAAAGGATACGAAGTGGTTGGTTTTGACGTTTCACAGTACGCGATCGCCGAAGCAAAACAGTTAACAGGTTCAAACCGCGTGCGTGTTGGCACAATTGATTCAGTTCAATACAAGCCGAAATCATTTGATGCAATCACACTCATGGATGTGTTTGAGCACCTGGAGGATCCGCGCGGAAACATACAGCGTCTTTCAACATTTCTCAAAGACGATGGTATTTTAGTTCTTGCCACAGGAGATACTTCGAGTTTTTTGGCAAAAGTCCTCAAACGACGATGGACGTTTTATATACCGCCGCAACACTTGTTTTTTTTCAACGGAAAAAACTTAACAACACTTCTTCACCAGGCGGGATTTACGCCGATTACCTGGTTTCGGGTCGGCAAGTGGCTGAGTCTCCGATACGTACTGCATCTTGCGCGAACAACAGGTGAAAGTAGATTTGCGAAATGGATTTACCCGCTTATCGCTAGCTCAAGACTCGGTAAGTTGCCTCTCTATCTGCCGGTACGAGATAATATGGTAGTGATAGCTAAAAAGAGCGTATGAGGCAACATTGGTTTGACTGGTTTGTTCCATTCATTTTTGTTTTTTTAAGCCTTTTCTTTTTCCGTCCTTACTTTACCGAGAAAAAAGTACCGCTCCCGTTTAATCTTTTGGTTTCATTTTATTCGCCATGGAAATACGAGCCGGAGTATGGCATCGGTATTCCTAATAAGCCGTTAGGAGATGACAACATAAAGCTTTTTTATCCCTACCGTAAATTCACGACAGATGAATTGAAGGCGGGACGACTTCCGCTTTGGAATCCTTATACATTTTCCGGATCTGTCAATCACGCTATGTATCAGTCCGCAGTATTTTATCCGCTTAATCTTGTGTATTTTTTGCTTCCGCTTGCCGACGCATGGAGTTTCATTGTCATGGCTACTCCGGTTCTTACGGGCTGGTTCATGTATCTTTTTTTACGATCGCTCAAGCTCACGCGGGGAGCAAGTTTTTT
>CAYSOR010000011.1:0-16267 GCA_964432705.1 uncultured Gammaproteobacteria bacterium
GGAAGTGACATACCATCAATCAACCTGGATTCAATACGTAAAAGTGAAAACAGCAATCTATCTATGATTGGATGAACAGACTGTATGTCGCTGGTCGGCAGTTTGTTCGAAGGAAAAACCATTTGTGGAAGTCGTCTGAGAATGACCAGAGGGAAAAGAATGCAGTTGGCGTAGGTGACTTTTCTTAATCCGAATGAAGCCCTTGTCAATTCTTCCATAACTTCGGATTTTGAAAATCGCCGTTTCGTAAAATCTACTTTGTCATGACCTCCTCGCATCCAGTTGTATGCTGGTTCGCGAATTACTACTATGCCGCCGGGCTTAAGCACGCGATACAATTCCGACAGTGCCTGGCGATAATCGCCTACCCATCGGTGATACAAGACATCAAGGCATACAACCACATCAAATGTAAAATCACGAAATGGCAGTTTCACAATATCTCCCTTTCTAACGGTTCCCAAGGTCTTTGCGAAACGTAGTGCATTCTCGGAGACGTCGACTCCGATTACATGGCCAAATTTCTTGAGGTAAAAAAATGCACCTCCAGTACCACAGCCGGCATCGAGAATTTTATTTCCTTTGTTTTTTGGCGCAAATCGCGTGAGAAGTCGAGTATTGATTTCTGCCATACCCCGATACCACCAGAGACTATGTTGATGGCTAAACATATTTTTATATTCGTCTTTTCTCATAGTAACGGTGTTATGATATCATAGACGCTATGCGAGTCGCATTTGTTGACCTCAAACGGCAAAATATACGCTACGGGAAAACATTTTCCAATGTCCTTCTCAAAACGCTTCGCGACTCTCTGTTCGTCGGTGGAGAACCCGTAGAGCGTTTTGAGCGTGAATTTGCCCGGTACTGCTGCAGAAAGTTCTGTGTCGGACTTAATTCCGGTACCGATGCAATCTTGTTTGCTCTTTTGGCATACGGTGTTGGTCCCGGTGACGAGGTCATAACAGCTCCCAATAGCTACTTCTCTCCTGCAATGATGATCTCCCAAACAAGTGCAACGCCTATATTTGTCGATGTCGATCCGAAAAGCGCAACCATTGATGTCACAAAAATCGAAAAAGCAATAACCAAACACACCAAAGCCATTATTCCCGTTCATCTTTGCGGCCAGTCAGCAGACATGGACCCAATAGTAAATCTGGCAAAAAAATACAGCCTTGCGATTATCGAGGACGCATGCCAAGCCCACGGCGCCCGATACAAAGGCCATATCGTGCCGTACACTGAAACTGGAGCATTTTCGTTTTATCCGGGTAAAAATCTCGGCTCCTTTGGCGATGCAGGGGCACTTGTCACCGATAATAAAAAAATTCGCGATGCAGTGTTAAAGCTTCGAAACGACGGCTCCACACAAAAATACGTCCACACGCAGTTTGGCTATAAAAGCCGACTCGATACCATACAAGCAGGAATTCTGTCAGCCAAGCTTCCACACCTTGAACGGTGGAACAAACAGCGCAGGAAAGCAGCAACACTCTATGGCAAACTTCTTTCCAGTATCAAGCAGGTGAAAACTCCCGTGGAAATGCCTTATGCATACCACATCTATCACTTATACATGATCGAGTGTGAACACCGTGACGAACTTCAGGAATTCCTTGCAAAAAAAGGTATTACCACAGTCATTCATTACCCTACGCCTATACACTTGCAAAAACCATATCGGGAAAAAGGATACAAGTCAGGAATGTTTTCTGTTACAGAAACAAGAAGCAATAAAATTCTCTCTCTGCCGATGTTTCCTGAAATACATAGCGATGAAATATCCTATGTATGCCATGCCATAAAAGTCTTTTATTCCACATAGAATATATACATGATGCGCCTCATTCGTAAACACCTCATTAATATTTTTTTCATAGCGCTTCTTATAATACTTGTTGGGTATGAGTGGAGACTTTTGCCGGAAACAGTCATTCGAAGTGACGGGTTTGCTCATATGTTAAAAAGTGAACAAGCTCGCTTCTGGGGCCAAAAATCTCCCCTTGCTGACATTTCAGCTGGCGCATATTTTGTGGGAGCATTTATTTCAAATTTATTTGGACCATATGTTACATCATATTTATGGTTTGAGCTGGGAATCATAATAGCAGTTGCCGTCGCATTTTATCTTCTGGTGCTCGTCGTTACTAATTCCTCAATTATTGCATTTACCGCTTCGTTTATAGCAAGCGTCAGTTATTTCGGAAATTGGGATATGTATGGAACCCATTGTTATTGTTTTTTCCTGGAACGCGTCGTAAACGTACCCTTTATCCTCCTGGCTTTTACTTTTCTTCATCTATTTCTGACGTTAAAAAGAATTAAACTCTATCTCATTTCTCTTGTGCTTTTTTTTGTAGGAATTGCGCTAGCACACGTAGATATCCTTTTCACTCCAGCATTTCTACTGTATCCGATATGGTGGTTTTTAGTGGGAGGCAGGCAAGAGAATCGATGGAAAGGTATATTCATCGGAATACCTTTTGGCCTCGCCACACTTTTTATCGTAAGGATACAACCGGGCTTTACTCTGCCGTATACGTTTACAGAATTTTTACTCCATCCTGATAAATATAATTATCTTCAAGCTATTGCCCTTCAACTAACGTATTGGTCACAATACCAAGATGTTATCGGTAATCTTTCTGCTACCGACATATTTCGAGGCATTAGCGCTCAAAATGCTTTACATAGTTTCCCATATTTGTTCATCCTTTATGTAACATGCTTTGTAATTGTCTATAAATGGCTTCCAAAATTTAGAGCATTGCTAGCTACATGCATCACCAGCGCTTTGGCAATGTTTTTCTTCAATGCGTACGTGAAGCTTCCTGAAATCATAGTGCCCAACTCCAATAGGTATCTTTATTTCCCTGGGTTTTTTCTCAGTATTTTTTGGGGAATTGTTCTCTGGTATTTTTTCTTAAAACGAAATGTAGTACTTCGTTTTATCGGAATTTTTATACTCATCGTTTATTATTACATCAACGTTGTGCTCATGAACGAAATATTTCACCGAAATTTTGAATGGGGTAGATCTACCAAAGCGCTCTTTTCATACGTCCTTCAAAATAGAACGTCGCTTTCTCCAAATACGCTTGTGGTCGTGCAATGGCCGGAATTTTGGGTCCAGGAGGCCAATTTTTTC
Source organism: uncultured Gammaproteobacteria bacterium (assembly GCA_964432705.1). Taxonomy (GTDB): domain Bacteria; phylum Patescibacteriota; class Microgenomatia; order UBA10105; family UBA927; genus 01-FULL-43-11b. The sequence continues at coordinate 3,152 of CAYSOR010000011.1, forward strand.
ACAGAACAACTGGGGCGAGGCGACGTGGAATACGAAACTGCTCAAACCAATATGGGCGACTGGAGAAAAAAAATTCCAAAATACCAAACTGTCCTACAGCTTGAGTACGATACGTCTTGCGAGTGCGTACGAAAAACGCAGGTGAAGTAAATTTATGTGGAAATCAAAAAAAGTAAGTGTCATTTTTCCCACCTACCGGGAAAAAAACTCAGTTCGCAGAGCGATCGAAGAATTTGATAGTTCCGGCTACGTTGATGAAATCATTGTTGTCGATAATAACGCCGAACCAGGGACCCAAGAAGAAGTGCAGAAAACAAGGGCTCGACTTGTTACAGAAAAACGCCAAGGGTACGGATACGCTATTCTGAAGGGATTAGCTAGCTCAACTGCGGACCTTCTCATCATCGCCGAACCGGACGGAACATTTGATGGGCGGGATGTCGTCAAACTTCTGGCATACAGCGATGATTTTGATATGGTATTTGGATCTCGAACCCATGTTTCGCTCATTCGCAAAGGGTCAGACATGACCCTCGTCAAACAATTTCTAGATATTTACCTTGCAAAAATGGCTACGTGGCTATTCCTTTGTCCACTTTTAACAGACCTTGGTTGTACGCTGCGTCTAACAAAAAAAGACGCATGGAAACGCATTGCTAAAGACGTAGGGGCCCAGGACGGTATATTCTCTATCAAATGGATCCTTACGGCGGTTGCTCGAAAAGAAAACTACATTCAAGTTCCTGTTAACTTCCGCACTCGTGTGGGAAGCTCATCATTGACGGACACTATTTTTCAGAAAGCGACGTGGGGCATAAAAGAATTTCTTTTTATATGGGAAATGTGGCTAAGGTTTAAGTTTCGTGCATTATGGTGACTCTAAAATGTCCTTTGTGTAAAAAAAACGGTACTAACCTCTCCAATCTTCCTTTACATGCCTATTGCCCCTCTTGCAGGCTCGCGTGGGTAAAAAATTTTCAAGAACCACCATACGATGATAACTACTACAAAGGAACATCACATATCGCAAGTTTGGTAATGATGACAATATCTAAAATGTTTTATTTATTGCGCCAAGCGTACGTCGGACTGCAGACAAAAAATCTCTGGATAGATGTGGGCGCGGGCGATGGAGCTTTTCTCAAAACTGTTCGCGCAAGGAAAAAAATTGGAGTTGAAGTTTCCGGATCGGGAAGACGTATGATGGAAAAAACAGGAATCGCATCAATGACAGAAAAAGAATTCCTCAAAGCAAAAAACTTAAACGCTGACGTCATCTCGTTTTGGCACGTATTGGAACACATAGAAAATCCCTGGGACTATCTCAGTGCCGCAAGACGCAATCTTAGTTCGGACGGTCGGGTCGTTATCGGTGTGCCTAATATCGACTGCCTGGAATATTATATCTTTGGCAAACATTGGTTTCATACCCCAAAGTTTCATATCTGGGAAAACACGCCACGCTCGATTAACCTTCTTCTTACGAAATCAGGCTTACACATGCAGTCAATTGATTATTGGTCACCTGAACATCATCTCCCGTGCCTCCTCCAAACATTCATCAATGCTAGCGCAGGGTCCCAAGGAGCACTCCACCGCCTCATCCGTCGGGGACACGACCAAGAAGTTAGTACAAAAGACATACTATGGAGCCTGTTTTGGATGACGATTGGCTTGCCCATAGTTATCCTGTTTTGGATCGCAGGAGCTCTTACCCGCAAGTCCGGCACCTTTGTAGTCATCGCGGCGAGGACGTGCCACAATCACAAATGTTCCGGGGCGCTTAACTAATGCGCCGATCATCCAAAATAATACAACAATTGGCAGTCCAAGAGTCATCCAAAACACAGACCATGCCGCGTCTTTAAAAGAAAGCCGCATGCCACCATCAGAACGTTTGATCAATTTGTGAAGCACACTATCTGATCCGCTGGATTTGTTGACCAATGACTGAAGTACACCCGTCAAATGATGTTCTACAGACCAATAATCAATATACTCGAAATGAAAACCTTTTTTTTCTAAAAGCCGCTTCATAGATTGTGGTGTAAAATGCCATAAATGATACGCCGGCACCAAATGAAACCATTGCCTACCGCATGCAACGCGCTCGATACTATCCATATTTGGAACACCAATAACTACACGGCCGGATGATTTCAAGTGGTCTCGCGCGGCAGCAAGATAGGCCCAAGGCTGATCTACATGTTCCAGCACATGCCAAAAACTAATAACGTCCGCACCAATTTTACGGCCATGAAGAAATGTTTGTGGCGTTAATGCAATAAGTCCTAACTCACCTATCAACTTACGACCACTCGACGATATCTCCACGCCGACTTTTTTTTCCGCTGGCACAGCAAGAAGGTATCCTCCATCGCCCGCCCCAACATCAACCCATGTATTCACAAATCTCCGGCCGGCATACTTATTTCTTATAGTGTAAAATAGGCGAGCAATAGGAGAAAAGAGTGTCGATGCTACGCCTGATGTTGCTGTATAATATGAAGCTTGATAATGAATTTGTTTAGGATAAACTTTGTGCCAACCCAAATGACAAGCTGCACACCACCAATACTCAGACAACTCAGGATGAGTAGCTGGTTTTTTACTACACAAAGGACACTTCCGTGGTAAACGCTTACCCGCCATAATTTCCTATTTTACTGTAATCAAAAGCCTACTATAATGATAGTAATCAAAATTTACAATGACTACCGCATTGGTCATCGGCTCCTCTGGACTCGTGGGTTCGCGTTTTATCGAACTCTCTCGTAAACATCCGCTAAATCTTTTAACTCCATCCCATACTGCACTAGATATTCTCAACAAAAAATCACTCAGGGGAACAGTTCAAAAGTATCATCCGCACGTGATCATCAATTTTTCTACAATAATTAATATCGATGAAACGGAAAAAGAACGGGGCGATACAAAAGGCAAAGCATGGCAGACCAATGTCGTAGGTGTATCCAATCTGGTGGCGACCTGTAAAGCATCTGGTTCGTTTTTGATTCAAATTTCCACTGACGCAGTTTTTCCTGGTTCACAAGATTATCCCGGCCCTTATAACGAAAATTCACTTCCTGCTACCGATGGAAAAGGAATAAACTGGTATGGGTTTACAAAGGTAATCGCTGAACAGGAAACAAAAAAACTTGGCAAGTATGGTGCGATATTGCGCATATCGCATCCATTCGGCAACTTTCACTCCAAAAAAGATTTAATTAGAAAAACGATTGACGACATCAATGCTGGTCATAAACTATTCACAGACCAACAATTTACTCCAACATTTATTGATGATCTCACACGTGCTATTTGGATTATTGCTAAAAAGGAGATATCCGGCATATTTCATGTAGGCTGCACAAATCTCGTATCACGATTTATTTTTGGTCAATATATTGCAAAAAAATTACATATCAAAAACCAATTAATTCCCGGTACCATGAAAGATTTTCTTGCTCAAAAAGGCCGTGCTGTCCGGACTCGGTTGGGCGGGCTCCAAACTTCTCAGACACAAAAAACACTCGAACTTTCATTTCATTCATGGCAAGACGCTATTGATGAATACTTGAACGTAGCCATACCTTCCAAATAAGGAAAAATTTACGGGCTCCCCACATCAATTGCTTTTTTAGCGTATCAGTTGCCGTCGATTTTCCAACCCGGGATTTATAATTAATAGGTATTTCCATAAACCGAATTTTGTGTTTTGCCGCCATAAGCACCCATTCTGTCGCAAATATATTGTCCGACGCGTTGACCTCCTTTTCAATCTTTTTCCATGCGGATTTTGTGGTAATCCGAAGCGTACAACCCAAATCAGTAAGCGGCGCACACAGGAAAAGAATAGTCACAAGCTTTCCCAATAAAACATCGCCAATCCTCTTATAAAACGTCATATCACTTCCACGATGGACGAGTGGAACGTGTGTGCGGGAACCGAAAACAAGGGGAAAATCGTAACTGTATGACAGCAGTTTTACGACGTCCCCTCCATCAAACGATCCATCGGGTTCCGCGACGATGAGGAGATCGCCGCGTGCCGCTGCAAGTCCTGCCCGTATGGCATGTCCGTATCCTTGCCGATATTCATATATAATCCTTGCTTTTGTCTTTTTTACTTCCGTATCTGTTCCTGGCTCCGCATTATTATTGACGACTACAATTTCATCAACGTAGCCGCTGCGCCAAAATTCCAATATAACGTTTTTAATTGACGCTTTTTCTTTATACGTCGGTAAAATAACAGAAACTTTTTTCTTGCGCCACATACTTTTTTATCGTACCACATTCTCTCTAATACACCGACAGGAAGACTCTTTTTCTAATATAATCAAATGAGGTGATTTTTTAGCGGCGCTTTCCCAAGTTCCAACATTTGAATATGTGTTATATGAAGACATAACAGTAATTCCCTTGGGCTTGAGTTGTTCAGTAAAAAAGATAGCTTCATAGACGCCCACCTCATCATACGGTGCGACGATGAGTGTCCCTGGTGCCAACTCGGGTGCTTTTTTTTGTATATAACTAAATACTTTCTTCGTAAGAAAATTATAGTATTGACTATCAATATACCCTTCGCGAATAAGCCTCATATTAATGGACAGATAGCCGACGAGGAGCAATACGGCTAATATGCTAAATAATTTTTTCTTTTGAGATATAAGAGCTTCAACAACGAGTGTCCAAAACAATGATAGCAGCATCGTAGGGTAATACAGGTATCGATTTGCATCCGGTTGGTTCAAAACATCGTATTGTCCAAAAAGAGCATTGACATAAAATAGACTTATGGTACCGACTAATGAGGCAATAAGAAGTACTCTCCGTTTAGGAAGAAATCGATAGATGATAAAGAAAACAATGCCATAGGTGGCAAGAATATATGGCGTGATAGAGATGATCGAAGAAATATCATTTATCTTCGAATTTATTCTCATATCAAAATTTCCCTGCAAAAGAACTGGGTATTGGGTCCAATAGACAAATTGCCGGATGATTTGCTCTGGCCATCGATATGTCCCCGGGTGCAGAAAAAATTCAATCGCTGAATATTTAAGGGTAAATCCCGGTTCGTGTATTCGTTGAATAAGAACAAAAAAAACCGTTATTCCCAAATAAATGAAACCGAATAGTGTTGTCTTAATCCGTTGTTTTTCTTTCTGTGAGAACAACGACCACGAAATTGGGTAAAACAGAAAAAACGCTGTCGCAAACACACTCCAATGACCGATGCCGACTCCGATAAAATACAAAAGAATCGACAAAAATCCATCTCGCCGCTTTCTCTTTTCTAAAAATTGATGAAGATACCTCGCTGCCGGCAGTAAAAAGAGCACGGGAATAATACGCTCTATGAAAAAACAATAACAATGCGAAGAGTACATACCCCAGTTACCGAAGTAGCTCGTGGAAAACAGCAGTGCTGCAGTAAACGCAAAGAAAGGTCGCTTGAACACGGCAAGAGCAAACCAGTAAAAAAACGCGTTCGTAATTAGCATTACGACATACGCTAACCACCAGTAGAGAGATATTTGAATACCAAAAAGTTTAGGAAGCAACCATCCTAGTGTTGCGGCCGAGAGTTCAAACCCCGTATAAAAATAGGGACGGCTAAAAAATTCCTCCTGTGTCCGTGAAATCAGGTAAACAAACCCATCTCCCCGAATTACCTGTTGAGGAATAAATCGCCATACATATGCGGAGAGAACGAGAAGGAGTACAAGAAATAGACCAGTGGTATACTTCTTCTTGCTCATTTTAGTCTAGGCATTTGACTTTTATACCATTGTAGTGTTCGTAATAAACCGACTTTAAGATCTACACTCGGGGAAAACTCAAGGCTTTTTCTCATTTTTGTTATATCTGGACACCGACGCTTCGGGCCTTCCTTCGGATAGTGATCGGGATATCCCACAGATTTAATGCTAATCTTATTTGAAAAAAGTTCGCTAACCATTTTCGCCAAATGCATCATATTGACTTCCGGTGCATCATTCCCTACGTTGTATACTTCACCGTTCTTTTTTGACAAGAACACTTTAAAGAAGGCAACTATCGCATCGGTTATATAGCAAAACGTCCGAGTTTGATTACCACCTGCATGAACAGGAAGCGGAAGTTTTTTCAAAGCGCTTGTCAGATATGACGGTATGACACGATAATCATCCATTCGCATACCTGGCCCGTACACGTTAAATGGACGGACTATTTTCACGGGTATTCCAAAAAGCTTATGGTAGACAAAGCACATGGTTTCTCCCAACCGTTTTGATTCATCGTAACACGACCGGGGACCGATAGAAGAAACATTTCCAGGATATGTTTCCGGGGTTGGCACAAAATTTGGATCAGGGTCTCCATAAACTTCGCTCGAGCTGAAATAGAGAAAACTTTTTACTTTTTTTGCGCGGGCAAGCTCAAGCATATTTCTCGTACCAAGAGTTGCAACCTCAAGGGTTTCAAGTGGGTACTTCATATAATAAACGGGGGAAGCAATGCCTGCTGCATGAATAACATAATCTACCGGACCTTCATATATAAACTTCTCTCTTACGTCATGTTTAATAAATGTAAAGTATTTATCTTTCCTTAAAAAACTGCCATCTTCTTTTGTTCCGGTTATATAGTTATCGACAGATATAACTTTGCATTTTTTCTTTAGGACGCTGTTATTGAGATACCAAAAGGTATAGAGAAAGTATTTCCCTAAAAATCCAGACCCTCCTGTTATCAGAATTGTTTTACCTGAAAGCTCGTTTGCCTGGCTTTTGATCTTTTTTACAATAGTTTTTACGTCTTCAAGTATGACACTGCTCTTCATATGACTTTGGGCGTAGGAACAGGAATTATAAACTTACCACCCATCCTTTTGTATTTATCATGCATGTTCATTATGGAGTCAGCAAAATTCCAAGCTAAAATGAGAACGTAATCTGGTTTTCTCGTGTAAAGCTCGTCTGTAGCAACTACCGGAATATGTTTTCCCGGAGTAAAAAGACCTTGTTTAAACGGGCTGTCATCAACGATAAAATCAAGCGTCTCTCTACCTATGTTAAAATAATGAAGAAGTGTGGTTGACTTAGCAGGCGCTCCATATCCTGCAATATGTTTATTTTTTTCCTTCAGTTTTTTAAGAAGCTGTACTAACTCCGTCTTATTCTTCGCAATATTCTTTGCAAATTCCCGATACGTACGAATATCTGAAAGTTTATTTTTCTCCTCAAGTTCAGTAAACACCTGTACGGATTTTTCAAATTTGTGTTTTGCGGAAATCTTCTTAACAAAAATCCTAACCGATCCACCATGGACTTCTCTCTTAACAACATCAAAGATCTCCATATCGTGACTATTGAAAAATTTCTGGAGCGGTCGAATGGATAAATACGAAAGGTGCTCGTGATAGATGATGTCAAAAAGATTTTTTTCGAGAAGATCGATGTTGTATGGCGCTTCGATGATAAAGGCACCTTCTGGATCAAGTAATGCGAGAACACCACGAACTATGTCGTCTAAGTCATGAATGTGAGCGAATACGTTGTTTGCGGTAATAACTTTTGCCATACCATACTTTTGGGCAATTTGTTTTGCGAGTTTTACGTTAAAGAAATGAGGCAAGGTAGGAATTCCTTGCTTGGTCGCGCAGCGCGCAACATTTCTCGCCGGATCTACGCCTAAAACTTTTGCTCCAAGTTTTTTAAATGGTTTTAAAAGTACACCGTCGTTACTCCCTAAGTCAACGACTAAATCCCCTTTCTTGAGTTTTACCTTGTTAAATACTGAGCGTGCATATTCTTCGAAGTGGGCGACTGTCACTCTGGAGGTAGAAGAAACAAAAACATAATTACGAAATAGTATTTCCGGAGAAACAACGTGGCTTAACTGAAGTTGACCGCAATTGGCGCAAAAATTTACGACAAGCGGGAAAAAATTCTCTTTGGTACCCAGTTGACTTTTCTTTAAAAAGGAGTTGGCTGGTGGGCTACTTCCCAAGTTTAAGACGCCAACAAGTTGTTTACTCTTGCATAGTCTGCAAAAATCAATTCTTTTCGCTTTCATTACGTAAGTATGATGATTTTTTTTGTGTCCCTCTCGTATGTGTCATGTTTTCTTTCTTCCGTTGTAAATGCCCAAAGGACCGAGTCTTGTAAAAATTTCACCGCGTGGATAATTCTAGGTCTCGACAAGACTACATCACCCGGTCGTAAAATGACTCTCTCAATCTTGGACAGGGGTTTGTCAACCGGTTTTTCCGCGTATTCACACTTCCCTTTTTCAATATAGAGAACGTGAGAATCTTTCTCGTGGTAGTGATTAGAGCGAATGGTGCCCTTTTTGCCCGTAATTCGTAACGCGCCTCGAAATCGAAGTGTTTTTCCGTCAACGACAAATGTTATGCCGCCGCGCTCGTCTACAAATTCTTCTTTTGGATGTTGGACATGAATTGCCATAGTTGTTGCTTCATTGATGGCTTTTTCCACCACCACGTATTGTTATTATACCATTCAACTGTATCTTGCAGCCAATGTTCAAAATCATGTTTTGGTTTCCATCCTAATTTTCTAATTTTTGAATCATCGAGTGCATATCGAAAGTCGTTTACTGCTCGGTTCCAGACAAAGTCTATCCACGATTTATCTTTTCTGAGAATCTTTAATAAACTTAACGTTATTTCAAGATTTGTTTTTTCTTCTCCACCCACACAATAGGTCTTTCCGATTTCTCCTTTTTTCAAAACAATATCAATCGCCCGACAGTGGTCGATAACAGCTAGCCAACTTCTGATATTTTCCCCTTCACTCATTAAGGGCACTTTATTATTACTGAGCAGTTTAGTGATAAAACGCGGAATTAATTTTTCTGTATCCTGGTAAGGCCCATAATTATTTGCGCAGTTCGTGATGGTTACAGGTAGACCATACGACGTGTAATAGGTCTTAACTATGAGATCAGATGCTGCTTTAGAAGCGGCATAAGGACTTCTTGGATTGAAAGGTGATTTTTCATTAAACGGGGGGTCGCTAGGCCCCAGTTCTCCATAAACCTCATCTGTCGAAACATGATGAAACCTCTTCCTCCCGTGTCTAAGACATGCATCCAAAAGTACGCCTGTACCTAAAACATTTGTTTTAATGAATATCAAGGGATCTTTAATAGATCTGTCAACATGGCTCTCTGCTGCAAAATGCACAACGACATCAACGTTTTTGATAGCATAATCAACATCAGTTTTATTGATGATGTCGCCTTTGACGAATGTGTATCGGGGGTTATTTTTTAGGTCTAAAAGATTTGCCAGGCGTCCGGCGTAGGTAAGTTTATCTAAGTTAACAATGGAATCTTTCGGATATTTTGAGAACCAATAATGGACAAAGTTTGCTCCAATAAACCCTGCTCCACCTGTTACAAGAAGTTTAGCCATATTTTTACTAGAAGTTATCTCAAAACCTATTCTTCGAGCGTAAGCGAGAAGTTCTCACTCGCGTTCGAACAATACAGATTTCCGAGGTTATGAGATGAGTTCTATATTTTCACGGTTCCAGTTTTCCACCAAAGTTTAAAACAGCTGACGAAAGTTCTCCAAACAACTTCGAGGCTTGTATTTTTGTTGTCTCCTCCGTATCGCGGCCGATATGGAGCTGGCGCTTCACCAACTGATAGCCCCTTTCTTTTAAACTTAACCAGGCTTTCAACAAGCAAAAATATTCCTCCTTTCGGATCAAGCTTCAATTTTTGCACCTCTCTAGTTTTCCAAATATAGACCCAGTGTACATCTTCATACGTTATTCCAAAGAAAAGGCGATAAAGAATTAAAACGCCATACGAGAGTAGTAAACGGTATAAATTATAATCAATTCTTTTTCCCCGAACACCCAACACAAGGTCGTAATTTTGCATGATTTTAATACAATTGACCATGTCCCGTATCAAATCTTGGCCACCAGCATGCATGTAGGCGACGTACTCCTTTTTTGCAGATCTCAAACCGGAAATCACAGCTTTGTTGAATCCGCTGTTTGGCTGGTGGATGACATGTACGTGTTTATTCTTTTTGGCAAAAGAGTCTGCTATGAGCGGCGTAGAGTCGCTAGAGCCATCATCGACAACAATAACCTCATAATCCCAAACAGCTTTGGGGAGATCGGCAAGAGTATCTCGCAGTACATATCCCAAGCTCTCTTCCTCATTGTACGCGGGTATAACAATTGAAAGACTTGGACGTTTCGTTTTTCGCATATCTTAAACGTTTCCTGTTACGATCTGCCACCAGAGTCGCATAACACTCGCGATGGTACGCCAAATGACCCTGAACCGTATAGCGTTTTGTTGCCCTCCCATACGAGATCGATACACTGTTTGTGGCACCTCTATAACCTTTAACCCTTTTCTCCTAAATTTGACGAGGCTTTCTACAAGTAGAAATACCCCTCCCTTAGGATCAAGTTCTAGTTTCTGGACTTCTTTTGTTTTCCAAAAATAAACCCAGTGAGGATCTTTATATCGAAGCCCGAAAAGAATGTAATATAAAGCAAATCCTCCATAGTGGAAGATTAATCGAAGAATATTATAATCGAACGGCTTTCCGCGCCCTACCATGACCAAGTCATACTTTGGTAAAAGCTTGTAACAATCTTTAAAGTCTCCCACTAGATTTTGTCCATCTCCCTGGAAATAACCAACATAATCTTTTGTTGCAGCCGCCAGTCCCGTAATCATTGCTTGGTTGTATCCGCTGTTGGGCTGGTGAATGACTCGAACGTACTTGCTTTTTTTAGCGTAAGAATCTGCGATTTCGGCAGTTTCATCTGTAGAACCATCGTCTACCACGATAATTTCGTACTCTCTAAAATACTTAGGCAAATTTTTAAGAATATCGTCTAAAACAAACCCCAAACTCTCCGCTTCGTTATACGCCGGGATGACGATTGAAAGACTCGTTTTTGTCATGGAAGTATTATATACTCTTGGTAAATAATACTAAAGACACGTACCTCCTATGCAAAATGCACGGCAACTCGCTATCAACTTGTATGCAGCAAGCGTATGGGAAACCTTTCTTTCAAAGTTTAAATTTTGGGAAGAGCCATACGCGGTAGTGGACAAAATGCTGCCTTTGAATGGAACAATCACTGAATTGGGATGTGGAGAAGGACTGCTGTCAAATTACCTAGCACTCTCTTCACCTACAAGACGCGTCATAGGGTATGAAATTGTCCCAGAAAGACTCAAACGTGCTAAAAAGGGGGTAAAAAACGCTCTGTATTATGTCGGAGACATCATTGAGGTGCCTTATTCTAAGTCTGATGCAGTAATATTGTTCCATGTTTTACACCATCTGCCATCCAAAGATGCCCAGGAAAAAGTTTTACATAAGGTTAAAGATGCTCTTAATAAACAAGGGAAACTGATTATTGTCGAAGTCCATGTTGCGCCAACTATCAAATATGTAGCAGCGTGGATTGCGGATCATTTCCTTGTTCCATGGGTCTTTGAAAAAAGGTTTTATACCAGAGTGTATTTCCGAAAAGAACACGAGTGGGCAAGTCTCCTCAAAAAGATAGGTTTTGAAATTAAAGTGACTGAAGAAACACGAGGCCGCCCATTTCCGAATATTATTTTTGAATGTATGCCCTCATAAATGCTGTTAAAAAACCTAACCCTCCTGCAAAAAATTTCACGAACGTATAGATGATAAGCCCGAAAAATAAAAACGGGTGCATAACGAGAGACCCCATGTGTTTAATAAAACTACCACGTATTGGATTGAGTTGTCGGATTGCAAGACGCGGATATTTTTGTACATAACGATACATTTGTTTACCGTAAAAAAAGTGTTTGGTAAAAATATCTGCAATGCTCTTGGGTTCCCCTAAATGACGCTCTATCGCTGGTATTCTCCCCCACCGAAATCCCGCTTTCACAAATCGATTGTGAAAATCATAATCTTCTGGTCCGTAGAGCGTCTCATCAAATCCACCAACAGCCTCACACGCCTTTTTGCTAAAAAATCGTACCGCGACAATAAGCGTGTCATCAATATAGGTATTGCGCTCTAATTTCCGTACATCCGACCAAAACCCAAGTCCATCTGCTGACGTATTATGTACAGCAATGCCATCAAGTTTCTCTTTTTCGCAAAGCTCTACACACTGTTCTATAACCTCGGGCTCAACGATAAAATCAGAGTCCACACGGTAGAGATACTTACCTTTTGCTTTTTTTGTACCAAAATTCACTTGCGCTGCCCGTTCCGGACCATGAGTGAATACCTTTCGCGTAAATTTCCTCGCGATAGCTTGTGTTGTGTCTATTGATCCCCTATCGACGACAATGATCTCCATTTCCTTGTACATCTGCCTTCGCAAGCTCTCAAGAGTGTGTCTAATGGTTTTCGCGGAGTTATACGCGGGGATGATGACGGAAACCAGTGGTTGATTCATGAAAGTAGGCGACCGATGCCAATAACCATTTTCCCGACTTTTGTGGAAAACGCATTACGCCCATCGATAATAATCGTGTTCTCACTGACAAGCTTCTTCGCGTCATACATAAGTGAACTATGGTCCGTTGCAACAACGAGAATGTCAACTGGAGTAAGCTTACCTGGAACGAGATCAAACCTCCGAATGGTGCTCTCGGTAAGCAAAGAATCGTACACGGTAAAGCCAATTTTTTTCTGCTCCAGAAGCCTGCAAAAGACAAACGCAGGACTTTCTCGTATATCGGCAATGTCTTTTTTGTACGTCAACCCGTATACGAGTGTCTTCATTCCTTTTTGATAATGTTGAAGAAAGAGCTGAAGAACATGATCTGGCATGGACTCATTGGTCGCGAGTGCCTCTTTGGTAACATGCATCGGTACTTTGTGAGAACGAGCGAGTTCGAGGATATAATACGGATCAACAGGGATGCAGTGACCGCCGACGCCTATACCCGGATAATGAGGGTGAAAACTCCACTTTGTTGACGCAGCAGCAATAACCTCTGTTACATCAAGTTGAAGTTTTTCCGAGAGCATGGCAAATTCATTGACGAGCGCAATGTTCACTGCGCGATAGGTATTTTCGAGCATCTTTGACATTTCGGCTACCTCGGGGCTCGATACGG
>CAYSOR010000012.1:0-10845 GCA_964432705.1 uncultured Gammaproteobacteria bacterium
AATTTCTCGATTCGTTTAAACCTGGTCAAGCAAAAGCACTCATAGAACTCTACCTTAAACTCGTGGAAACAGAGGCACCGGAAATTATTTTCCTTATGCTTAGCCGTCGTATTCGACAACTTCTTATGATCGATAGCGGTGTACTGCCAGATGGCTTACAAGAGTGGCAGATCAGTCGTTTAAGAGCGCAGGCAAAACAATTTACGTTTGAAAATCTCCACCTTCTCTATAAAAATATTCTGACAATCGAGTATTCCATTAAATCGGGACGAACGCCTTTTTCTTTGAATGAACATATAGAACAGTTTCTAATCTCGCTTTCATAATCTCTCCTATGAACATTGACCTTTCTATTTTTAAAGACTATGACATACGGGGTATATATCCGGGTCAGCTTAATGAGGATGTTGCCCGCGCTATAGCACAGAGTATTGTCCGGAAATTTAAACCGATGACAATAGCGTTTTGCCGCGATATGCGTGTTTCCGGCAAAAAACTTCGCGATGCCTTTGTCGAAGTGTTCGTATCACTTGGGATCGATGTGTATGATGCAGGACTCGCTGGAACCGAAATACAGTATTACATTGCCGGTACCAAGCCATATGATTTGGTCATTATGCTCTCTGCTTCGCACAATCCTCCGGAATATAACGGAATTAAATTAGTAAAACGTGGACCTGTGGCGGTAACAGGCGAAAGCGGGCTGTTTGATGTTCGGGATCTCCTTAGCCTTGACCCTTTGCCAAATGCTCAAACTTCAGGAAAAATTATGGAGGTTGACTTTATGGATGCGTGGAAGACAAAAATTCAATCGCTTATTGATGTCTCATCTCTCAAGTCTCTAAAAATTGTCGCAGATGCAGGCAACGGAATGGCCGGAAAGCTTGTTCCCAAAGGGTTTGAGGGGTTGCCACTGCATGTTACAAAGCTTTTTTTTGAACTTGATGGCACGTTTCCCAATCACGTTCCGAATCCTCTTATTGCATCAAATAATACAAAACTTATCGAAACGGTTCTTTCAGAAAAAGCAGACGTAGGGATTACATTTGACGGAGATGCAGATCGCATGTTTCTCGTTGACGATAAAGGCCGCTTGGTATCTGGAACTATAACGGCCGCAATTCTAACTCGCTACTTCCTTGAAAAATACCCTGGATCCCTTATTCTTTACAACGCAATCTGCGGGAGGATTGTTCCGGAAATTATTGAAAAACTTGGTGGCAAGAGTAAGCGTGTTCGCGTGGGCCACAGTTACATTAAAACATATATGAAAGACTCAGGCGCCGTATTTGCTGGTGAACATTCAGGCCACTATTACTACCGCGATTTTTACTCTGCTGAAAGTGGCGTATTAAGCGCGCTTTTAGTTTTTTCCGTACTCAGTCGAGACGGGCGTAAACTTTCAGACATCGTAGATGAACTTAATATATATCCGTCGAGCGGAGAAATAAATTTTGTTTTACAAGATATACCATCGGCACTCGCGGCAATAAGAACAGGTTTTCCGGACGCACAATCCATCGACGAGATCGATGGAGTGAGCGTATGGTATGATCAATATTGGTTTAACGTGAGAGCAAGTAAAACCGAAACGCTCTTGCGACTGAACGTCGAAGCCGACACAAAAGAAATTTTAGAAGAAAAAACAGTTGAACTTGTTTCAAAAATTGAATCCCTTGAGGGAAAACGAAAAGAGTAAGGTATGATGAACCTTGATGACATTAACGCAATAAAAAAGTTGGATATATCTAACATTCTTGACTCAACCAGAATGTTTCACGACCAATGCGCACAAGCATGGAACGAGTCTTCAGTTCTTTCTTTTTCCTCTCGTTATCAGCAAATCTACAATATAGTTGTGTGCGGTATGGGAGGGTCGCGGTTTCCGCCCAAAACCGTCAAGGAATTATTTAAAGATCGCATCAAAGAGCCATACGAAATTGTTGAAGACTATACCTTGCCTGCGTATGTTGATTCGGATACACTCGTTATTCTTTCGTCATATTCGGGGGTTACGGAAGAAGTCATTTCATGCGCCCATGATGCATTAAAACGAGGAGCGCGAATTAGTGCGGTTACCAGTGGTGGTACTCTCGGAGAAATACTTCAAAAAAATGGTTTTACCGGATATATTTTTAATCCTCAGTACAATCCGTCTGGTCAACCACGCATTGGTGGAGGATATCTTCTCATGGGTCACCTTGGCATATTAAAAGCCCTCAAATTTCTCGACATTGAGGACGCTGACGTTGGGGAGGCTATCAGTTTTGCAAGGGAAACAGGGAAAAAATATCTTCCCGAAGTTCTTTCCGATCAAAATCAAGCGAAACTGCTTGCCTCGCTTTTAAAAGATACACACCCATTTATTATTACGTCGGAATTTCTTAAAGGATTTGGAAACGGTTTTGCAAATCAACTGAACGAAACAGCTAAAATGATCTCTGATTACCGCTACATACCAGAACTCAATCATCATCTTATGGAAGGACTGAAACAGCCGGAAACAATTCATCAAAACGGTCTTTTTCTCTTCTTCTTTTCTCAATTATATAGTAAGCAGGTCCAGAAGCGTTTTGTGATAACCAAAGACGTTGTTGAGAAACAGAATGTAAAAACACACGTCGTAGAACTCCATGGACCGTCAAAACTCGCTCAAGTCCTTGAGGCATACACTCTTTCAGGTTTTACGAGTTTTTATATGGCTATGCTCTATGATGTAGACCCCAGTAAAATCCCGTGGGTTGATTACTTCAAGGCTGAACTTACAAAACCATAATCTCCTATTTCCGATAGACTCTTGCACCACCTCGCAAAACTCCTCATACTAAAGATATGGGGAAAAAGTTTGTCGTATGGTTTCAAGATGTCGACAAAGAAGACATCGCTCTTGTTGGAGGGAAGGGTGCGAATTTGGGTGAGATGACCAAAACTGGTTTTCCTGTGCCTCCTGGTTTTATCGTCACATCAGAAGCATATAAAAGTTTTTTAGAAGAATCTCAATTGCGTGGTAAATTTTCGGATATTCTCGTCAATCTTGATGTTAACAATAGCAGTGCTCTCGATAAAGCCGCAAAACGCGTTCAATTACTGATAACGAGATCCCGTTTCCCAAAGAGTATTGCGCACGAGATTATTCAATCGTATTTTCGTTTAGATAAAGGAGTCCTCAAACATTCCCTTGTGGCAGTCCGTTCCTCTGCAACTGCTGAGGATTTGCCCACAGCCTCATTTGCCGGACAACAAGCGACGTTTCTTAATGTCCAAGGTGAAGCAAATCTTATTGAAAAAGTAAAGGAGGCATGGGCTTCGCTTTTTACTGCTCGAGCAATATTTTATAGATCAACGAATAAATTTGATCACTTCAATGTGTTTATCGCTGTTCCCGTGCAAAAGATGGTGCAATCTGATAGTTCCGGCGTCATGTTTACGATTGACCCAGTTACAAATAACAAACATACAATAGTCATAGAAGCAATTAAGGGTTTGGGTGAAATGATTGTCCAGGGTGCGGTGACCCCAGATCATTATGAGGTAGATAAACAAACCGGCAAGATACTGGCAAATAAGACACACGTACAAGAGCGCATGATGATGAAACGCGGAACAAAAAATGTCGTGATTACGCTACCCAAAAACGTTGCGGCTCGTCAGAAGATAAGTGATGAACATATTGTCGAACTCGCTAAACTTGGAAAAAAACTTGAACAACATTATTACTTCCCGCAAGATATTGAGTGGGCGATTGAAAGAGGAAAAGTATATATACTACAGACGCGACCGGTAACAACGATCAGAAATCAGATATCAGAAATCAGATATCAGAAATCAGATATCAGAAATCTGATTCTTAAGGGTGATGCTGCAAGTCCAGGGATAGCAAGCGGTCCCGTAAAAATTCTTCATTCACCAAAAGAAATTCATCGTATTGCGTCCGGAGATATATTGGTTGCCGAAATGACCAATCCTGACTTCGTTCCTGCTATGCGTAAAACAGTCGCAATTGTAACTGAGCGCGGTGGAAGGACATCACACGCGGCGATTGTATCTCGGGAACTCGGTATTCCGGCCGTCGTCGGAGCAGTAGGAGCATTAAAGACGCTTAAGGAGCGCATGGTTGTGACAGTGAACGGAACAACAGGAGAAGTGTATAAAGGCGCTATCGCTTCAAATCCAAAATCTCATCCGCCAGCTGGCGGACCAATGACCAATAAAAATCAACATATTAAAACAGCTACAAAAGTGTATGTGAATCTGGCTGAGCCGGAGAGGGCAAAAGAAGTTTCTAAGATGAATGTTGACGGAGTAGGCTTACTCAGGGCAGAATTTATAATTGCGGGAATAGGCGTTCACCCCAAGAAGTTAATAGCAGATCGAAAACAAAAAGTGTTCGTGAACACATTAAGTACTCAAATAGCAGAGTTTTGTGCTAATTTTTCTCCCAGACCAGTCGTGTATCGCGCGACAGATTTTAGAACGAACGAATACAGAAATTTGATAGGAGGAAAGGCATTCGAACCCGAAGAACCCAATCCCATGCTTGGCTTTCGTGGCGCCGCTCGGTATGTTGCCAATCCCGACGTTTTTGAATTGGAAATCGAAGCAATTAAAAAAGTCCGCAACGTTTTCGGGTTTAAAAACTTATGGCTTATGATTCCGTTTGTGCGAACC
This sequence comes from uncultured Gammaproteobacteria bacterium, assembly GCA_964432705.1. Taxonomy (GTDB): domain Bacteria; phylum Patescibacteriota; class Microgenomatia; order UBA10105; family UBA927; genus 01-FULL-43-11b. Next base: position 4,669 of record CAYSOR010000012.1, read on the forward strand.
CCAAAAGAACTTTTGGAAGTCAAACGAATTGTAGCTGCGAACGGTCTGATGCGCTCACCTTCATTTAAACTCTGGCTCATGGCTGAAGTTCCCACCAATGTCATTCGTCTCGAGGATTTTATTGATATCGGTATTGATGGAGTTTCCATTGGATCCAATGATCTGACGATGCTCATCTTGGGTACTGATCGAGACAACAGTGAGGTTTCCCATGATTTTTCGGAGCTTGACCCGAGCGTCCTGTGGGCTTTGGAACGAACTATTAAAATCTGTCAGAAACATAAGATCACCTCTTCAATTTGTGGTCAAGCTCCCTCAGACTATCCCGAACTCGTGGAAAAACTGGTATCATGGGGAGTAACCAGTGTATCGGTTAACCCTGATGCAATTGATCGCGTGAGAGACACAGTGTATCAAGCCGAACAGAAACTCGGAAAAAAATAGTATGGCTGGCTCATCAAAAATTTATTCGATCAAGGCCCGTGAAATACTTGATTCCAGAGGAAACCCGACGGTTGAAACCACTGTCGTCCTTGAAAGTGGGTATCGGGGGACAGCTGCCGTTCCCGCGGGAGCATCTCTTGGAAAATACGAAGCAGTTGAGTTGCGGGATGGGGATTCGAAACGTTTTGGAGGTATGGGAGTCCTCAAGGCAGTGGAAAACGTCAACTCAGTTCTCGCGGCAAAGTTAAAGGGAATGGATGCCCTCGGTCAAGCAGTTTTAGATAAAACCATGATCGGGCTTGACGGGACGCCAGAAAAGAAAAATCTCGGCGCAAATAGCATACTGAGTATCTCACTCGCCACTGCAGTTGCTGCAGCCAATCATAGTCGTCAGCCATTATATAAATATTTGAACACACTTTTTAATTCACTTGTTCCCATTAAGTTTGAGCGAATGCCCACGCCTGAATTTAACATTATCAACGGCGGGAAACACGGCGCGGGTAATCTTGATTTTCAAGAATTTCATGTTGTACCTGCGACGAACAAACCATATCATGAAGCTTTGAGAATCGGTGCAGAAATTTATCATTCATTGAAAAAGATTCTCACGTATAGAAACGCAATTCATTCCGTCGGCGATGAAGGAGGATTTGCACCAAACCTATTCACCAATATCGAAGCATTAGAAATAATGCTCGAATCTATACGTGCAACCACCTATCAATTCGGTATTGACGTATTTTTTGGTCTTGATGTTGCCGCGAATTCTTTTAAAAAGGAGAGTGGGTATCAAATAAAAGATCAAGCAGAACCTCTCAGTGCCAAGCAGTTTATCGAGTATTACAAGGAGTTGCACAAAAAATATCGTCTTCTCCTTCTTGAAGATCCACTGGAAGAAGATGATTGGGAAAGTTGGAGTTTACTTACTGCTGAAATGGGAAAAGAAGTTCTTATAGTTGGTGATGACATTCTTGTTACAAATCGTGAACGTTTAGAAAAAGCAATTGCAGCCAGGGCATGCTCTGCTATATTGTTGAAGCCCAATCAAATCGGTTCGCTAACGGAATTCTTAGACGTAGTGGCGTTAGCTAAAAAAAGTGACATAAAAACCATTGTGTCCAATCGTAGTAGCGAAACAAATGATGCTATTCTTTCTGATTTAGCAGTAGCGGTTCAAAGCGATTATGTTAAATTTGGCGCACCGGCACGGGGTGAGCGAGTGGCAAAGTACAATAGACTTCTTGAAATAGAAACAGAACTCTTCCCGTAAAATAATGCAAAAACCCTTGGTTCTCATAATTCTTGATGGTTGGGGTCTGGGTCCTCCCGGGCCAGGAAACGCCATCTCACTCGCCCAACTTAAAAATATTCCGGAGTATTGGTCGTCATACCCTCATGGCGAACTTGCAGCGTCGGGTGAAGCGGTAGGACTGCCGAAAGGAGAAGACGGCAATACAGAAACAGGACACATAAATATAGGCGCGGGACGAGTCGTCTACCAGGATTTCCCACGCATCAACATGTCGATTGCAGACGGAAGTTTTTATCGCAACGAAGCTTTTTTAGGTGCCATTCGCTATGCAACAACGCATAAATCGAATCTCCACATTATGGGCATACTCTCTGATGCAAGCGTTCATGGGAGCCGCGATCATCTTTATGCTCTCCTTGAACTTATGAAGATGCAGAACTGTGCGTGCCCCGTGTACCTCCATTTATTTACCGACGGGAGAGACGCTCCGCCAAAGTCATCTCTGCGCTTTCTCCTTGATGTTGAAGCAAAACTTGCGCATTTAGGAATAGGGAAGATCGCTACGATTATGGGGCGCTACTGGGCCATGGATCGTGATCGCAGGTGGGAACGTACAGAACGGGCATATAAAGCCCTCACGGAAAATATTGAAAAGCGTGCAGCTAGTTCAAGGGAAGTTATCAGTCGCGCGTATAAAGAAGGAAAAACAGACGAGTTTATTGAGCCAACAATACTTCTTGATGCACAAGGATCGCCATTGCCTCGTATTCAAAACCACGACGCGGTTATCTTTTATAACTACAGAATTGATAGACCAAGGCAACTGACGCGTGCATTTGTACTCTCGGACTTCGAAACGTACAAAAAAGAGGAATCCTTCGACCCGTATGCTGTGAAATATTACCACAAGCACGTCGTTGAAATGGAACCTCGAGGTAAATCGTTTAACCGCAAGGTAAAACTTCCTAACATATTTTTTGTGACAATGACTGAGTATGAACGAAACCTCCCTTGTACGGTCACATTTCCGCTTGAGTCAATTGCAATGCCAGTTGGGAGAGTATTTTCCGAGCTCGGGCTTAGACAACTACGGCTTTCTGAAACTGAAAAAGAACGATTCGTTGGCTATTACTTTAATGGAATGCGAGAAGATCCGTTTGCCGGCGAAGATCGCATTATTATCCCTTCACCCAAAGTAACAACATATGATCTTATTCCTGGTATGTCGGCAGAAGAAGTTACTCAGAAGCTTATCGACCGTCTTTCGCTCGGTGTGTATTCCTTTATTGTCGTAAACCTTGCAAACCCTGATATGGTCGCGCACACCGGAAATATCCCCTCTGCAGTTAAAGCGTGCGAAACAGCCGACACTTGTGTAGGAAAGATTGTACGGGCGACCCTCGCTCACGACGGGACGTGTATCGTAACTGCCGATCACGGAAATGCCGAAGAAATGCTCGGGCCAAATGGAGAGGTCGATACAGAGCACTCGACCTACCCAGTACCCTTTATTATGATCGATAAAGATCTTTTAGGAAATCCGACCATGCTCCCAAGCGGTAAGCTTGCTGATATTGCACCGACTGTGCTAGCATGGAAGGGTCTTGACATTCCAGGCGAAATGAGCGGTAATAATATTCTTGAGTCTTTACAAAGGAGGAATGGATGAAGATTACTCTTTCAGTTATTAAGGCAGATACGGGTTCGGTCGGAGGCCACAACAGACCCAGTGAAGCAATGCTCGATAAAGCACGCGAGGTTGCAGCAAAAGCAGTAAAAAAAGGACTTCTCAAAGACGCCCGCGTAAGTTTTACCGGTGATGATATTGCCTTCCTCATGAGTCATACGCGAGGTGTTGATAATCCGGATATACATAAATTTGCATGGGACGCATTTGTGGAAACAACCAAGATTGCAAAAAAACAGGGACTCTACGGTGCAGGACAAGATCTTTTAAAAGACGCATTTTCCGGTAACGTCCGCGGTATGGGACCGGGATCGTGTGAAATAGAATTTGATGAACGAGCGGCTGAACCGTTTGTACTTTTTGCCGCTGATAAATGCGGGCCGGGCATGTTCAATCAGCCGATTTTCGAAGGTTTTGCCAATCCATATCACAATGCGGGGCTTCTGCTTGCTCCGGATATGAAAGACGGATTTACCTATACAATCATGGATGTCAATTATACCGAAGCCGACAGAGTTATTACCCTGAAAGTACCGGAGAATTACTATGACATCTGTGCTCTTTTACGCGACCCAAACCACTATGTCATCGAAAGCGTCGTAGAAAATGCTAGTGGTCTAAAGGGAGCTGTAGTTTCAACAAGCAGGCTCCATAATATTGCGGGTAAATATGTCGGAAAAGATGACCCCGTAGCTATTGTTCGCTCGCAAAAACAGTTTCCGTCAACGGGCGAGATACTCTCTCCGTGGGCTGCCGCTTACTACGTTTTGGGAGACAACCGCGGATCACATCATGTGGCCGTCATGCCGGTCAAGCAGAATACAATTATTTCCTATTTCGATGGCCCGACGATCGTATCGGCTGCTGGCTACTGTGTGCACGAAGGAATACTTACGGAAGCTGTTGATTTCTTTGATCAACCATTTTGGGATGTCATCCGAGAGAAGGCCTCAGTTAAGACGCTCGAGATGCGGCAACAGGGGTTCTACGGGCCGGCGATGGCAGGCATGGATGAGCTTGAATACACCGGGGTCGTCGAAATTCTCAAGCGACTTGGCAGTAAGTTTACTATTCGCAAACACAAGTAAAGAGTCTCTTCCTGCCTCATGAAGACTGACATCGTAAAAAAAGGGAAATTGAGTTTTGTTCCCAACCTCGACGACTACGACGCTACCTATCGCTCATTTTCCTGGAAATCTGTTCGTCGAGAGCTTGACTGGATAAATGGGTCGCTCAATGCTGCGTATAATGCAGTCGATCGACACACCCATACCTGGAGACGGAATAAGGTAGCTCTTTATTGGCATGGAGAGGACGATACACAAAAGAAATTTACCTTCGAAGAACTTTCTCTTGCGTCAAATAAGTTCGGCAACATTCTTAAGGACTTTGGCGTTGAACGGGGTGACCGTGTATTTCTTTTCCTCCCTCGCGTCCCGGAGCTCTTTTTTGCGTTTCTTGGAACACTAAAGATTGGCGCTATAGCCGGGACTCTTTTTAGCGCGTTTCAAGAACAGGCACTCTTTGATCGCTTGCAAAACTCTGACGCAAAAATACTTGTCACTGATAGCGAACTCAAAAAAAGAGTTGATAAAGTGAGACATAAACTTCCATCTCTCAAACACATTATCACTATCGATACCCAAGATTACAAAAAATCATTTGACCACGCTTCAAGCGACTTGACAATCGCTCAGATGGACCCAGATGACTACGCATTCATGCTCTATACTTCAGGAACTACAGGTAAGCCCAAGGGTGTCGTTCATACTCATCGAGCGATTCTGCAAGAATACATGACTGCACGGTGGGTGCTTGACCTTAAAGACGAAGATATTTATTGGTGTACGGCTGACCCGGGTTGGGTAACCGGCATTGCATATGAAATTTTGGGTAGTTGGGCATGTGGAGTATCCGCGGTCATTTATGAAGGTCGCTTTGATCCCAAAAAATGGTATGAAATTCTTGAAAAGTATAAGGTTAGTGTCTGGTATACGGCGCCAACCGCCATCCGTATGCTCATGGCTACTCCGCTGACAGGGTCGGACCCTGTCAAAAAATTTGACTTAAGAAATCTACGTCACTTATGTTCAGTGGGTGAACCTCTAAATCCTGAAGCCATTAGGTGGGGACTAAAGGCTTTCGGATTACCGTTTCATGATAACTGGTGGCAAACCGAAACCGGCGCCATCTGCATCGCCAATTACCCGAGTATGGATATAAAACTCGGTTCTATGGGTAAACCCATTCCCGGAATAGTCGCTGCTATCGTCGACGACCACGGCAAAGAACTGGCCCCGAACATTGAGGGGAATCTTGCGCTTAAGCCTCCATGGCCGTCTATGATGAAAACGATCTGGCGCAGACCGCATAAATATAAAAGCTACTTCATTTCCGGAACCAGGCTCGATTCCGGGAATCGGTGTGAGTGGTATATATCAGGCGATCGGGGAATGCGCGACAAAGACGGCTATTTTTGGTTCATCGGAAGGGCAGATGACGTTATAAAAACAGCCGGAGAGCGTGTAGGCCCATTTGAGGTTGAATCGGCCCTCGTAGAGCATCCTAGCGTGGTAGAGGCAGGGGTAATAGGTAAACCTGATGCACTTAGGGGTGAAATTATCAAAGCTTTCGTTGTGCTTGAGGAGAGTCAAAAGTCAAAAGTCAAAAGTCAAAAGTTTGCAAATTCTCTCAAAGAAGAATTGGCAATATATGTGAAAAAGCACCTTGCTGGCCACGCATACCCGCGCGAAATCGAATTTATCGATCGCCTCCCCAAAACCCGCTCCGG
>CAYSOR010000012.1:10945-16062 GCA_964432705.1 uncultured Gammaproteobacteria bacterium
TATTATGAATTTCTATGGAATTCGTTGCAGGGCTTGTAGACTTCGTTCTTCATCTTGATACGCACTTAACTGACTTAGTTTCGCAGTACGGAGTGGTTACATACGGAATTTTGTTCGGCATAATATTCGCGGAAACTGGACTTGTCATTACACCGTTTCTCCCGGGAGATTCGCTCCTTTTTGCAGCAGGCGCCATTGCCTCACTTGGTTCACTGAACGTCGGCATGGTGGTAGTGCTTCTTATAATCGCTGCTATTCTTGGCGACACCGTTAACTATTGGGTCGGTCATTATTTCGGGCGAAAAATAGTGGACAACCCCAAAATAAAGTTTATTAATCAGGAGCATATTGATAAAACCGAGCAGTTTTACAAAAAATACGGCGCAAAGACAATTATATTAGCCCGTTTTGTTCCGATCGTCCGGACATTCGCGCCATTTGTTGCCGGAGTGGGGGTGATGAATTACACAAAATTCATTACATACAATGTTATTGGCGGAGTGCTCTGGGTGATCCTATTTACCTTGCTGGGGTTTTTCTTTGGCAATATGCCGTTTATCAAAGAGAACTTCCACTATGCTGTGTTTGCGATCATCGGGTTGTCACTTGTGCCCATAATCTATGAATATATTCAACATAAGAAAAATCCAAACGTTCCCGGGATTTCAACAAAAAAATTACACAAACTTACGGATTAAGCCCACGACTTTTCCTTGAATCTTGACGTGTGTGGTAAAGATGGGAGACATATTAGAGTTTGCAGGAGCCAATTTAATTCTTTCCTTTTCAAAATAAATTCGTTTGAGCGTTGCCAAGCCGTTGGGAAGAAGGGCGACGACGATATCTCCGTTTTTGGCATCCTGCTGGTGTGCAATAACGACATAATCACCGTCGAGTATGCCATCATCGATCATTGAGCTACCCTTCACCTGCAGCACGTATCCAGCTTTTGTAGAAGGAATGAGTCCGGGCGCGACTGAAATGTAGAAATTCGGGTCTGTATAAGGCTCAAGAGGAGCCCCTGCAGCAATAAATCCTAAAACCGGAAGTTCCACTGCGTTTCCGCTCTCCGTGCTTCGGTACTTATCTTTTACTATTTCTAGGCCGCGCGAGGTACCGTCAAGTTTTCGAATAAAACCTTTTTGTCGGAGTCTGTCGATATGCTCATGGACAGTCGCAGGCGAGTGCATGTTCATCGCCTCACCGATTTCCTTAAGGGTCGGTGCGTAGCCGTAGCGTTCTATAAACTGCGTGATAAAATCAAGAAGTTGTCGTTCGCGTGGATAAAGAATTGCAGGCACGATTTCTTAATCGTCCTGAGGCAAAGCCGAAGGATCTCCTTGATTGCCATGGGATCCTTCGCTATGCTCAGGATGACAATAGACAGTGTGTCAAAGAAAACCCGAATTGTCAAGACTATCAAATACTATCCAACACTGTCAAAATTAAAATAAAACCGAATGAAAAACTTTACCCTCAAGGCACCATTTAAACCAACTGGCAATCAACCTCAGGCTATTGAAACGCTCCTTAAGAGCTTAAAACATGGAGCGAAGGAACAAGTACTGTTGGGTGTCACAGGAAGTGGCAAAACGTTCACAATGGCAAATCTGATTGCGAAAGTTAACCGTCCAACTCTGGTAATCTCCCACAATAAAACCCTTGCAGCCCAGCTCTATCAGGAGTTTCGAGAATTTTTTCCAGAAAATGCCGTCTCTTACTTCGTCTCATACTATGATTATTATCAACCGGAGGCGTACATTCCTTCGAGTAATACATATATTGAGAAGGAGACGGAGATAAATGAAGAAATAGACAAACTGCGTCTCGCTGCAACTGCGAATCTTCTAACTCGAAACGATACCATTATTGTTGCTTCTGTCTCATGTATTTACAATATCGGGTCTCCCAAGGAATACGGGCACTTTGTATTAGAACTTAAACCCGGCATGAGGGTATCTCGAGAAAGCATTTTGGATCGGCTCGTAACTCTTCAGTATGAGCGAAGTGATTACGGATACCGCCGGGGGACCTTTCGTGTTCGTGGCGATTCAATTGATCTTTTTCCGGCTTATGAAGATATAAGCCTCCATATTGAGGTTTCAGAAAGTGTGCTTAATAAACTTGAAACGCGCGATCCGCTCACCGGCAAACTAGTTGAAAATCTCCCCGGAACCATGGTGTATCCTGCCAAACACTATATGACTGACCCGCGAATGTATAAAGATGTTTTCCAAAAAATTCGAAAGGATATGGAAAAACAGGTTACTTGGTTTAATAGTCATGGAAAACTCATTGAAGCGCAGAGGATAAACGAACGCGTTAACTACGATCTTGAGATGATCGAAGAAGCGGGATACGTCAACGGTATCGAAAATTACTCACGCTATTTTGACGGTCGCTCTCCAGGGGACCCGCCGAATACTCTCTTTGACTATTTTGAAGAGGCTACCAATCGGGGTCAGGCCAAAAAGGGTCAGACCTTGGAAATTCAAAGGTCTGACCCTAGTCGGTGGCTTCTGTTTATCGATGAGTCGCATATGACGGTTCCGCAAATCCGGGGCATGTACAACGGCGATAGGAGTCGCAAGCAAACACTTGTCGACTACGGCTTCCGGCTTCCTGCTGCCCTCGATAATAGACCTCTTCGTTTTGATGAGTTTTTACGAAAAATCCCTCAGACCGTCTATGTTTCGGCTACGCCGGACGATTGGGAAGTTGCCCGAGCAAAAGAGAGCGTTCAAGCCCTCACACAATCCGGCATCGTTGAGCAGCTCGTTCGACCTACAGGCCTTGTAGACCCCACCATTACAGTCAAACCCTCAAAAGGTCAGATAGACGACCTTATTGCTGAAATTGAGGCAAGAGTAACGAGGCATGAGCGGGTGTTGGTTACCACCCTAACCAAGCGCATGGCCGAGGATCTGGCTAAATTTCTTGAAGACCGTGGTATTAAAGTACACTATCTCCATTCTGACGTTGTCACTCTTGAGCGAAACGACATTTTAGCTGACTTTCGGCTAGGCGTTTACGATGTTGTGGTAGGGATTAACTTACTCAGAGAGGGACTTGATCTTCCCGAAGTTTCACTCGTAGCAGTTCTGGACGCGGATAAGGAAGGGTTTTTGCGAAGTAGAGTAAGCCTTATCCAAATCATGGGACGCGCATCACGTCATGTACGAGGACAGGTCATTCTCTATGCCGACACCGTGACAAAATCGATGCGTGAGGCAACTATTGAGGTTGAACGCCGCAGAAACGTACAGCTTGAATACAACAAGAAACACGGCATTACGCCCCAAAGCATTTCAAAGCCCATACGGGAAAGAATGGTTCAAAAAACAGAAGAGCAGAAGGAAATAACCGGATCAGTAATGACTCAAAAACAATTAGATTCAATGACACCACTAGATAAGAAAAAGCTCATAAACCGCTATACAAAACTCATGCGCCAGGCCAGCCGCGATCTCAATTTCGAACTCGCTGCCGAACTTCGCGACCTCATTGCCCAACTCACAAAATAGGTTATAATGCCTTTGCCACGGTTTATCGGTGGTCATTTTTGATATGGAAAAGATAGTTATTAAAGGCGCGCGTCAGCATAATCTGAAAAACATTAACCTCGAGCTTCCGAAGAATAAGCTCATTGTTTTTACCGGACTTTCCGGGTCTGGAAAGAGTTCGCTTGCTTTTGACACGATTTATGCGGAAGGACAAAGAAGATATGTGGAGTCTTTAAGCTCCTATGCGAGACAGTTTTTGGGCGTCATGGATAAACCAGATGTGGACTTGATAGAAGGATTATCGCCGGCAATCTCCATTGATCAAAAGTCAACTTCACATAATCCCAGGTCGACTGTCGGGACCGTTACGGAAATCTACGACTACTTGAGACTTCTGTTTGCCCGGCTGGGCCACCCGCACTGTCCAAAGTGCGGAAGAGAAATAAGTAGACAAACTTCTGAACAAATTGTTAATTCAATTCTTAAAATGGCAGAGGATAAGCTTAATCAACGTACGCATAAGTTCTTCCGCTTTATGATACTCGCTCCCATTGTCCGTGATAGAAAAGGAGAATTCAGCGGTTTATTTGATAACTTGAAATCGAAAGGGTACAGAACTGTACGCGTTGATGGAAAATTTTTTAGTCTCGATAGCGAGCTACTCCTTATTAAAACAAACAAGCACTCCATAGATGCCGTCATTGATAATTTTAGCGTCGAGCGGAGCTCACTGAAAAATGAGTTTATGAGCTCACTCCGCTCCCGACTAACCGAAGCTGTGGAACAGTCTCTCGGCCTCTCAGACGGTCTTGTCGTGGTCGGGCAAATACACGATAGTGGCTTTACCATCCCCGAAAAGCCTAAAAACATTTCGGATCATATCTTTTCAGAAAAATTCAGTTGTCCGGTCGATAATATCAGCTTACCTGAAATAGAACCGCGTTCGTTTTCGTTTAATTCTCCTCACGGAGCTTGTGAGACGTGTAGCGGCATCGGAAACATTCTGACGGTTGATCCGGAGCTCGTGATACGGCCAGAGCTTTCAATAAGCGAGGGCGGAATTTTAGCGTTTGCAAAAATGTTTCTCTACGACACATGGTATTCACGCGTTGTCATGACCGTAGCCGAGAAGAGCGGCATAGACGTTCGCCAACCCCTAAAAAAACTCACAGATAAACAAAGGAAAACTCTTTTGTGGGGTACAGGAGATGAACTTCATCACGTGAGAGGTACCAACCGATTCGGCGAACCTACTTCGATCACAGAAACTTTTACCGGTTTTATTCCTGAACTCCTCCGAAGACACAGAGAAACAGAATCTGATTTTTTGCGAACTGAAATTGAAAAGTATATGCGGCGGGAGGTCTGTAAAACGTGCGCTGGGAAACGACTAAAGAAACAGAGTTTAACAATCACTATCGATGGATTTTCCATAGCCGATGTTTCTGATTTATCTATTACGGACGCACTTGGTTGGATATCCAGATTGAGGAAAACAGAGTCGAAGATTCTTTCAGTTACAGAGTCGACTATTGGTAGTCCAATCCTAAAGGAAATAGAAACGAGGCTAGGATTTCTTAAAAGCGTAGGGCTCGAGTACCTCACGCTATCGCG
>CAYSOR010000013.1:0-14791 GCA_964432705.1 uncultured Gammaproteobacteria bacterium
TGACTTCGTCTGCCAACCGCCACCTTTAGTAAGCCCAAAAATTGCTGTTGCAAGCGCCGGATCGTATTCGATCATTCCATTGTTGTCAACATTTATTTTCTCACCCAATACTGCACCATGAAAGTTTGAGTTTGCCGTAACAGTTATACATCCGTTCGTCGCGTAAAAAAGCACGCTATTGGTATTGGAGGAAAGAGAGACGGACGGCACAGCGCAAATATCTGTGAGAGACGGATTGCCTACCCGCGGATCGAATTCGGAAAGAAACAGAAGAAATGCAGTGCCTTGGGATCCAAATGAGACATTACTATTGCTCACAATGGCGCCACTGGCAAGAATTATTTGTCCAATTTGTGTGATATCAGGCGTAAGTCCCACGATACCATTGGAAGCAAAGGTGACGGTCCCTTTTACCCAGACAGGCCCGGAGAATCGCAGTGTGCTATTTTGTGGGGTAGAAAGATTACCGTCAATAATGATGCTGCCCAGAACCCCTGTCCCTTTCGTGCAGTCGGAAACACTGTTGGTTCCATCAGCCAAGCAATTTCCACTAAACACATTACCTTTGTTCGTAAGGTAACTCTTTAGTGCCGTTGTTCCCATGTCGGGAAGAGGGACAGGCGTGGGAGCTGGAACGGAGGTGAATGAGCCGTGCAGTGGACAATCTGCTGATGGACTGCTCGGACCCGTTGCGTTGCCTTGAATAGAGCAATAGGAAAATGTTCCCGCTGCCGCATTTTTTTCAACACACACGCCACTATCGTTGACTGCAAGTTTATCAAGCGCCCCTACGGCCCAGGCTGAACCTTTGATAGCTGAGGCTGAATTTTTGCACAGTCCCGTAGCGACGAAAAAATCGTTTTTCGCGCCTTTGACGTTCGCATTCGAATAGACGTTGCCATCGGTGTTGTTTTTGCCCACAATCGACGTTGTATTGCGAAGCTCGAGCCCGCCGGATCCCGCGTGTATCGCATACAAAAATCCGGGAGAAACCGATGTGTTTTCTACCACCGCGTTTATGCGGCGAACGTAGCGACCCATGGTACCGATTGAAAAAATGGTACGCTCTTTTGTAGTACCGGTAACGGTTACTTGTGCGCTACCGTTGCCGACTGGCAGGTCAAAGCCCTGGGGTGAAGAGATGCCATAATCAGAAATCCTATTAATTTTATAGACTGCATCCTCTACGCCTGATTGAGCGACAAAAAACGCTTGATCACCACTTGTGAGTTCCCGGCCGTTGGTTGATTCCACAAACCCTGTCGTCATGAGCGTTATGCTGAGAAACAAACCGACTAACCCGATAAGAAAGATTAAAAGAATGGCTGCGTATCCCTGTTTTCTTCTCATATGGTTACTCGTGGTACAACTGATGTTTGGTAGTTAAAGTCATGGCTGCCAAACACATCTTTAAACGTTCCGGAAAGGCTCACCGTTACCGCGCCGTCAGCAGACTTAGTAACACTAAATGCGTTAATCGTCACACCGGCGGGGGTGAATGAATCAAACGACCCCGTTGTCGGAGGTGAGCAGGGAGAACCTAAATCAAGTGCTTGTTCAACGATTTTACTTACGCTATTGTAGCGAATCGCCCGGCACGGAGTGCCGGTAACATTGATGCTTGTTGCTGACGGAATGGCAATCTGCGCCGCTTGTAGGATAGCGGCGGTGATCGTCGTAAAAACAGCGCGAGAACTTGAGGCCGTAGTCTCCAGGCTTTCCTGTTTTGAGCGAACGGTGAAAATCGAATATAAACTCTGCATGGCAACAATCCCAATGCCTCCCATAATGGTGACGGCAACAAGAAGTTCAAGAAGCGTAAACCCTCGTGATAATTTTTTAGTGGGCTGTAACATAGGACATTAAGGAAACAGTTTGTGTACCGCCAGGATCGGGCCAGGAAACGGTAACGGTAATTTTTCTCGTATACTTATCAACTTGCGCAAGCAAATCTGAACAGATCGTTACAGCCGGTATGCCGCACCGGCGTACCTCGTCGATAGAAACGGTTCTGGTAAATGTCGCCGTAGTCACAGAGGGTGTGCTAGTGATGCTGCCTAGTTGCCAACTCCCGCCGGAAACAGCTGGTTGATAAAATGAACCCACAGGCGTATTGGAGGGCGTATATTCCCAATCCCAACTTGCTCCTCCGTGGCTTTTGAGCGAAAAGACCGATTCCATGCCTTCGCGCGCAAGCGTCCACGCCACAGAAAATTGCTCGCCCTGCCGACTTTCCAAAATTGAAAAAGAAAGCGCTCGGTAGATAGCTGGCACAAAAATAGCAATGAGGCCAACCGAAATAAGAAGCTCAACGAAAGTAAATCCCTGCTGCCGCATAGTGTTACTGCAACGTAATAAGGCCATTATCCAATACGGTAATTGTCCGGGCCGTTGTGTTGGTCCCTTTTTGCAACGTAACGGCCAGCGCCGAATCCGCAAGTCCGCTCACGCGGGCAAACATGACGGTGAAACCAGCGGGCGAAAACGTAACTCCGGCACTTACAACGTGACTTTCAAGAGTCAATGTGGCTTCCGTGCCGGTAGCTACAGGCGTTGCCTTTCGAATGAGAGCGTAGTTTGAACCGTTGAGACTCACGCCATAGGTGGGGAGACCGTTTGTGGTAAAGTCAGCGGCCATCTCGCCCTGGGCAAGTTCTCCGGCACGGCTTTTGCCTTGCGCTTGCCGGAGCGTAGCAACTAATTCTTTGGCAGATGACTCAACAAGGGATTGCTGTTGAAAATTGATAATCGTCTCAACAGAAACCACGGCAATTGTCGTAATGATCGTTATAATAACTAGCGTTTCAACAAGACTAAATCCTTTCATGATTAGCGAATTTTTGATGTAATTTGATAAATTGGAGCTACGACAGATATGGCAATGGCTCCGACAATAAGCCCCAAAACAACCGTAAGAATAGGTTGAATTAGTTCTGTTAAGCGATGAAGATTACGGTCAACTTCTGCTTCATAAAAAGAGGAAATTCGAAGGAGCACTTTATCAACAGAGCCTGTTTTTTCTGCCCCCCGAATCGATCGAACGAGAAAACTCGGGAAATAAAACGGGTTCTCTGCACCAAGAGAGTCTGCGATGCTCATGCCTTTTGTAATACGATCTTTTATCCTGATACTCGCTTTGGTATAGACTGAGTTGTCGACTACGCCACTAACGGTTTCAAACGCCCGCCCGAGCGCAATTCCGTATTGCATACAGCTACCGACGATGCGCAGGAATCTTGCGAGCGTATACTGGCGAAGTATGGAGCCAATGATGGGGAAATGCAGAAGATACGGATCAAGACGTACACGGGTTTTCGGGTTACGAATAAGAGCTATAAACCCTGCCACGCTAAGCCCAAGAGCCAGCATAATCGCCGGACCGAATTGGGCAATGAAACTAGCTACTGACGAAACAATTCTTGTCGCTAGAGGCAAGTCGCCGCCGAAGCTTTTGGTAAGCTCTGTTATTTTGGGAATGACAAAAATGATAAGAAACAGAATAACGGCAAGCGCTACGACGACGACCAGACTGGGATACAATAGCGCTGATTTAATCCGCTCTTTGAACTCATACTCGCGGCGCAGTTCGCGGGCGATATAAAAAAACGACTCATCTAACCGTCCGGTAAGCTCACCCGCACTCACGAGAGCGGTGTAGTAGGGAGAAAAGATTTTCGGATGCGCCCGTAACGCTACAGAAAGCTTTTTACCTCTTTGTAGAGAGGCGATAATATCGCGGAGGATAATAGTCGTTTTTTTATTTTCTTCTTCCTGATACGTCTCAAACGCTTCAACAATTGACGTGCCTGACGCAATCATTTCTCCCAAATGATCGGTAAAAATAATTCGTTCAATAGGAGACAACGGACGGAATCCGGAAAAACTCCACGATCTCTTAAGAGACGGTTCACCAAGCGATACGATAAACCAGCCATCCCGTGCAATGGTTTTTGCCGCATCCTCTTTATTTTCCGCCTCAACAACACCGGTTTGGCGCAAACCGGAAGCATTTCGGATACTATAGGTAAACACTGCCATAGTTAGGTTGAAATCACGCGAAAGACTTCTTCAACAGTCGTTTGCCGGGTAATGACTTTGAGAAGCCCGTCCTCAAGCATGCTTTTGACACCCTTTTTCCTGACTATATTCCAAATCATTTCTGCAGAAGATTTACTCACAATCGCGCCTCGAACTGCTTCATCGATATCGAGCATTTCAAAAATACCGACTCTCCCACGGTACCCCGTTCGTCGACAAAACGAACACCCCCGTGACCGGTAATTCTCCTTTATTCGAGCGCGGATCAATGGATCGATGCTGCTTTCCTTGATGAGCCGTTCAACCAACGAAGAAAGAGGAACCGGTTCGATACAGTGTTGGCACAGGACCCGCACCAAGCGCTGGGCAATGACCATATTGAGAGTAGAAGCAATAAGAAACGGCTCAACTCCCAAATCGATGAGTCGGGGAATAGCTGTTGCTGCGGTATTTGCATGGACCGAGGAAAATACCAAGTGGCCCGTCATGGAGGCATTAACGGCAATAATTGACGTCTCATGGTCCCGAATTTCACCGACCATAATGATGTCCGGGTCCTGCCGAAGCATTGACCGGAGTCCCAAGGCAAACGTCAGATGGATAGCGGGGTTTATCTGAATCTGGCTTACCCGCCGAATTCGATTTTCCACCGGGTCTTCAATCGTCATGATATTGACTCCCGGTTTATTCAGAAGGCCAAGGATGGTGTAGAGAGTCGTCGTTTTTCCGGATCCCGTAGGTCCGGTCACGAGCACCATGCCGTGGGTGCGTCGCAACACCTTTTCGACGCGCGTAAGATCTTCGGGTAAAAGTCCCAGTTCCTCAAGCTGAAATGTCGTCAGCGCGTCATGGAGAATACGAAGAACCGCCTTTTCTCCATAAACGGTTGGAATCGTTGAAACGCGCAGTGAAATCCGGCGTCCGCTTCTGGGCAGATAAGAAAACTGCCCATCCTGGGGAAGCCTCGTTTCGTCAAGCTTTAAATCAGAAAGAATTTTAATGCGGGCAATAAGAGTGGGATGAATCGATTTGGGAAACGTCACTAGGTCGTGAAGCACTCCGTCGATGCGAAACCGCACAAGCGTTTCATTATCAAGGGGCTCGATGTGAATGTCTGAAGAGTTATCGGCGACCGCGTCATCAAGAATTTGTTCGATGGTCGTCACTGCGCTTGTTCCTTCAGTCTCTCTGGCTTTCGTCCCCTTGACATATTCCGAGGTCTTTTTGTACTGACGGGCAGCTTCCGTGAGTGCACGTTGGGTCGCGACAAAGGGGACTACTTTCGTCGAAAATCCGATGGTTTTTCGCACAAGATCTAATACTTCCAAATCTCTCGGATTTACCATGGCAGCCCATACGGCGTTTTCGCGGCGCGCGAATGCGACGACATTCATCGACTGTGCAAATGCCTCAGGCAAAAGCGAAAGAGTTGATTGGGGAATTTTTACCTTGGTGAGATCGACGTATTTTACTTTGTAATGTTTTGCCAAAACCTTGCCTAGCTCGTCCTCGCTTAAGAAATTTCGGCCGGTAAGGACATCGACGACGGGAGCTCCAAGGTGACGGGCGGTTGCCGCAGCATGTTCAAAATCCTTGCGGCTAACGAGTTTTGCCCTGAGAATCAGCTTCTTAATTTCCGTATCGGTAAGTGACATAGATGATGGCGACGCTCTATTTGATTATATTCGTAATAAACGCAAAAATCTAGTCTCTGTAACAAACCTCACGTTACATGTTCAAAAGCAAAGATGCTATACTTTTCCCTATGAGAAAGACCAACCGGGCTCGGAAGGTTACATCCAGCGACATAGTAACGAATATTGGCATAGCCCTCATTGCCGTAGCCCTCACTATTATTGCGCTCACATTCTGGCCTATTATCCTTGAAGAGGTCAGGTACACTGCAAACCGGATTACTCCCGCTGCTAGCCACAGGAATCTCACTCCGGTCAATGAAGGTTTTGGCATTGTCATCCCCAAAATCGGCGCAAACGCGGCAATCGTACCAAATGTCGATCCCCACGATAGCAATATCTATCAGGTCGCTTTAACCAAGGGCGTGGCTCACGCCAAAGGCACGGCAATGCCAGGTCAACCAGGCAATATCTTTTTGTTTTCCCACTCCTCAGTCAATTTCTACGAAGCTGTCCGCTACAACTCCATTTTTTACCTGTTAACTAAACTCGAATTCGGCGACGAAATAAACCTTTATTATCAGGGGAATAAATATAGCTATAAAGTAACCAGCAAAACCATCGTGCCTGCCACCTCAGTCCAGTATCTTAAAGGCCTGGGTAACGGTCGGCAGACCGTGACGCTTATGACCTGCTGGCCGCCGGGCACAACCTACAAACGGCTCCTGGTTATTGCTGAACGAAAAGGTAACGAACAGTAGAATAGCGCTTCTTGACAATCTAAATAAATTTGTGTTAAATATATCCACCTGTTTCTGCCTCTGAAACTTTCATGCAAACATCTCTGAACTATTCCACCACCCACATATCACAACAGCTTGTTGATGAAATTTGTGGAGCGCTTAAAAATTTGGACTATGGCTCCGTTGAATTATATGTTGTAAATGGTAACGTCACACAGATCACCAAAAGACAAATAAAAAAAACAAACTCCACAGAGACGCGTTATCAAACACAAAAACAATAGTAGGTTGTGATACGATATCGACGTGATTGGATTTCTTTTTCTCCTTGTCCATCTCTTTTTTGCACTGTTAATATTTTTCCTAATGCTTTCCTTCCTCACCGGCGGTCCGTTTGTTCCCTCCAACAATAAAAGTGCTCAGTCGATGATCGATATTGCAGGAATTAAACCGGGAATGACTGTCTACGACTTAGGTTCAGGAGACGGACGAATTTTACTTGCAGCGGCAAAAAAAGGAGCAAAAGCTATTGGTATTGAGATAAACCCATTTCTCGTTCTTTGGAGTAAAATTCGTTGCCGAGATAAAAATATCATCGTCCGGTGGAACAGTTTATGGAATACAGATATTTCCGACGCTCATGTTGTTTTTGTGTACCTTCTTCCCACACACATGAAAAAACTTGAACAAAAATTAACGCGCGAATTACGACGCGGAACTCTTGTTGTCTCCAACAGCTTTATCTTTCCAAACTGGAAAATACTTCGTCAAGATAAAAAAAATCACATTTATATCTTTCGTGTGGTACAATTAACTCCGTATGGCTGATATAGCGTTTGAGGGCCAGCAGACCGACGAGCGGATTCTCTACATGGTTACTCCTCACCCGTTGAGCAAATACATCGCCATTGGAAAAATCGTCTTTTTATCCATATTCTTTTATCTTGTACTAGTCATGGTTGGTTCAGTTGTGCCTGCCGCATCTTCTGCGTTGAAAACGATCGGTTTACTCGTAAGCGCACTTCTTCTCATTATCGGCGTCTGGTGGAACCAGATGGTGTATACGCGTGATCGCGCCTATATAACGGACCGCCGGATCATCCGTTTTGATGTGGTAAGCCCGTTTTTCAAAACCAAACGGGAGCTTTTTTGGAACGAGGCGCTCAAAGCAAAAGCATATGCGCCAAATCTCCTCTATAGAATGATGAAGGTGGGAATTCTTGAGGTCGATCCGATCATGGGAGAACGGGAAAACGTGGTGGTTAAAGACGTCTACTATTTTGAGGACCTTGCCAACTACATAGATAAAATTCTCTTCACCTTCAAAAATAAACCCGCGGAAATTGAAACTATCCAACCCTTCGTCCCTTTACCACGCGGCCACCGCAACACATAGAAGGATGCGATCCTTCCATGGTTACTTCTAAATATCCATCATGTATTTTGCTAAAATCTTGCCTTCTCTCTCCGCAATTGGCGCCTCAACAAAATCCCGGTACCGATCTGTTTTGCTATCGAAGTATGAAAGTACAAGATTTCGTTGTGTAATTCTATTTTGAGAGGAGGGATCTAATCCAACGTAATGGCAATAATCGCTATATACCCACTCTCCGGGATGCCGGACTAAATTAGAAACCACAGGATTAAGGTGAATATACCGAACAACTTGAAGAACGTCCAAATCGCCTGGCACATGTTTTACTTTAAAGCGACCTTGAAATAACGCGCCTTCCCGATTGTGTCTATGGTTAAATTTATGACTGTACGTAATACATAGTCTACGAATAAATTCCGGAATTGTATGGAAGGATGCGATCCTTCCATCTATTTTTTGGATTTTTCCTTCTGGAACCTTTAGTTGCATCATGAGATGGAAGTGATTGGGCATCAAGCAGTATGCGCACAAATCTATGTAACGTAGAAATAACCCATTGCTTATCGGATCAGCCTTGTAGGTAACCGGCCATTCCTTTGGAAGGATCGCATCCTTCTGTTTCGACTTTGGAAATCCGATGAGCAAGTAACGCATTATGTCCTGGAAATCAACATAATCTTCCTCTTGAAGAAATGTTGGAAGTTTCGCCACGCCCCTGTTGTAAATATGATACACGCCACCTTCAAAAAAATCTGGTCGTTGAACCGGCATACAATAGAAGGATCGCATCCTTCTACGTTGATGTCAACTTGGAGTTGACGAACGCATTAAAAGATGCTACAGTATTATCACTTCTCGCTGGTATGCAGACTAACCAACTGCAGAGAGAAGCGCGATCTTCTGCGTAAAAGGAGAAAATTAAGAACCGTTCAAAATTGCGATGGAACCGTCCTTGAATACTCGAGGGCTCGCAAAGGAGAACGGATTTTTTATGGAAAAGCAACAAATCACAACCATTACCACAACGACCCAACCTTTTGTTGGGAGATGTGTGAGTGGGTAAACGGCTATCACCTCCTCAGACATCCCGCAACAAAAGCGGGATTTTCTTTAAGAGAGGAGGTGATTCGTATGAGAGTAGATAACAATATCGACGCGCGTATTGCCGCAGCTCGTGCAATGGGGTTGTCTGACACGATGGCCAAGGATATACAGATAATTAAGGGAGTACCTGAGTATCGGCCGGACAGAAAACCGTTGGTGCAAAAACCAGAAGTTGATCCGAAGAGCTGTTATCTAATACGCTACGATGGACAAGCCTAAATTGTTATTCGGAGCGAGGCGGGAGCTAGCCCCGCCAACTCCGGCTTACTTAAATGTGGAATATTTTGTACAATGAATGAAACAGATATGAAAAATGATATTGAATATCTCAATAATTTGCGCCATTCGTGCGCGCATTTACTTGCGGCTGCGGTCATGGAGCTTTGGCCGAAAGCAAAACGTACCATCGGCCCGGCGATAGAAAATGGTTTTTACTTTGATTTTGACTTTGGAGACGTAAAAGTTTCCGAGGAAGATTTCCCCAAAATTGAGGCAAAGATGCGCGAGCTTCTGCCGACTTGGAAATCTTTTGAACGCCATGAGCTTAGTAGCGAAAAAGCAAAAAAAGAATATCCGGGAAATGAGTTTAAACACGAACTCATTGATGAGTTTAGTAGTGAAGGTAAAAAACTTACTTTTTATAAATCCGGTGATTACTGGGACCTATGTCGCGGCGGACATTGCGAACATCCGGACAAAGAACTCAAACACTTCAAGTTATTAAGTATTGCCGGTGCCTATTGGCGCGGAAGTGAAAAAAATAAAATGCTCACGCGTATTTACGCCACCTGCTTCCCGACAAAAAAAGAACTTGATGAGTATCTTTACCAAATCGAAGAGGCAAAAAAACGCGACCACAGGAAGATTGGAAAAGATTTAGGGTTATTCGTATTCTCGGATCTCGTCGGCGCGGGGTTACCTTTACTCACACCCAAAGGCTCAACGATCCGCCGAATCCTTGAGCGTTTCATCGTCGATGAAGAACTCAAACGCGGCTACAGTCATGTGTATACCCCGCCTCTTGCCAAAGTGGATTTATACCGAACGAGCGGCCACTACCCGTATTACAAAGAGACGATGTATCCGCCCATGAAAATCGACGAAGATGAACTCATTCTTCGTCCGATGACCTGTCCGCACCATTTTATGCTCTATAAATCCGAGCCCAGAAGCTACAGGGAACTCCCCATTAGATACGCAGAAATTTCACCGCAGTTTCGGTATGAAAAAAGCGGGGAGCTGACGGGGCTCATGCGCGTGCGTACATTCATGCTTTCGGACGCGCATATCATTACACCTATAGATATGGCCAAAGATGAAATCAAGGGGGTCTTAGACCTTATCGACTACGTCAATAAATGCCTCGGCCTTGAACGGGGAAAAGACTACCGTTACCGATTGTCCTTGGGCGAACGAAGCGATACGAAGAAATACTACAAAGACGATACATCCTGGGATCAGGCAGAACAAGCGCTTCGGGAAGTACTAGACGCGGTAAAAGCCCCTTACTTTGAAGCGCCGAATGAAGCGGCTTTTTACGGCCCGAAAATTGACGTCCAGGTAAAAAACGTCAACGGAAAAGAAGAAACCGCATTTACCGTGCAGTATGACTTTGTCATGCCCAAACGCTTTGAACTTACATATATCGACAACTCCGGACAAGAGGTGCAGCCCGTAGTTGTGCACCGCGCGTCTCTGGGGGCGTTTGAACGGACAATGGCATTTCTTATTGAGAAATACGCCGGGGCTTTCCCGCTCTGGCTTGCGCCAACTCAGGTTGCCGTTATCCCTATTGCCGAACGGCATAATAAAGCCGCTCTCGAGGCCGTAGAACGCCTCAGAGAGGATAATATTCGTGCTGAAGCGAATGTACGTAACGAACCCATGCAGGCAAAAGTACGAGATGCCACATTGCAAAAAACGCCCTACTTGGCTATAATCGGAGATCAGGAGTTAAAAAATAATTCCGTCGCCATTCGTACGCGACGGGGCGAGGATCTCAAGGGGATGACTCTTGAGGCGTTCCTTGCCAAACTCAAAAACGAGATTGAAGCCAAAAGTACATCATAAGTTCTATCGCCTGAACTACCAGATCACGAGTCCCGAGCTGCGGCTCCTGGATGATACAGGCAAGCAAATCGGCCTTGTCACAAAACTCGAGGCGCTCCAGAAGGCAAAAGAGTTAGGCATTGATGTGGTGGAAATTGCGGGTAATGCCAAACCACCGGTTGCTAAGCTTATTGACTTTAAAAAGTTTAAGTATCAGGAGGCAAAAAAGGAACGAGAAAGTCGAAAAAGTCAAAAACATGTCGGTGTAAAAGAGGTGAGACTACGGCCGTTTATCGGCCAACACGACTTTGATACAAGACTTGCAAGAGGAAAAGAGTTTTTAGGGGAAGGGAATCAGCTCAAAATCAGTGTCTTTTTTAAAGGAAGAGAGATCACGAGAAAACAATTTGGATACGATGTCATCAAGCGGTTTCTCGGTAAACTTGAGCAAGTGAAAGTCGTCCGAGAACCGCACATGGAGGGAAGAACAATGGTTGCAATGGTGGTCAATGATAAGAAGGGAAACGAGAAAATAGCTGTGTAGAAATTGGAAAGTAGTTATAGAAAATAGGAAGTGGAAATTGGACGACTTTCTACTATCAAATTTCTAATTTCCATAACCAACTTCTAATTTCCCAACAGCCAATTTCTAAACTAAGCATGCCGAAGATGAAGACCAAAAAAATAGTTAAGAAACGGTTTAAGATGACCGGGACTGGCAAAATCATGCACCGAGTCCAGGGAGCCCGGCACCTGCGCCGAAAAAAAAGCAAAAGCAGACAACGCCGTCAAGATCGAATGGTACAAGTGACGACCCGGGCATTCGAACGATCTATTCAGACATTTTTAAACACGTAACGATTTTTGCTTATCGCTTATTGCTTGTCACGTATCGCTATCTATGAGAATCAAACGAGGAGTAACCAGTCACGCAAAGCATAAAAAGCTCTTCCGGGCAACCAAGGGCTACCGGATGACCAAACGTCGGCTGGTTTCAGTTGCGAAAGAGGCCTACCTTCACGCAGGGGAGTATGCATTTGCTGGCCGCAAGCTCAAAAAGCGCGATTTCCGCAGACTCTGGATTAGTAGAATTTCGCAGGCAGTCAAATTGCGCGGCCTTTCCTATAGCTCATTTATCCATAAACTCAAAGAAGCAAATATTGAACTCGACCGCAAAGTCCTCGCAGATCTTATCGTTGAGGATCCGGAAGTATTCGAGACCGTTGTTGACGAAGTAAAATCAGTAAATTAGAATGAATACATGAAACACGTAAAAAAATCCGGCCCCCAACAAGACTGGGAAATACGAAGTGCTGCTCTAGACAAAAAATTTCAAGAACTGAAACGCCGGACTGAAATTAAGGAAAGATACGGTGTATTTACCCAAAAAATGTTCGAAGAGCTTCTTGAGGAATTACGGATTAGGCTACGATCAGATATCAGAAAAGATCTTGAGTCTGTCCACGAAAAACTAGATTGGCTTGTCGGTGCATATCGAAAGTTTGATGAGGAATACGCCTTGATCGTCAATAAATTGTCCAATGTTGATGAAAGGGTAGATGATCTTGAAAAACAGAAGGTTAGTGTAGTACAATAAATCAGTATGACAACCCAAAGAGCATTTTTCGCTTTTTTCTTTACCTCCCGTCTCGGGGGTTCTTTGGGTTGTGTTAGTAAATAATTAAGTTTTAAATTCACAAACCAGAACCTCCGAAAGGAGGTTTTTTAGTGGTGAGAGGTAGGTTTTGTTTACCTCAAGGATACGAAGTTCGCAACCTACCTCTCTTCTGGACAAGATTGTAGCGTAAAACGTAGAATGAAAGTATTACTCAAGGCCAGGCCTTGGGGTACTTTAAGGCCTGGCCTTTTTAAGAATATGACTGAATTTATCTATTTAACAGATAGTTACCTTAAAGACCTAAAAACCAAGGTTGTCTCAGTGGTGCAAAAGGGGAAAGTGTGGGAAATAGTTTTGGAAAAAACCATTTTTTACCCGCAAGGAGGCGGACAACTCTCGGATCAGGGAGAAATAGTCGGTCCGCATGGCAAAGCGACGGTGAAACACGTCCGCATGCACGAATCCGACGCCGTGCATGAGTGTAGCATCGATGGATTAATCAAAGCCGGAGATGAAGTGGAGTGTGTCCTTGACTGGGACTGGCGGTACCTTAATATGCGTCGCCATAGCGGCGGTCACATTGTTCATGAAGCAGTCATGCAGCTAGCTCCTTCCCTCAAACCTCTTCGGGCTGACCACGGCAAACAACTGTTTATCGAATATGAGGGCAGCTTACCCATTGACAAAACGTTTGAAATTGAACGAAAAGCCAATGAAATCGTCTCACAAGATTTACCCCTAAAGACAGAAATTGTGAGCTATGACGAGCTCGTTAAGCGTGTCACCCATATAGCTGGCACATTACCAAAAAATAAACCTTTGAGAATTCTTAGTGTTGGGGACTTTGCGCCCATGCCTGACGGCGGCACACAAGTAAAAAATGCTTCTGAAGTTGGACCAATCTCTGTTACGAAAATAGAAAACGTCGATGATCACGTTCGCGTGTACTATACTATCGAGCAGTCTTCTCTGGCTACGCCCGATCAAGAGAAATTCTCACACCCACTCTCAGGCCCAAGTTTTATTGCAGAACTTCTTGAAGCGCAAAACGCTGCACTTCGCGAAATTGAAACGAGTGAACTCCGGGCCGACGAGCTCAAACTTCAACTTTTCGGTCCAAAGAGTGAATTTTCCGCTCTTACCAAGCAAATCCGGCTTGTGCCAGAGGCTGATCGGCAACAAGTAGGCATCGTCGTCAACCAAGTGAAACAAACCATTGAGTCGACTTTGCAACGAGTTACCAGTAACCAGTCACGAGTTACTAGTTCCGAAGGGTGGTTTGATGTCACCATGCCCGGCGTACGACCTCCAGTAGGGCACCTTCACATTGTCACCCAAGCAATTATGGAAATAACGAGGATTTTTGAGCGAATCGGGTTTAGTAGAGTGCGACATCCGGAAGTCGACTGGGATTGGTATGCGTTCGGCTCTCTCAATATGCCACCAAATCATCCGGCGCGAGATGAGTGGGAAACCTTTTTCATTGATTCCGGGAATCTCAAGAAGGATTCCCGGAATCCGCGCCATCAGAAAATCGTATTGACCCCGCACACTAGTAATGGCCAGGTACGGGAAATGGAAAAGGGGAAGCTCCCGATTCGCATGATTAATATTGCCAAATGCTATAGACGGCAAATCGATGTCTCACATACACCCATGTTTCACCAATTTGAAGGACTCTATGTAGACCACAACGTCTCAATTGCGCATCTCAAGGGCGTCCTCGACTACTTCGTCAAACAATTTTTCGGCCCTGAAAGGAAAGCGCGTATTCGGCCATTTCATTTTCAGTTTACCGAACCATCATTTGAAGTAGATATTAACTGCGGAATTTGTTTGGGCACCGGTAAACTTAAAAACGGCGACGTCTGTCGGCTCTGTAAGTCCGGGTGGCTGGAACTCGGGGGAGCTGGAATGGTGCATCCGGTGGTTTTACGAAATGGGGGAGTGGATCCGGAAAAATATAGTGGCTTTGCATTTGGGTGGGGGATAGAGCGTACCTACATGATGAAAGCAGGGACGCAATTAGATGATATACGGTTACTGTATAGCAATGACGTAAGGTTTCTTGAACAATTCTAGTCTTGCGTTGTCATTCCGGGCTCGACCCGGAATCCATCTTATAAAAACTGGATCCCGGCTCGGTGGCCGGGATGACAAGAAAAACATATGAATATTTTAGTACCAGATATTTGGCTCCGTGAATATCTAAAGACAAAGGCTACTCCAG
>CAYSOR010000014.1:0-14506 GCA_964432705.1 uncultured Gammaproteobacteria bacterium
TATTGCAAATTGTGTAAAAAGGATATCATAAACCAACTGTTCATCTTCTGAGTAAACCTTTCCGCCCATTCCTGTTTCTATTGTATCACCCGTTCTTTCTGGAACGCGAAGTCCAAGCCTCGCATAATCAGCTGGCATACTAGAGGTAACTTCTCCGGCTTTGAATATAATTTCTTTTGTAAGATCAACCCAGCCTTCTCTGGTATAGCCTGTTCCACCCATGAAGTTTATGTAAATTCTTCCGCCGGTTTGTCTCAGAAATTCATTCATGGCTTGTGTTCTTATTTCTTCCGGGTCGTTATTGGTCAAATGCGCCCATTCGGGATGCGCCTCAAGGACTTTCTGCCAGGCGTCATTGTTCTCCTCATTCTTCACAAATCTCACAAAAGAAGCAACGATGGTTTCATAGATCCCTTCCTGGTCCGCCTGCGGAGAGATCTCCAAATCCAGACCCGCCAGGCTTTCTTCCAGTCTTATCCCACCGGGGATGTATTCCCCAACAGTTTCAGAACCGGAATCAACTGGCCTAAGGGCCGCCCTAACTTTCAAGGCTCCTTCCGGCAACCCTGAAAAACTTACGGCAAAAACTCTATTAAGATTCCTTGAGTAGCCAGGAATGGTAGTTTCAAGTGGTGTCGGAGGAGCAAAACCAGCAAACAAATCCTTCCCCTGTTCGTCTGTCATTGTTTCCCATTGTTCGGCAGTTAACGATGGATACCAAAGAACTGGCTCGGGTCGACCGGTATCTAAATTCAAATAAGACCATGTTACAAGTCTAACACCGTTTGAATCTACCTCTTTTCTATCTAGATCCGTCAAAGAACCGTCACCCATTTTGATAAACACTTTTTCATCCCAAGAAATACCTAAATCAGGATTTTCAAGAGGAGCCAGAGAAATAAAATCAAACTTGGCTATACCATACGATACTGAAAAGGGAATAGCGGCTTCCTCTGGAATTTCTATATTAAAACCTTCTCTTAACGAGTTACGAAGAAGACTAGCTAAAGACGCATCCCCCGCCTCAAACTCCCCAATGCCAAACAATACTTGTCCTTCAACCGCTGCGGTTGGTGGTGGAACCTTCGTCTCGATTATTCCTGGAGCTAATACCCTATCTACTTTGGAACAAGCCGCCAATAAAGAAAGAACACCAGCTCCCGCAGCTTTCAGAAAACCCCTACGGCTCATCCTTTCGCTTTCATATGTCATATTTCCTGTATTATAGGACTATTGGTCAAGTTTTGCAAACCAGCTTCATCTTTTTTTAATTTCTTCTGGTGCAACTCCAACGTCCCTTAAAATCTTTCTTAATAATCCCTTTCCCAACGCCTTTCTGTGCATGGGGATTGTAGTCCATCTGCCGTCGGGATGAGAAAAAACTGCGTGGCTGCCGCTCTGGCGATCTTTATAGAAACCCTGTTTTTCAATTATCCTAATCAACTCATTCGGTTTAAGAATTGGCAAATACGCCATAAGGAAAAATTAAATTCTTAATACCGACAAATTCTGTCCGGCTGTCATCGGTAAGAGGAACATTCGCCTTTCTTGCTTTCAAATGAAGCTTAACCACGTCTTTAATATTCTTCATCGCTTCTTCAAAAGTATCTCCCTCTGTATAACAACCCTGCAGAGACGGCGTCGAAGCCACAAAAACTCCGTCTTCGTCCTGTTCAATGAGCACTCGATAATTTAAAACTTTTGGCATATATACCTATAATATCATTTTCCCGGCGGATGGGCAAAGATTATTTGTCAAACTGGTCAAAAAAAACGCACTCTCTCAAGTGCGTTATTCGTCTTTCTTGAGCAATGTGTCTATTTTTTTATGTTCTCTGCTTAATATCTTGGTGGTTACTTCATACGTAACATCCAATGCATTGCGAACTTTATAGAGCCATTCAAGCACGACAAGATTATGCACCATAGAGCACCTTTCCTTCCTTCATCACGTTGAGAACAAACGGATCGCGAAGATACAAACGCTTTTTTACTTCATATGGCATATACACAAGCGCATCTATCGCCGTTGTTGACGGCAAAAACGAGGCAATCTGTCGATATCGTTCATATCCGGGCAGGTCGTCGACACCGCTCTTTACAATAAAAAAATCCAGATCACTATCCGGCTGCGCATCGCCACGAGCCGCTGATCCAAAGAGAATAATTTTTTGCGGGTGATAGTAGGCAACGAGCTGCTTCACAATGGAGTTAATCTCGCCTCGTAAGGTTTGTGTCATGCCTTTAGTGTAAAGGATTGTATGGGAGAAATCAAAAATTGTCTATTGGCGGGTCGTCACGGTTGATTGAAAAGCGGAACTGGCTTTTTCAAACTGATCCGTTGGCATCCCGACCTGACCCAGGGTAAACAGTATCTGCACCTGTGTTTTTTGATTCGTGAGCGTCGTGCATACAAACGTCAGGGTACCCGTGCAGTCGGTACCCAGCGAGACATTGCGGCTCGTCAGATATTGGGTCCTCATGGCGCTCACTGATGCGATGCGTGCGACAGTACCATCAAGTTGACACGTAAACGTTGTGGTGTAGCTATTGGGATTGAGAATAGTAAGAGACTGTGTGATCGTTCCTGCTGCAGAGCACGTCGTCGTAACCGAGCTGGCATTTCTAACCATCCGGCTCATGACATCCAGGGCAAAATCTCCGTTTTGCTTCATGTTGTTCATGAGTTCGCTCTTTACATTGGTTCGCACCATGGTAAAAAAACTCTGTGCTATGACCGTGCCGACAATCGCTATAATACCGACGGACACGAGGACTTCCATGAGGGTAAAACCTTTTTTCATTGCCACTGTGTAAAAAATGTTATCAGTGAACTCTGGTGTGTAGCAGCTCCGTCTTGCCAACTCACTCGTGCGGTTATATCCATGCGTAGCGCTCCTGCATTCCACGAAAACGTGACGCCCCGGGTAAAGACAGAGTCGATGTTACTAGGACATGTGACGACTGCCTGTGCCCAGTTGCCTGCCTTATCCAAACACCAGAGCCCGTTTTTTACCTGAAATGTATCCCAGCTTTCATCGCGAAGTTTCCGGGTAAGCTCGAGAGCTTCTTGTACATACCCCACTGCCAAACTTCTCAATCGACTCTGATCGTTTGTCCGAACTGCTGACGTAGCGCCGACGATTAAACCGCTAATAAGGACGATGACTATGCCAAGAGCGACCACAATTTCTGCCATAGTCTGACCGCGTTGAGCTGATGTGTAATTCGTCATTGAAATCCTACATCGGTAATTACGCCGTTTGGCTCTACGATGAGCGTGTAGGTTTTCCCAAATCCCGCGATGGTAATCGTCACGGAGCTCGTTGTCTCCATAAGCCCACGGGTAATAACGCCAAACGTAAACGCGCTCGGAACCGGAGAAAAGGAAATGTTGGCGGGAAGAGAATTATCCACACTCGCACCGACTAACCCTTCTATCTCACTACAGAGGGCTTGCGTACTGTATGTCGCTAGTGTAAAGCTCACCGTGTAGCCCCGCAGCTCGGTACAGCCCGAGGCCGGTTTGAGCGCTGAGAGTGCTTTCGACTGACCGAGCTTCAAATTCGCTTTGACTGTCTTGGCCGCCTGACCCACCTGTTGACTCTGATTAAAATTGTTGTAACTGGCAATTAGCCCTGAAACAAGCAGGAGCAGTATCGCAATCGATACAATAAGTTCAATCAGTGTAAAACCTTCACGGACTCTTGAGGCCATAATTATGGGTATTCACTGTGTCTGGCGTGCAGGTGTCGGATGGGTTTTCCGATTCTAAAAGACTACTCAGGCAATAACCATAATATTTACCGCTCACGAGGTTCGTTGCTTGATACCGATACGTCTGAGTCGCACTTTTTGGATCATTGGGGATCGCACTCATATAGCTACTCACGAGTGAGAGAGAAAGATTTGACGCATTAGTCCAACTGCCGCCTCCGGTATTAGAATACGATCCGTTGTCAGCCCGATACATCTCCAGAGCCGAGCGAATTTGCTCCATATCGCTTCTTCTTTTGGTATCACGGCTTCGTTTATTTATATTCGTATAGGAAACGACCCCGATCGCGGTCAAAACCGTAATGATGGTCGCTGTCACTAAAACTTCAATGAGGGTAAATCCAGAGCGACGTGATACGTGATACGTGATACGTGATACGTTTTTCATTTCTACTGAAGGTTTTTTACGCAAAAATAGGCACCACTACCAAACGTACAACTTGCGTTCGTCGCGTTTCCTCCGGTCGTCGTGCCTTCGAGGAGTGCACAGCTGCAGTATGTGGCTCCTGTACCGTCACAGGTGATCGTGTAGGCAACGGCTGTTTTGGGATCTTTCGGAATGCCGGCCGGTAAGTAGGTGGAACTCACTGTGCAAGATCCCGAAATAGGGTAGGCGCTATTGTCCGCATAGTACTGCTCAAATGCATTTTGTATGGAGCGCAGGTCTCCCTGACGCCTGCCGTCTCTGCTCTTTTTTTGCGCTGACGTATAGGCTGCCGTGCCGATCGAAATAAGAATACCGATAATTGCGACGACGACAAGAACCTCAAGGAGCGTAAACCCGCGTGATACGTGATAGGTGATACGTGATACGTAACGCTTCATTAAATTCCTTTCCACAAACTAATAATTTGTTCTCCCCACACAATAGTAATCAAGGTTCCTAGTATAAGGAATGGACCGAATGCAATTTTACTTTTAAGTCCTGCTTTACGAACTAAAATCAGTATGACACCCGCCACTGCACCAGTCAAGAACGCCAGATACAAGGCGATGACAGTAAACGGATAGCCAAGAAGGAAGCCCAGTAAAAAAGCGAGCTTGACGTCTCCAAACCCCATACCGCGGCCGTGGGTAATAACCCAGAGGAAGAAGAAAAATACGGCCGCACCACTGCCAGCTAAAATATTTTCCCATATTCCCCCTGTTTCTCCTATCAATCCAATTACCCCAATTCCTCCTATAATCAGCATAATGTCGGGAATTATTTGATATTTAAGGTCAGCGACGAAAATAACAAGGAGGGAAGAGAAGAGGAGACAGTAAGAGAGTAAGACAGTAAGAGAGTAAGAGAAAGAAAAAGAAAGAAATACGAACCCTAGTCCGGTTGCTAGTTCGACGAGGGGGTACTGTATGGAAAGAGGTTTGTGACACCGGCGGCATCGAGCTCCCTGCATGATCCAAGAAACAACAGGGATAAGTTCGTACCAGGTAAGAGTTTTTTTACAACCATCGCACTTCGATCTGCCCCAAATTGTTTGCCCCTTCGGTAAACGATCAATAAGCACATTGAGAAAGGAGCCCGTTGAAATTCCGAGTAAGAAAGTAAACACTGCGAACATGCTTTAAGTATCAAGGAGTGAGGATAAAGATTCAAGTATGACAATTCAGCTTGCAGGAATGGGAAAAAGCAAGTACACTCGTGGCCATGAAACAGTGGGCGAGAGATATCGTTGCGACATTACTTATTACAAGTGTTATTGTTCTCTTCTTCTTGCCACTCTTCTGGCCAACGCAGCAACTTCTGGTAACTCCGGATTTCGGCAAAAGCGATAGCTGGCACTTTAGCTTTGCTACGAAGTACGCGCTCTGGGAAAGTCTCCATGAAGGCAAACTGCCGCTTTGGTCGGACAAAATCGGCGACGGCTTTCCGCTCTTTGCAGAAGGACAAATAGGCACATTTTTTCTTCCAAATCTTATTCTCTTTACGTTCGTGGGTGACCCGGTACTCGCGTACAACCTCTCGCTCGTAGTAACCGTGCTTATCCTCGCATGGGGCACGTATGCGTGGCTACGACTACTCAAACTCTCACCAGTTCCTTCCATATTCGGAAGTTTGACATTTACACTCTCCGGTATCGTCATACTGCAACTGCCGCACATCACTCTTCTTCAGGGTTTTTCTATTCTCCCGTGGTTTATGGCGCTCACGCAAAAAATCTTCGAAAAACCAACCAGGCGTGTCATTGGGATCGCTGCATTTGTCCTCTCGCAACAAATCCTCGCGGGTTTTCCTCAAGCCACATTTCTGACGCTCCTTCTTGCTGGAAGCTTTGCTTTGTGGCGGGTTATGAATACTCGTGGGGCTGGGCGGCTTCTTTCTTTTGCTTGCGCCGTCCTCTTGGGCTTTGGCTTAAGCGCCATACAACTTATTCCTTCCTATGAGTTTCTGCAGCAAACAACGCTTCCAAAAGGACTCCCGCCGGAGATAGCAAGCTATTTTTCGTTTCCACTAAAACATCTCGCAAGTTTTCTTAACCCATTTGCCCTCGGCGACCCGGCCATTGGCTCGTACCCTCACTTTGCTCAAATGAACGGAAGTATTTTCTGGGAAAATACCGGCTACGTTGGTCTCTTACCGCTCATCCTTCTTCCACTCGCAATTCGTTTTCGCTCGCGTCTTACCTCTTACTGTCTTATTGTCTTACTGTCTTCTTTCCTCCTCATGTGGGGAAGCGGGTCGCCTATCTACCTCATCTATTCGTTCTGGCCGTTTAACCTGTTTCGTGTTCCTTCACGATTTTTATGGATCTTTGTTTTTGCGCTTGTAACAATTGCAAGCATGGGGTTACAGAGCCTCTTCCATATGACGCGAAAGAAGGTAAATGTTCGTTTCTCTTTCTTTCTTATTGCACTTCACATCTTTACTCTGTTTTCTTTGTGGAAAAACTATCATCTCCTTGTTCCGGCAAAGAGTTGGATGCGCGATCCTAAGCTTCTAAAGGTTCTTCCTGATCAAGCAAAAATCTACTCCATCGGAAACGAACAAGCCCACAACGCAACGTTTCTTTCATCGGGTTGGATTGATCCGACTCCGTATGAAGCTCTCCGAACGACGCTCGCGGCCGACTCCAATATACTCTGGCGTGTCGCTAGCCACAACGTCTATGCAGGAAGGACACTGAGAAGGAGTGACATCGCGGATAATCTTCTTACAAGTCAAATTCATATAACTAACAACATCGCGACCATTTCAGCTATTGCGCAAAAAATGCTTGATCTTTTCAGCGTCACACATATCATAAGCACCGTAGCACTCTCGGTAGAAGGAAATCCGCAAAAGCCAATTATCTTCGACCAATCCTCTCCCGACGGAACCGTAAAAATCACACTCTCAACTAATCCGACGGCTTCATCGCGAGCGTATCTCGCTACAAACGTTGTTCTAGTCCGCTCCGTCGAAGATGCACAAACAAACCTAATAAGCGAAAATTTCATTGCCGGAAAGAGTGCTCTTGTCGAAGAGCCTATGGCGCTCACTGATAGTCAGGGGGTAGGGAAAGCAAAAATTGTCCGATCAGATGATTCCCGCGTCACCGTAGACGTCACAAGTGAAGATAAGGGTCTTCTCGTTTTAACTGACACGTACTATCCAGGCTGGGTAGCTTTTGTTGACACAAAACCCGCGCCAATTCTTCCCGTCAATATCCGCTACCGAGGAATTCTGGTGAACAATGGCCGTCACACCATTGAATTTCTCTATCAACCGAAAAGTTTCGCCGTCGGGGCAAATATTTCCGGCTTCTTTCTTATTGTTCTTGTTGCCCTAGTGGTGTTTCCCGGGCCTGTTGTAACGCCTGGTACTCGGCAAAAAGTTTACTGGCGCGCTCCTCATCGTGGAAGCAGTCGCGGTACGTCTGGGCTTGGTAGAGGGTAAGCTCGGGCTGAGGGGTCAAACTTACGCTTCGCGCCTTACTAAACGCCTCAAGAGCTCCTTGGCAGTTATCTAAAAATAATTCTGTCAGTCCCAGGTATGAGTAACTATCGCCAAGCTGGGTATCGCCGCCGGTTTTAATCGCGGCCTCAAACTGCTGTTTTGCCCAGGATAGCTTGCCTGCGCGCACGAATGTTTTGCCTAGTTCTATACGGGCCGTTGCATAGACATCGCGCACATCGGCAAGCATGAGATGGTTGTAGCGGGACAGAATACCAATTGCCGGATCGTGAAAACCATCAAAGAGCGCATCGTTTTCGGCAACGAGGACATCAATGGGAGGAACATCGCTCTCTTTCATAAGCAAAAACACTAAGCCCTGTTGCACCCAAGCCCACCCGGAAGGAGCCGGTAACCTAGTAATACTTACAATGGGAAATATTGCGCTATTTGCCTTGAGAAATTCCGGCACAAACCCCTCTCCCCGAATGTGAGGTATCACAATGTCCGGAAATACCCGCCCAACCACAGTTGGGTAGTCGGAGGAGGGGAGCCTAGATGAATGGATGAGCTTGACGTCCGGCCGCACACCCAGGCTGTAACGCATGTATTGTGTGGAAAAAAGCGGCGTATCCCGTTGAAGAAGGAGTATCGCGCCCTCGGGGATACCTGCAAGGACGTCAAAAGCAAGATTCTCTGCCGTTTTATCGTTTCGCAATCCCCAAAACCGCCACATGGTCATTACTACCATAGCGGTCGGATAGAGAAAAAGAATACATAAAAGCGCGGTTTGAACGAGTCGAGATCGCCAAAGTCGGGAACGAGTGAGTCGACGAAGCCAGGAAAGGCTTTGCTCAAGTCCAAAACCCGTAAGTATGGCAAGGAACAGATAGGAGGGGAGTAAAAACCGTTCATAGGTTCCGACCGTAAACCGGTTGACGAGCGGAAAGCTCGCGTAGAAGAAAAAAGCCGGACCTAAGAAAAAAAGAGCAAGGAGTATACCAATTGTAAGCTTCCTGTTTCGCCTCCAAAGCCAAACAACGCCGAAGATCGCGAGTATCATTCCTGGCCACCGAAAATCAAGCGCAAAAAACTTGAGATACATTTTTAGTTGAATCAACCGCTCCAAAGTTTGTGTTCCGTAAAAACCGCTCGAGACGAAGGTGCCATAATCAGCTCGGGTTATGAGCCGCACAAAGTTGGGCACATCTACCGCCCGATCCCAGTTAATAATTGCGTTGCCCCTGGCTGCAAGAGGAATATAGAAGTATGGGAGAAGACCGAGAACCAAGAACAAAGAACTTAGAACAAAGATTTTTTTTCTCCTTTTGACTTCCTTCCACACCCAATAGGCAACCGTCGGAACGAAAAAGAGAATAACATGGTGGTGAGAGAGTGACAGCCCAAACACAAAACTTGCCCAAAGGAGATACCGCGAATTTTTGGTCTCGATGTATCGATAGATCAAAAATGTGAGGAGTATGAGAAAGAGATCGAAAAGCGCAAATACTTCGGGCGTCACACTATAGAGAAAAAACAAATAGTTAGCGACAAGGACAAGTGAGGCAAACAACCCGGATGCAACGCGTCCAGTTAACCGTGAGACAAAGAGAAACACAAGCGTAACGGTTGCCGCGTGAGGGAGAGATGAGAGAAGCCCGACACGCCAAGCAATTGTTCCAATCGAAATGTGGCTAAGGAGAAATCCCAAAAACGTGTATAACGGATAGCCCGGCGGATGGGGGACACCACCAGTGTAAGCGGCGGTCACGAGATCTCCGCTATCCCCGCCGGAGATAGCAGTCGCCTGAAATATGATGAAAAAAAACCACAAAAAAAGTCCCCCCAGATATGGCAGCACCACTGTCACTCTTTTGGGAACCATTGAAAATTTTTACTGCACGCAGTAGTAGCAAAGACCTGTACCGCCTTGCGATTTACAGCCGCTCGCTTGTGCCAGAGCATCCGATGAGTAGACGGTATTTGCGTTTGCCTGGAAACTTTTTGATTCCGGCGTGAAGCATACCGCAAGGGAATCAACTGCCGTTGAGGTGATGAGAATTTTTGCTAAATTACCGGTTCCTGCGATATCCATGAACCGATTTTTGAGCTCCCCAGCGCCAACAAGCGATGTAATGTCAGACCCCATGGTATTTGCTCCCTGAGCGGTAAACGTTGAACCGGTTCCCCAAGGAAACTGACCTTTCGTCGAGTAGTAACGGAGGTTCGCGTTAAGAAATTCCGCGACCATGTTACTAACCGACGTGTCACGGCCTTTTTTGAGTTGTTCAAAGGGGTCAACGGTAGCCAGTAGTCCGATGGCGAGCGCTCCCAGAAGTGCAATAACGATAAGAAGTTCCACAAGGGTAAACCCGCGGACAGCAAATTTTTTCATAATTACCTCTACATCTAGGTCTATCAGGGTCAAAAACCCTTGTCAAGTACCCAAAACAAAAAAGGCGGATAGCACTCACTTTATCTGGCTCGTTAAGTTGTAGATGGGAGTAATAACCGAAATGACGATAAACCCGACACCAACCCCCAAAACGACCATGATGATGGGCTCTATTGCCGTCGTCAGGCCCTTGACGAGATGCTCTGATTCTGTCTGAAAGTAGCGCGAAAGCTTGGTGAGGGTATCGTCGAGTTTGCCGGTTTCTTCTCCCACTTTCATCATCTGTGCAACAATCGGCGGAAATACGTGGTACTGGCTGAAGCTGTCGCCCAACGGAAATCCCTTTTCCACCCGCACTGCCGCATCGGTAATAGCATTACGAAAAAGCACATTGTCCAGAGAATTCTTGAGAATCCGCAGTCCCTCAAGGATATGAATACCAGAAGAGATAAGCATGGCGAGTGTCCGGGTAAATTCAACGAGAATAATTTTTCGCTTGAGTTCGCCCATGAGTGGAATCTTCAGTATGAGAGAGTCAAAAAACAGTTCTCCCAAGGGAGACTTACGCCACCGCGCTATGAGAGAGTATCCGCCGAAGGAAAGCATGATGATGAGCCACCAAAACTTCACAAAAAAAGAGGAAATCGACATAAGGAGCTGCGTTGAGGCAGGCAAACTGGTACCAAAATCCTTATAAAGCTCGGTGAGCTTGGGGATGACGACCGTCATCATGATAAACATAACAGTTAGCATTCCCAACAAAATGATCACGGGATAGATCATGGCGCCGGTCACTTTCCCGCGGAATTCTCGTTCACTCTCCATGGTCTCGGCTAGTCTAATGAGCACCTTATCGAGCGTTCCGGATGTTTCACCCGCACGAATGAGTGCAATGTAAATAGGTGAAAAATACCGTGAGTATTTGGAAAGTGCGTCAGCGAGGTTACCACCGGCGACGATCTGCGACTCAATGTCTTCCAAAATAGTCGAAAAGAGCGTATTGGTCGTTTGATTTCGCAGAATCGTCAGTGATTCAGGAAGCGATAATCCCGCGACAATCATGGTAGAAAGCTGCTGCGTAAAGTTCACGATGTCGCTAAAGCTGACCCGTTTGAAACGTGACAAGAGCGAGGGTAAAGGCAAGTGGTCTTTACCGGCAACAAGGCTAATGACAAACAGTTTTTTGTCACGTAATATGCGCGCGGCAACTGCCGCCTGCGGCGCTTCAATAAGACCACTCACTGCGCTCCCTGCCTCGTCTCGCGCGTTGTAGGTAAAAAAAGCCATACGTCATTGAGTCTTCAGGAGTCTCCCCAGCTCTTCCGGACGGATTGCAAACGAAGAGGCAACCTCCATGGTGATCTTACGCTCTGTGACGGCACGAGCCAGTGCGGTCTCGAGCGTCACCATCCCGAGATCAGCTGACGTCTGAATAACATTATCAACAAGATGTGTTTTGCCGTCTCGTACAAGTGTTCGAATCGCTGGTGTCGCAAGCATAATTTCTGCAATAACATTTCTTCCGCCGGACGCGGCAGGCACAAGTCGTTGAGAAATAACTCCCTCCAGAACCGAGGCGAGTTGTGTACGAACCTGCCCCTGTTGATTTTCGGGAAATACATCAACAATGCGGTCTATCGTTTGTGCTGCTGAATTGGTGTGGAGCGTGGCAAAGACAAGATGTCCGGTTTCGGCGATGGTGAGTGCCGCCGCAATCGTTTCATAGTCTCGCATCTCTCCTACTAATACAACATCCGGATCTTCCCGCAAGGCGCTCCGCAGAGCTACCGACCACGCATGGGTGTCGCTATGCATTTCGCGCTGCGATATAAGGGAAAGAGACGGAGGATAAATGTATTCTATGGGGTCTTCGATGGTAATAATGTGCAGTGCTTTTGTTTGGTTAATCTCTCCTATCATAGCTGCAAGTGTTGTCGACTTCCCATGCCCAGTGGGTCCAGTCACAAGTATCAAGCCCTGTCTGCGTTTCACAAACTCGTGACAAATAGCCGGCAACCCCAGTTCATCGATACCTCGAATGGAACTAGAAATCAAACGAAATGAAGCCGAAACCGTCCCTTTTTGATAATACGCGTTGACGCGAAATCTCCCGACCGCGGACGGGACGGAAAAATCTAATTCTTTATTGGTCAAAAAAAGTTCTTTTTGCTCTGGGGAGAGAACTGCCAGTACGAGTGCTGAGGTCACATCTGCTGTCAACGGTTTGGTTCCTTCGAGAGGAGAAAGCACGCCATTGACTCGGAGCGTCGGAGGAAAACCAACGACGAGATGAAGGTCTGATGCGGAAAGCCGAACTGCCTCAGAAAAAAGTTGGTTTATATCCATACGTTTAGTCCTGTGCTACCCGTAGTACCTCCTCAAGCGTCGTCACTCCTTCAAGTGCCTTCAGGTACCCGTCCTGCTTCATGGTGATCATGCTCTCAGAAACCGCCTGAGTTTCAATATCCTTCATGGTCGCCCGGGTAAGGGTGAGCTTGCTTATGGCATCGGAAACCGGAAATACTTCGAAAATCCCTACTCTTCCATGATACCCTGATTCTGAACAGTTTGAACAGGGTTTATTTTGCACTGTTCCTTTCCCCCGATAGAGTTTAACGGGCTTGTCTTTAGGCAGGAGATTTCCTAGAACTTTTTTTATGTCGTCACTAACCGCGGTCTCCGGATCAAATTCTTCTTTACACACATCGCAAATACGGCGTGCGATTCGCTGCCCGACAACTGCATTGAGAGCACTTGCAACGAGAAACGGCTCCGCGCCAAGATCCAGTAAGCGCGGGATCGCGCCTGCGGCATTGTTGGTGTGGAGGGTAGAGAACACCAAGTGACCGGTGAGTGCAGCCTGAATGGCAAGCTCTGTCGTTTCTTTGTCACGAATTTCACCGACGAGAATGATATTGGGGTCTTGCCGCAGAAACGAGCGAAGCCCGGTCGCAAAGGTAAGCCCTGCTTGCGGATTAATCTGCACCTGGTTAATGCCGGCAATCTGGTACTCCACGGGGTCTTCAAGGGTCATGATGTTCACCCGGGCATTATTGAGTTTGGCAAGTACTGCATAGAGTGTGGTAGTTTTGCCGGATCCCGTTGGCCCGGTAACTAATATGATGCCGTGAGGCCGGGTAATTGACGTTTCAAGGTTTTTGAGCGCCAACCCCCGAAGCCCCAAATCCTGCATGGTCGGAATCCCCCCTGATTTTTTCAAAAGCCGCATCACAATTTTCTCTCCATGAACCGTCGGCAAAGTCGAAACACGAAGATCGACTTCACTCGTGCCCATTTTGAAATTAAACCGACCGTCCTGCGGAATTCGTTTCTCATCGATTTTCATATCTGCTAAAATTTTAATCCGCGAGATAACCGCATCCTGGAGCCGTCGGGGAAGGGCGAGACGCTCTTGGAGAATGCCGTCCACGCGGTAGCGCACCCTTGTATCTCCGATTTGCGGCTCAACGTGTACGTCTGAAGCACGAAGTCTGATTGCCTGTTCCAATATTGCCGAAACTATCTGTGCAATAGGTGCCTCACGAATCACTTCGCCCAATCTCCCAGCCTCATAGGTCTTCACGTCAGTAGGAGCTTCTTTGAGCGCCGCCGTTACATCTGCACCCAAACTCTGCGTATAGATATCTTCTATGGTTGCGAGAATGTCATCCTTCAAAGCCATAAACGGCTTAATGGTTTTCCCTGATTTTTTCTCCAAAAATTCAATGACTTGGAAATCGAGGGGGTCGAGCATCGCAACGGAAAGTTCACTTGTTTTTGCTTCATATACAAATGGCACCAGGATATAGCGCCGGGCAACCGGTTCGGGGATAAATGTGACGATGTCGGGAGAAATCGAGCGCGCCCCCAAAGCAACAAAGGGAATGCCAAGAGTCTTTGCCCTGGCTTTCACGACGTCTTCCTCCGATACGAGGCGTTTTTTCAGGAGTAGATCCTCCGGGGAAACTCCGCTCGAAATGGACTCGGTGTTTATAGCGTCCGCTTGGGCTTGGGTAAGCTGATTATCAGAGACTAGTGTCGCGAGCAGTTGTTGGGCAGGTGCGGGCATAGAATGATACATCCATTATTGATGCTTTTGCACTATAATGCAAGGATGATGCATGCATTTCTCATTACCGGAAACTCAGATACATTGCGAAAACAAAAAATTGAGGAATTACTCGATGACTGGCGGGTCGGACCGTTTGATCGAGTCGAGCTCGTGCGAGAAGGAAATTCCATTGGTATTAAGGACATACGCGAGCTTCAAAGCCGAATAACACTCAAACCATATAACTCACCCTTAACCGCCGCTATTGTGAACGAAGCGCACCTTCTGACAATCGAGGCGCAACAAGCACTTCTGAAGACACTGGAAGAACCGCCACCAAGCGTACGCATTATCCTTGAGACATCGACGCCGGATACGCTTCTGCCTACTGTTCTTTCTCGCTGTCAAA